>JBKQJL010000194.1:0-107971 GCA_052147975.1 Myxococcaceae bacterium
GGCGCCCCGGCTTGCGTCGTTTCATCGCAATATTATACGCTGTATTATTATGCGCAGGCCGCGCACGTCGGCATTCGTCGGTGTCAGCCTGGATGGCTTTCTCGCTCGACCGGACGGCTCGGTTGACTGGCTGGAGCCGTTCGAAGGCCAAGAACACGGCTTCGCAGACTTTTTCGCATCCATCGACACGTTGGTCATTGGACGCAAGACGTACGAATTTGTGCTGAGGCACCTCGAAGCGGGCGGCCCGTGGCTGTACCGAGGCAAACGCTGCGTCGTGGTCACCCACCGTGCCGTGCAAGGGCGGAACGGCGAGCGCGCCTTTGCCGGCCAACCCCCCGAGTTGTTGGCCCAGCTTGAAGCCGAGGGCGCGCGCCACGTCTACGTCGATGGGGGAGTCGTCATCCGAAGCTTCCTCGCTGCTGGGCTGCTCGATGAGCTCACCATGACGGTGGTGCCCGCCCTCATCGGCGAAGGGTTGCCCCTGTTCGGCGGCGTGAAGCTGGAATCAGGCCTCGTCCTAGAAGGCGTCAAGTCCTTCGGCGACCAGCTCGTCCAGCTGCACTACCGGCTCCGCCGGCGCTAGACCAGAGCCGTTG
The DNA here is from genome assembly GCA_052147975.1 of Myxococcaceae bacterium. GTDB lineage: Bacteria > Myxococcota > Myxococcia > Myxococcales > Myxococcaceae > JADGRA01. The sequence goes on from JBKQJL010000194.1 coordinate 600, forward strand.
AGGCCCTCGGGGAGCCCCGTCTACGGAGGCAACAGGAGGTCGAGCGTCGCGGCGTCCTCTCCGAGGACGTCCCATTGCATCCGGTAGGGGTCACCGAAAATGGTTTTCCCGCCGGCCTGGTCCACCAGGTGCGTGGCGAGTAAGCCATACTGCTCGCTGGCCTGGGGAAGTTGCTCGGCGACGACCAAGCGCCGCTCGTTCCGCGCACCCTCCCCCACCGGCTCGCGCAAAAGCCGCTCAAAGTACTGGATGCCAATTTCTCGAGCTCGCGCCTGGTGCGCGACCGCAATGACGACGAGCACCGAGTCCCACGCTTGGGGGTCGACTTTGGACACCCCACGCCGAGTCGTCTCCACCGCGGCGTGGAGCGCCTTTAGGCTCTCACCGGCAATGTCACGGAGGTTGTCCCTGAGGTCGCCCCGGACGGACTCGAAGTACGCCTCTTGGGCGCTTGGACCGAGCCCACCGGTGGAGAAAGCGGCGACGGCTTGTCGCGTGCGTTGTAGGAGCCTCAGCTCGCGCTCACGGAGGCTGGGTGGAAGTAACGTCGCCGTCGGGGACGAGCCGTCTTTCAGCTGCGCCAACACGGCGTCGAGGGTTTCCACCGTCCGAGCCACTTGAGTGTCCCGCTCGGCGCCCGGAGCCTCCGCGAAAAGCAACGCCGCCAAGAAGACAGCGTGGGAGACGTCCTTGACCGGGTGGTAGGCCTTGGGGACGACGAACGTCCGAAGGACGTCCTTTCCCAGGTAACGTGCCTCAAAGAGCCCGAAGGAGTAGCGCAGGACGAGCCGCTTCGACTCGAGGTCCGCACAGGCTTGGGCGCGCGCTCTGGCATGGGCCTCGAGAAACTCCATGTTGAGCTCGGAGAGGGGCGCCTTCACCCCGAATTCTGCTTCTGCCGTCCCATGGACATCCGCCGCGCACCACGGCGAGGCCGCCGGTGCGGCAGGTTTGGAAACCACCCCTGGCGAGGCACTCGGCGGCGGCTGGAGGTGCGCACTGCATGCCAGGACGAACCCGAGGAGAAGGGGCGCAAACGCAACTCCTCGGGGTGACTCGCTGCGCCTCAACATGGCTCTGGACATGAAACGCCGTCCTCCTTGCGCCCAAACTCTAGACGCGCCACAGACGTCACGCGGTCGCGGCTTTGGTCGGGGCACCCTCCCTGCAAGTCCCCGTGGCAGGGCCACCAGCGCAAACGGGAGGCAGGCGACGGCCTCGGACGCAGCTTGCCGGGGTTCGCCGCTATGGCTCTCGGGGGTAGGCCAGATGGACGGAGTAAAGCGTCGTGATGTTGTGGACGGTGTCCACGGCGTACGCTGCACCGCTTCCATGGCACAGGCTGCAAATCTCATTTGCCCCCGCATCCGGCGGGAAGCCCGGGGGGTAGGTGTTGAGGGCAGCGTGCGCCACGTCAGCCGCCGAGTCATGGCAGGTGATGCAGGCTCGAACGGTGGGGCTTTGCCAGGCGACGTTGCTGCAGGTGCCGGCAGCGCTGCAGCTCTGGCCGTAGGCGCAAGGGACTGTCGCCGAGCAGGCGGCGTTGGAGTCCTGGTGACAGTTGGTGCAAGCGCGCACGTCGACTGGCGACAGCACTTGCTGGAAACTGCTGAGGCTATTTTGAAAGCCCAGGTAGTTGAGCGTCCCAGGAGAGATGGGAATGGGGCTCGCCCACGGCTCGCCCAGGTTGGCCTCCTCCAAGAAGCCCGCCCGTAGCCGGGCGAAATGGATGTTGTGCACCAGCTTTTGGTAGTCGATTTCCACGCCGGGTGTCGGGTCGACGGTGACGGTACAAATGGTGCCGCCGTCCGTGGCCGTTGGATTGGGGAGGCACTGCTCCCAGCTGTTTGCAGGGTTGGCGGAGTCGTACCCGCCGCACTGCGCGTTGCTGGTGCACAGCACCCCCAGCGAGCCCACGCCGAGGTCCTGGGCGTACTGGGAATGGCACGTGCTGCAGGTTTCTCCGTTTTTCCGCTGGTCCCCGTGGAGCGCCAGGTGGGGGAAGCCGTCCGGCGTCGCACCGTGACAGGCGGCGCAGGCGGCCTGCGTCACCACCTGCCGCGCTTGCGCCGGCCCCGTCGTCTGAAAGGGGACAACCATCTGTGCGTCAACCGCGTCACGCACGCCATTCGTCGTCCTCGCCCAGTAGAACCAGACGGTGTAGCTGCCCGGGGGAGCGGGCTGGGGCACAAGCCCGCTGAGAATGGGCGGCAACGCATTGGCCGGCCAGCCACCGGCCGGCACGTAGGTATAGGTTCCCCCGCTGTAGCTCAGCGTGCCGAGGCTCGCCGTCTTCATGGTCAGACCGCCGGTGGCGCTGCCGTAAACGCGCTGCGGGTTGGAAGTCGGCCCGGCGATGATGAAGGTGCCCGCCCAGGCCGGGTTGGTGGCTAAGTCGGCGACTGGCGTCCCGGTGTTGTCGAGCAACTGGAAGCTGAGGACGGGTGTGTCGCCGACATTGAAGCTGCCGCCGGGGCCGGTGCCGCCAGTCACGGTGACACTCTGGAAGGTGAAGCCGTCCAGGGTGATGGGCGGCGACCACTGGCTAATGTTGTGGACGCTGTCCACTGGGGCGACCAGCCCCGGAATTTTGGCCGTCGAGGCGGCATGACATTCCGAGCATTCCGTGTCCGGATTGGCAGCCGCCGGAATCGGGTGCCGAGTGAGGATGCAGTCCCCATAGGTGGGGGAAGCCGTCCCCAGGTCGCAGGTCGCAGTGGAGTACGTCGGGTTACCACCCACCGGGAAGCCGCTGCAGTCTTGGTCCGCCGTGCACGGCCCCGTCGAGGGCTCCCCAAACACGGTTGGCGGGACGACGTTTTGTCCAGAAGGGTCGACACCCCCGTCGGGCAGTGGTGCGCCGGCGAAGAAGACGTTGTCGTGGCAAGAGCCGCAGGCGGCCCGCGACAGCTGCGTCTGCCACGCGTCGTCGACGTGGCAGGCGAGGCAGTTTTTTTCCATCGCCACGTCAGGGGTGAGCGCCTGGAAGGGCGTGCCCCCGACGGGCATCAACGGGAAACCCACGTTGAGGTAGGCCACCAGGGACGGGTCCGCCCCTTCGCCATACTCGGGGTGGGCCACGCCGGGGGCCAGTTGGTGCTCGCCGCGGTGGACGGCGTGCGCCTTCCGCATGGCGGTGTTGGGGCTGTAGCCGGCGTTGTTGTGGCAGGCCTTGCAGCTTGCGATGGGCAGCGAGTCGAGCGCGTATTCGCCGTCGGGTGCGCGCGGGGGCTCGGGCGCAATATGGGCCATGTACGTCTTGCCCCCGTCAGCGGCATTCTGGTGGCAGGCGAAGCAGGTGGAATTTGGTGCCGTGGCAGAGACTTGGCCTCCGTCCTCCGGGCCACTGACGTAGGGCTCGACCGTGGCGGTGCCAATCTGGAAGTCCACCAGCTTGAAGTCCTGGTCGAGTTGGTTCGCGCCCAGCGCAAAGACGGCAGCGCTGTACGTCCCCGCGACCTCGCTGGTGGAGGTGACACCGTTGGCTGTCGTGTAGGTGCCCCCATTCAAGTTGGAGATGGGGTTGAGCTTGTAGCTCAGCGTCCCGTCGGCGTTGAACGTCAAATTCGGCGGTCCACCGTCGGCGTAACCTTTGAGGTCCGCGTAGGCATTGAAGGTGACGACCGGCGAATTCAAGAGCAAGTCCATGGTGGTGACCGTCTTGAGTGGGTCGCGCGGCCCGTACACCAAGAGCTCCGCGCTCGTCATATTGGAAGGTGCAACTGGCTGCCGGCAGTCAGTGACGAAGCCGATGGTGAGGACGGGTTGCTCGCCCGGGACGAAGAATTGGCAGTTGCTCGGCGTGGAAACCGAGATGTTGGCGATGAGTCCAGGCGTCGCACCCGGCAAACAGGTGACTGCCGCGGGCCCCGCGTCTGGGGGGACGGCTGCCGTCAGGGGGCACGTCGAGCCGCAGGCGGTGGCGCAGAGGGCCAGCAGTATGAATGCTTGGCGAACCAGGACGGATCTCCTCGCCGACAGGCTACAGCACCCAGAGCCCCATGAAATGCAAAACCTCGGACACGAGCACCTCCTCATGAAAGCGAGGTGCTCGTCCCGAGGCTCCCCTCAAGCAGGGACCGTGCCCGTCACGGTCCCCTTCTATGCGCCGCTACGGCTCCCAGGGGTAGGCAATGTGGAGCGAGTAGAGCGTGGTGATGTTGTGCACCGTGTCCACGGCGAACTCGGCTCCACTTCCATGGCACACGTTGCAGCTTTCGATGGGTGCACCACTGGGCGGGGTGTAGGTGTTGAGGGCGGCGTGGGCAACGTCATCGGCCGAGTCGTGGCAGGTGATGCACGCCCGGGCGGTGGGGCTTTGCCATGCATTGTTGGTGCACTTCCCTGAGGTGCACGTCTGACCGAAGGCGCAGGGCGCTGAGGCCGAGCAAGTGGCATCGGAGTCCTGGTGGCAATTGGTGCAGGCACGCACGTCCACGGGCGAGAGCACTTGCTGGAAGTTGCTCAAGCCGTTCTGGAAGCCCAGGTAGTTGAGCGTCCCAGGAGGAATCGGGATGGGCGTCGCCCAGGGCTCGCCGAGGTTGCCCGCCTCCTCAAACCCAGCCCGCAGGCGCGCGAAGTGGATGTTGTGCACCAGTTTCTGGTAGTCGATTTCGACGCCTGGCGTCGGGTCGACGGTCACCGTGCAGATTTGACCGCCGTCCGTCACGGCCGGGTTGGGCTCGCACGCTTCCCAGCTGGCCGTGGGGTTGGCCGAGTCGTAGCCACCACACTGTGCATTGGTGGTGCAGACGACTCCTGTTGAGCCGACCCCGTTGTCCTGGGCGAATTGGCTATGGCACTGGTTGCAGGTCTCGCCGTTCTTCCGCTGGTCACCGTGGAGCGCCAGGTGCGGGAAGAAATTCCCGCCCGTGGTGTCGGCACCGTGGCACGACGCGCAAGCCTGCTGTGTCACGACTTGGCGGCCCGACACCGGCGTCTGGTTGGCGCCGAAGGGGACCACCACCTGCGCGTCGACTGCGTCCCGAACGCCGCTGGTCGGGTCGGTGTGAGCCCAGTAGAACCACACCGTGTAGGCGCCAGCCGGAGCAGGCTGCGGTGCGAGGGTGGTGTTGATGGGGGCGAGCGCATTGGCCGGCCACGTGGCGTTTGGCGTGTAGGTGTACGTCTGTGACGTGGCGTTGTAGGTGAATGTTCCCAGGGTCGCGCTCTTCATCGACACGCCACCCGTCGCGCTTCCGTAGACGCGCTGCGGGTTGGAGGTGGGGCCGGCCACGAGGAACGTTCCCGACCAGGATGAGCTGGTGGCGAGGTTGGTGACGGCGGCTCCGGTGTTGTCGAAGAGCTGGAAGCTCAAGGTGGGCTTGTCACCGACATTGAAGAACGCGGTTGCACCGCTGCCTCCGCTGGCCCCGGTGACGGTCACGTTCTGGAACGTGTAGCCGTCGAGGGTGATGGGCGGCTGCCATTGGGTGATGTTGTGCACCGAGTCCACCGGAGCGATGAGCCCTGGCGCAGAGCTCGTCGTTGCCGCGTGGCACGTCGCGCAGACTGCATCCGGATTGGGGCCACTCGGAATGGGGTGGTTGGTGAGGATGCAAGACTGGTAAGTCGGCGAGGTGGTGTTGGTGTCGCAAACGGCGGCCGACAAGTTGGGATTGCCACCGGCTGGAAACACACTGCACTCGCCGGTGTTGGTGCACGGACCCGTCGGAGGCTGCCCATAGTTGGTCGGCGGGATGACATTCTGCCCGGTGGGGTCGACGCCCCCGTCTGCCAGCGGCGCTCCAGCAAAGAAGACGTTGTCGTGGCAGGAGCCGCAGGCCGCTCTGGAAATTTTCGCTGGGTCGAGCGTCACATTGCCGCCGTCCGGCTCGCCGTTGATGTGACAGGCGTTGCAGTCCTTCTCCATCGCCGAGTCCGCCGTCAACGTGATGCCGGGGTTGTTGGAGCCGGAAAGCGGCATCAACGGGAAACCGACGTTGAGGTAGTCCAACAGCGAGGTGTCCGGCGAGTCGTAACCGTAGTCGGGGTGCGGCACCGAAGGGGCTCGCTGGTGCTCACCCCGGTGGGCCGCGTGCACCTTGTGCATGATGGTGTAGGGGCTATAGCCCTGGTTGTTGTGGCAAGACTTGCAGCTGCCGATAGGCAGCGAGTCGAGCGCGTAGTTGCCGACGTTCGTGCGCGGGGGCTCCGGCGGGATGTGGTTGATGTAGACCTTTCCACCGGGCTCGTGGTTCCCGTGGCAATTCAGACAGGTGGAGGCATTGGCCGGTCCGCTGATGAAGGACTCTGCGGTGGCGGTGCCAATCTGGAAGTCGGCGAGTACGAAGACCTGGTCGATGGCATTCGCCGCGTTGGACGCTGGGCCCGGAGCTTGCGCCCAGACGCCGGCGGTATAGGTACCGGGAATTTGTCCGGGAGGGATGGGCCCCGTCGCCACCACGTTAATGGGGCTGAGGGTATACGTGACAGTGCCATCGGCGGCGACCGACAGATTCGACGGGCCCCCGTCGGGAAGCCCCATCAGGGGTGCGTAGGCATTAAAGACGGCGTAGGGCACGTTCAACAGGTCCGTGTTGGTGACGGTCTCTGTCGCTGCACGCGGCCCGTAGACGTAGAGCTCCGCGCTGGCGAGGTCCGACGGAGCGAGCTGCTGTCCGCAGTTGTTGGCGAAGGTGATGGTGAGGACGGGCTGGTCCCCGGTGTTGAAAAACGCCGCACCATTGGGCGGGCTGGAGACAGAAATGGTGGCCGTCAGGCCGGCCGTCTGCCCCGGGGCAAGTCCCGGACAGCCGTTGGCACCAGGAGGCCCGGCGTCTCCGCCAGGGCCGACGCCACCGGTCGGCCCAGTCGGGCCTGTCGAGCCGGTACAGGCGGCAGCCACAACGGTGGCCAACACAATCAGGGATTTGCGAAACATGGGAGCATCTCCTCACCAAAGGCCACGGGATTGACCGACGAGTAGTGTCTGCACGACGAAATGACGGGACGGGCGCACCCTGCTCGGGTGACGGGGAGGCAACCGGGATGCGTCCGCACAAGAGCGACAACGCAGCGAATTTTTCGACGCATCCGACCCCCAACCCTCGACTTGAGTGAGGAAGACCTCAATTCCTCACGAACAGGAAGCGCAAAGAGCTTCAGGTGAAACGCAAGACTTGCATGCCTTCAAAACTGCGCTCAGGAACTCAAAAACCCTGAGTTGCCAGCAGAATTTGCGGTGAAACCGACGTCCGGAACCCCTTTTACCCGTTCACTGCAAGTTGCGTGCGTCAGTTAAGCAGCCCCGCCGCCGGCAGCCCTTCCCCGCGGCCGTGAGCGGACCGGCGCCGAGGTTCCCCCATGGAGGTTGGTGCCCCCGTATTCCTTCAGCCGGTATTGGATTTTCCGTGGGCTGATGCCGAGCATGGCCGCGGCCAGCGGGGTGCTTCCCTCCACTGCTTCCAAGGTGCGAAGGATGGCCTCGCGCTCGATGTCGCGGAGCGTCGCGCCTGGAAAAATTCCGCCGGGAGATGGATTCGCGCCACCTGGGCGACAAAGCACCGGCGGCAGCTCGTCGGGGGTGAGGTATTGGCCGCGAGCCAACACGACGGCCCGCTCGACGACATTCTCCAACTCTCGGACGTTGCCCGGCCAATCATACCGCAGCAAGTCATTGAGGATGCCGGGCATCAGCCCACGGACCGACTTCCCATGGGACTGGTTGAATTTCTCGATGAAATGCGACACCAGCACCGGGATGTCCCCCTTGCGCGCCCGCAAGGGAGGCAGCGTGACCGCCACCGCGCCGAGGCGGAGGAAGAGGTCCTCGCGAAAGCGCCCGGCGGACACCAAACCGGCCAAATCGCGGTTGGTGGCGGCGACCACTCGTACGTCGACTTGCACCGTCTTGCTTCCCCCGACGCGCTTGAAGTCACTGTGCTCGAGAAGGCTGAGCACCCTGCCTTGAAGGCTTGGCGGAAGCTCGCCAATCTCATCCAGGAAGAGTGTCCCATGGTTGGCCCGTTCGAAACTTCCTTCCTGTGCCCCCACCCCACTCTCGCTTGAGTTGCCTTCGGAACCGAAAAGGGCCGCTTCGAGCAGCGCCTCGGAGAGCCCGGTGCAGCTGACTTTGATGAAGGGCGCGTCCCGGCGAGCCGCCTGCTGGTGGATGGCCTGCGCCACCAACTCCTTCCCGGTGCCAGGCTCTCCCAGCAGCAGCATGGCGGCATTGGTGGGCGCTTCCCGCTTCACAACGTCGCAAACGGCCTGCAAGGCGGTGCTTTCTCCGATGATGGCGTCCAAGCAATAGCGTTCGCGGACGCGGTCTCGCAGCTGCTCCGTTTCCCGGGCCAGTCGCCGCTTCTCGAGGACCTTCTCCAGCACCACCAGAAGTGTGCTCGCTTCAAATGGCTTGATAACGAAGTTCTCGGCGCCGGCGCGCATGGCCTCGACCGCCGCTTCAATGCCGCTCGAGTCAGTCATCATCACAAACAGCGCGGCCAACCCCTCCTGGCGCGCGCTCTTCACCAACGTCACGCCATCCACGCCGGGGAGGGAGGAAGCGGCGAGCACCACGTCGGCCCCCTGGCGGCGGAGGAACCCCAGGGCGTCACTTCCGTCCGAGGCCTCGAGCACCGTGAAACCCTCCGAGGCGAGAAGCGTCCGAAGGACGGCGCGAACGTCGGGCTCTTTGTCCACCACCAGAATGCGGGTTTCGCCGGGGGCAACCACCAGCGGCGGCCGGCTGGGCCTTCCCGCGGCCGCCGGCGTGCGTAAAGCGCTGGCCACGGAGTCCTGACAGCGAATGGGAATGGGCCTGCCGTCTTCGGTCGGTCCGGGGCTGAGCGAGTCCATGATGGCCCGTCGCGAATGCATCCTCCGCGCCGTCGCCGCCTCGCAGTGGGGAGGGCCCAACGCGTCGCGCAAGTCCTTCTGGGCAGAGGCCCCAAGGCGCTCGCACTTGAGGCTTCTGGCCGAAAAACCGCCGGACAGTCGCAGGAATGACGCAGGCCGCCTTATGGCGTCTGCCTTGCGCCGAAACGCAAAACTTGCGGGCCTCCGCGATTCCTGCGTCAGAGGGACCGGAGCCGTTTGAGACGCAAAACATACGTATCGGCTCCACGCTTTGCGCGCCGACCGTCCGCGCGTGAAGTGTCGAAAAGGGGGGACGGCCGTCCCCCCGGGCCTCGCCTCGGCCTCTTAGGCAATGAGCCGTTTGGGAACGTAGCTGACGAGCGACTTGACGTAGTCGGCCCTCAGCAGCTCCGCAGGCTTGCCCCAGTGGGTGGCGTCCCTCAGCCCGCGAATGGCCGCGACCGATGGAAAGGCATTCTCTCTCAGCCAGCGTTCCAGTCCAGTGACCAGCGTTTGCACGTGGCCAGGGCCGTGGCGGAGTAGCGCCGAGGTGGTCATGACGATGTCCGCCCCGGCGAGCAGGTATTTGACGACCTCCTCATGGGAATCCACGCCGCTGCTCGCCGCCAGCGACATGCTGACTTGTCGAGACAGCAACGCAATCCACACCATGGGCAGGTGAATCTCGGCCGGTGTGGAGAGGTGGACATCCAGTTTGAGGTTGAGCGTTTCGAGGTCAATGTCCCGTTGGAAGAAGCGGTTAAAGAGAACGAGGCCGTCGGCTCCAGCTTTCTGCAGCTCCGCGCCCATGTGGCCCATGGCGCTAAAGAAGGGCGAGAGCTTCAGAGAGACGGGGATGCGCACGCTGGCCTTCACGCTGCGCACCACTTCGAGATAGCTCGCCTCCACGTCCTGGCCGCTCATCTTCAGGTCCACTGGAACCAGGAAGAGGTTCAACTCGAGCGCGGCGGCGCCAGCCTGCTCGAGCATCTTCGCGTACTCGGGCCACCCTTCCCGGCTGGTCCCATTGAGGCTGGCAATGACGGGAACGCCGAGCGCCTCGGAGGCGCGGCGCAGCGTCTCCAAATGGCCGGACACGCCGCGGTTGTACTCGTGCAGCTCGGGAAAGTAGCTCCCCGCCTCCGCCTGCGAGAAGGAGCCGTGCTCGGTGAGCAGGGCATAGGCATTGTCTTCGGCGCGAATCTGCTCCTCGTACAGCGAGGCCATCACCACGGCGGCCGCCCCCGCGTCCTCGAGACGGCGCATCCCGTCGAAACTCGAGGTGAAAGGCGATGCGGAAGCGACGACGGGGTGCTTGAGCCGGAGCCCGAGGTAGGCGGTGGTGAGGTCCATGTTCAGGCGTCCTCCCAGTGGGGGAGAAACCGGCTGCCATCGCGCGCCGCCATGTCCTCGTAGAGGCGGTAGCGCTCGTCCAGGGCCAGCTGCGCTTGCGTCAACATGGTCCGGGCCGAGTCGGGATGGGTCTGCATCAACGACTTGAAACGCACTTCATTGGCCCGGTACTCCTCGAGTGGAATGCGGGGCCGAGTCGAGTCCAGCCGGAAGGGGTTCATGCCCCGCTTGCGCATGCCGGGGTCAAAGCGGAAGAGCGGCCAATGCCCACTGGCCACCGCGCGGGCGGCCTGCTTCATTCCCAGCCTCAAGTCCGTTCCGTGGGCGATGCACTGGGAGTACGCGAGCAAGAGCGCCGGCCCTTTGTAAGCCTCGGCTTCGCGCATGGCGATGAGCGCCTGCTCACTGTTTGCCCCCATGGACAGCTGGGCGACGTAGACGTTGCCGTAGGCGATGGCCATCATGGCCAAGTCTTTCCGAGGCGACTTCTTTCCGGCCGACGCAAACTTCGCCGAGGCGCCCAGCGGCGTCGCCTTCGACGCCTGCCCCCCGGTGTTGGAGTAGACCTCGGTGTCGAGCACCAACACCTTGACGTTCTGCCCCGATGCCAACACGTGGTCGAGGCCCCCGTAGCCAATGTCATAGGCCCAGCCGTCTCCGCCGACGAGCCACACCGAGCGCCGCACGAAGAAGTCCGCGACCGCGCTTAAGTTCTTGGCATCGTCACTGGTGAGCTCGGCCAGCTTCGCCTTGAGCGCCGCCACGCGCTCGCGTTGAATGCGAAAGTCCGACTCACTGAGTTGCGGTGCCTCCAAGAGCGCGGTGACCAGGGCTTCGCCCAGCTGAGGGGCGAGCTTCTTCGCCAACGCCCGGGCCTGCTCGGTCTGCTTGTCAATGGCGATGCGGTAGCCCAGGCCAAATTCGGCGTTGTCCTCGAAGAGGGAGTTGGACCAAGCCGGCCCCCGCCCGTCAGCGCCTTTGCTCCAAGGGGTGGTGGGCAAGTTGCCGCCGTAAATGGATGAGCAACCGGTGGCATTGGCAATCTGCAAGCGGTCCCCGAAGAGCTGCGACAACATTTTCAGGTAGGGCGTCTCGCCACAGCCGGCGCACGCACCGGAGAATTCGAAGAGGGGCTCAAGAAACTGAACGCCCCGCACGTTGGCGAAATTCACCCGCGTCCTGTCCGCCCAAGGCAGCTTTTCGAAGAAGGCGACGTTCGACCGTTCCGCTGCCAGGTGCTCCAGCCGGGGCTGCATGTTGATCGCCCGTTTCTCGGCGTCCTCCGGGCTGTGGGCCGGGCAATTCTCCACGCAGACGCCGCAGCCGGTGCAGTCCTCCGCGTAGACTTGCAAGGTGTACCGTGAGTCCGGGTAGCCCCGGGCGTTGATGGCTGCCGCCCGAAACTCGCTGGGCGCCTTCGTCAGGTGGCTCTTCTCGTAATATTTGGCCCGAATGACGCTGTGGGGGCAGACCACGGCGCACTGGCCGCACTGGATGCAGAGCTCGGGCTCCCAGATGGGCACTTCCTCGGCGATGTTGCGCTTCTCGAAGCGGGACGTGCCACTCGGGTAAGTGCCGTCGATGGGCAGCGCGCTGACCGGCAGCTCGTCGCCGCGTTGGGCCAACATGGTTCCAATCACCCGCTGCACGAAGTCTGGCGCCGACTCGGGCACGGGACGCGACCGCGTCCGGCGGCTGGTGACGGTCGCCGGGACCTTCACCTCGTGGAGGTTGGCCAGAGCCGCGTCAATGGCCTCGAAATTCTTCTTGACGATGTCCCGGCCCTTTCGGGCGTAGGTGCGCTCGGTCTCCTCCTTAATTTGAGCAATCGCCTGCTCGCGTGGCATCACCCCGGAGAGAGCGAAAAAGCACGTTTGCAGAATGGTGTTGGTGCGCGAGGCAAGCCCCAGTGAAGAGGCGACCCCGGACGCGTCGATGACGTACAGCTTGAGCTGCTTCTCCAGAATTTCTTTCTGCGCTTCGCGGGGAAGCTCGTCCCACACCGCGTCCGGGCCGTAGGGGCTATTGACCAGCAGCGTGGCGCCATGGGCGGCACTGGCCAGGACATCCACCTTGAAGAGGAAGTCGAACTTGTGGATTCCCACGAAGCTGGCCGACTTGAGCAAGTACGGCGCCCGGATGGGGTGGGGCCCGAAGCGGAGGTGGGAGATGGTGTAGGAGCCCGACTTCTTCGAGTCGTAGACGAAGTAGCCTTGGGCATGGCGGCCGGGGGCGGCGGCCAGAATTTTTGCAGAATTCTTGTTGGCGCCCACTGTCCCATCGGCGCCCAGCCCATAGAAGAGCGCCCGCACCACCTCCGGCGACTCGACGTCGAAATCCGCCTCGGTGGGAAGGCTGGTGCCCGAGACGTCATCGACAATGCCAACGGTGAAGCCATTCTTGGGTTCGGGGCGCTTCAGCGCGTCGAAGACGGCCTTGGCCATGGCCGGATTGAAGTCCTTCGACGACAGGCCGTACCGGCCGCCCACCACCTTGGGGAGCCGGGTGGCCTTACCCTCCGAGAACGCCTTGGCATAGCTGGTGAGGACGTCCAGGTAGAGCGGCTCGCCAGGGCAGCCGGCTTCCTTGGTGCGGTCGAGCACGGCCACCGCCTTGACGCTGTTGGGCATGGCGGCCAGAAAGGCCTGCGCGTCCCAAGGGCGGTACAGCGCCACCTGCAGCACGCCCACCTTCTCTCCATGCTGGGTGAGCCAAGCCGCTGTCTCGTCGAGGACCTCGCACGCCGAGCCGATGGCGACCACCACGCGCTCGGCCTCTGGGTGCCCGCGGTAGCGGAAAATCCGGTAGCGGCGGCCAGTCAGCTCGCCGAGCTTGTCCATCGCCTTCTGCACCACGGCTGGGACACGGGCGTAAAAGGGGTTGACGGTCTCGCGCGCCTGAAAAAACGTGTCGGGATTGTGCGCCGTCCCGCGCACCACCGGATGCTCCGGGGAAAGGGCTCGGGCGCGGTGAGCACGCACCAAGTCGTCGTCGATGAGCGCGCGGATGTGCTCGTCGGAGAGGAGGGTAATTTTGTTCTCCTCATGCGAGGTGCGGAAGCCGTCAAAGAAGAACATCAGCGGAACCCGCGACTCGAGGGTTGCCGCCTGCGCGACGAGCGCCAGGTCATGCGCTTCCTGCACCGAGGCGGCGGCCAGCATGCCGAACCCAGTCATGCGGGCGCCCATGACGTCTGAATGGTCGCCGAAAATGGAAAGCGCCTGGGTGGCCACGGACCGCGCGGCGATGTGGAAGACGCAGGGCGTCAGCTCGCCGGCGATTTTGTACATGTTGGGCAGCATCAACAGCAGGCCCTGGGAGGCGGTGAAGGTGGTGGTGAGGGCGCCGCTCTGCAAAGAGCCATGCACCGCCCCGGCGGCGCCGCCCTCGGACTGCATCTGTTGGACGACGGGAACCTGCCCCCAAATGTTCTTCAGGCCTTGCGCGGCCCAGCTGTCGGCCAACTCCGCCATCGTCGAGGACGGGGTGATGGGGAAAATGGCGCAGACTTCGTTGACGCGGTACGCGACGTACGCGGCGGCGGTGTTTCCATCGTGAACGGCCGTCTTGGGCGCTGTCGTCTGGTCGCTTTTCATGGGCGCACCTTGAAATGGCTCGGGACGGTGGCGTGCGCCACGACGCCAGCCGCCGTGTCCACCGGCGAGTCAGGCACCATCTCAATGGCGTGGCAGGGACATTGCTCGTAGCAAACGGCGCAACCAGTACAGAGTGAGTCGTCCACTCGGTAGAAGCGCCCTTTCCCCAACTTGACAATGGCTTGCTCGGGACAGGCTGCGTAGCAGTTGTCACATTCGAAGCAGTTGCCGCACGACAGGCAGCGGCTGGCCTCGAAGCGCGCCTCGGGCTCCGAGAGCCCGGCCAGAATCTCCTGGAAGCCCTTCCTCTCGGCCACGCGAGTGGCCCGCTGCTCGCGGCGGTCCGCGTCGAGGTACATGGGCAAGTTGAGCAGCTCGAAGCCGGCGATGCGGTGCGGCGGCGGCTTCTCGTAGGTTTGGCCGCGGAGCCAGGCGTCGATGTCGCGAGCGGCCTTCTTGCCGTGCCCCACGGCCGCAGTCATCGTTCGGGGGCCACCAATCATGTCGCCGCCAGCGAAGAGTCCGGCGTGCCCGGTCTGCAGGTGGCCGTCCACCTCCACCACCGAACCCTGGCCCACCCGGACGCCGGGCACCGCTTCCAGAAAACTGACGTCGGCGTGTTGGCCGACGGCGAGCACCAAGGAGTCGGCCTTCAAGCGCTCGAGTTTGCCGGTGCCGACGCAGCCCGAGCCATCGGGGAGCATCTCCATCACCTCCACCAGCAGCTCGTCCTCACCGAATTGCTTCACCGTGGAGAGCCACTTCACCTTGACGCCTTCGGCGAAAGCCTCCATCGCTTCGTAGGGGTGCGCCTCCATGTGCTTCTTGTCGAAGCGGAAGATGAGGACCGCTTCCTCGGCCCCGAGCCGCTTGGCAACACGTGCCGCGTCCATGGCGGTGTTGCCGCCGCCGACAATTCCGACCACGCGTCCCAAGGCCGGTGCGCGGCCCTGCTCGACCTGCTCGAGCAGCGAGATGGCGTTAATCATCTTCCCGCCGTCCATCGCCGGAATCTCGAGGTGATTGGCAAGTTGGGCGCCCATCCCGAGAAAGACGGCGTCGAATTTTCCCGCGGCTTTGTCCGCGAGCACGTCGGTCACCCGGTAGTTTGGAACAAAGCGGACCCCCATCGCTTCAATGCGCGCAATTTCTTGCTCCAGCCCCTGCCGGGGCAACCGGTAGGCGGGAATCCCGTAATGCATCATCCCGCCGGGCTTCGGGTTGGCATCTCGAATCTCCACCGCATGCCCCATCCGTCGAAGGTGGTAGGCACAGGACAGCCCGGCCGGTCCGGCGCCCACCACCAGCACGCGCTTCCCGCTGGGAGGGCTGACCGGCATCGTCCAGCCCTGCTCCAGCGCCAGGTCCCCGAGAAAACGGTCGAGGGAATGGATGGCCACAGGCTCGTCCAGGAATTGGCGGTTACAGGCGTCCTCGCACGGGTGGTAACAGGCGCGGCCATGGGTGCCCGGCAGAGGGTTCTCCTCCATGTACTTGCGCCAGGCCTCCTCGTAGCGGCCGGCCTGCGCGAGGGCCAGCCACGCCTGGATGTTTTCCCCTGCCGGACAGGCGCGGTTGCAAGGGGGCAAGAGGTCCACGTATGCGGCGCTCTGCCAGCGGCGCGCGCCGGTGCCTTTGGCGATGGTCGCCTTGTAGACCGGGGTCATGTCGGTGGGGATTGCACTCATTGAATGTCTCCAGCCGCCTGCAACCTGGCAGCCTACACAGGGGAGGCTCGGCCTGTCAGAGCGCCGGTGCGTGCCGGCGAACCGTCGCTGAACGCAAGTAGGTGTCGAAAGCGGAGGCCACGGTGCGCAGCAGCAACTGGCCGTCCGGGCTGACTCGCACCCGCGCGTCCTCGCGGATGACCAGCCCGTCGTGCTCGAGCCGCTTCAGGGCCAACTCCTCGTCGTGGAACCCGCCCTCGAAGGCTCCAGGGTGCTGCCGGGCGATGGCGTCGAGGTCAACCTCGAGCTGACAGAAGAGTTGCATGATGAGGTCGCGCCGCGCCCTGTCCGTCACACTCAAGGAGTGGCCGCGGACGACTGGCGAACGCCCGTCTTCCAGCAGCTGCGCCCATTGGTGCACCTCGCGCTCATTCTGGAGGTAGGAGCCGCCAATGTCGGAAATGGCCGAGGGGCCAAAGGCCAGCACGTCGCTGTCGGCGCAGGTGGTGTAGCCCATGAAGTTTCGCCGGAGTGAGCCTGCGGCGCGCGCTCGGCAGAGCTCGTCATTGGGAAGGGCGAAGTGGTCGAGGCCGACATAGAGGTACCCGGCCGCCAGCAGCCGGCTCATCGACTGCTCAAACAGCGCCAGCCGAAGCTCCGGCCCCGGAAGCTCGGCCGACGTGAATTGTCCTTGGCGTTTCTTCAGCGAGGGGACGTGGGCGTAGCCAAAGAGCGCGATGCGGTCCGGGCGCAGCTCCTCGATGCGCGAAAGCGTCTGGGTGAAGCCCTCCACGGTTTGAAGCGGCAACCCATACATAAGGTCGACGTTGACGCTGACGAAGCCTAAGTCGCGCGCGAGTTGGATGATGTCGCGAGTCTGCTCGAAGGATTGGATTCGATTGACTCTGGCCTGGACGCGGGGGTCGAAGTCCTGCACCCCCATGCTCACACGGTTGAAGCCCAACTTCGCAAGGGTGCGCATCTGCTCGGCGGTGGTGACCGGCGGATGGATTTCGATGGACGCCTCTGTTTGCGGCCCCCACGAGAAGCGACGGCGCAACGTCTCCACCAGCCGGATGAGTTGAGCCGGCTCCAGATAGGTGGGCGTGCCGCCCCCCAGGTGCAGCTGGACGACCCCTGGGATGCGCGGCAGAAGCTCCGCCGTCCGCTCCACCTCGAGCTCGAGCGCGCGGAGGTAGCGCTCGACCAGCGCCGTGTTCCGCGTCACCAGCATGTTGCAGCCGCAGTAGTAGCAAAGCTTGCGACAGAACGGGACGTGCACGTACAGCGACAGCGGGCGCTGCCCGCAGCGCGCCAAGGCGGACCGTGCCTGCGCGTCCCCCATCCCTTCAGCCCAGTGGTTGGCCGGGGGGTAGCTGGTATAGCGGGGCACAGGCTCGGAGCCGTAGCGCTCCAACAACGCACGGCGTCGACTGGCGTCCGTCGCCTGCGGAAGTGCGCTGAGTTCAGCCTCCATGGCCACGCCCTGGCTGCAATGGACGTACCTCACAGGCGCGGAGGCTCGCTCGCACTGTGTCACTCTACGGCTGTTGCCCCCCGAGCCGGCGTCTTCTTGAGTTCTCGGTCCTGGTTCCGCGTTGCGGGGCGTCCATGCTTCTGGGCGCAATTTGCGCGCTCGGCATGCAGTTTTTTCGCGGCCAGCCTAGCCCTCTCCGAGGGAAGGGCCGTTGGTGGCCTCATGCTTGCTTGTAGGAGCGTCCAGCAACGGGAGGGGTCTGCCATTCGGCGAGCCGGTTCCAGCAAAGGTGGTTCCTCCCGGCCGTGACCCATGCTCTTTAGGCCGTCCTTGGCAAACTCGAAAAGAGGCGGGCTTCCTGCCTCGGTGGTGACTCCCTCGTGAAATTCCTTCAAAGAGTCTTCTCGTCGCTTCGAGACTTCTTCTGGCTGGCGGCCCGCAATTGGGTGTCGGCGATTGGGGTGGCGCTCACCAGCGCCGCCGCCATCTCCTTCTTGGCGATTCTCGCACTCGAGCTCACTGGTGGAATTCAAGGCAACTACACCGGCATCGTCAGCTACCTCCTCCTGCCGGCTGTCTTTGTCCTCGGGCTCGTCCTCATTCCAATTGGGCTGCGGCTGCAGCGCAGGCGAGAGAAAGCGGGGCAGCCGACGGGGTACCCCGTCCTCAACTTCAACGACGCCCGGCTGCGCTCGATTGCCCTGCTTGTCGTCGGGCTAACCATCGTGAATTTGATGATTGTGTCGACGGCCACCTTCAAGGGCCTGGAAGTGATGCACAGCGATGCCTTCTGCGGCGGAACCTGTCACAACGTGATGCAGCCCGAGGCGGTGGCCCATCAGGCCACCCAGCACGCGAACGTGTACTGCGTGGATTGCCACATCGGCGAAGGCGCGGGCCACTTCGTCAAGGCCAAGCTGCGCGGCGCGACGCAGATGGTGCAATTCCTTCTCGGCGACTATTCGCGCCCGGTGCCCCAACCCACCGAGGTTCCCAACAGAATCTGCACCCGCTGCCACGCCCCCGAGCGTTTCAGCGAAGACAAACTGCACATCCGGCGGCTCTTCGGCGACCAGGAGAAGGCAGTGGAGAAGGACACCGTTTTCCTCACACTGGTGGGTGGCTTTCGCGACGGGAAATGGCACGGCGTGCACCAACACAACGGGATGCAGGTGCGCTACCTGTCCGACCCGAAGCGCGCGACCATCACCGACATCCAGGTGACTCGCCCCGACGGCAGCACCGACAGATTCACGGCCAAGAACGCACAGGTTCCCGCCGGCGCGGAGTGGTTCGAGATGGGCTGTACCGACTGCCACAGCCGACCGGCCCACCGTTTCTCCAAGCCTGAGTCCGTCGTCAACAACGCGCTGGGGCAAGGCGCCATCGACCGGGACCTCCCCTTCATTGGGCGCGAAGCCCTCGCGGTGCTCAAAGCGAGCTACCCCTCTCGCGAGGAAGCCAAGAAGGCCATTCCGGCCGCATTGCTGGCCTCTTATGCCAAGCTGGCGCCCGACTTGGATGCGCAGGGGAAAGCGAAAGTCGAGGCGGCCGGGAAGTTTCTGGCCGAGGCGTGGACCCTCAACAACTTCCCGGAGATGAAAGTCACCTGGGGCACGTACGTGGACTACCTCCAACACGAGCCGGGCTGTTACCGCTGTCACGACAACAAGCACGTCAACGCGAGCGGCAAGGCAGTGCAGCAAAAGTGCACCGGCGCCTGCCATGACACCATCGCGACCGAGGAAGTGAAGCCCGAGGTCTTGGACGTCCTCTTCCCGTAAGGCGGCCCACTTGCACCAGCCGGCGCCCCCGGGGGCGCCGGACAGTGCCCGCGCAACAAGCCGGAGTTTTGCGAGGACAACCACCCACCCTGGCTTGCGCACGCCCTGGCGGCCACGGCAGGCCCTGGGCCAGACGGCACCGGCGCCCGCAGGGCACGAGACACCGTCGGGCCCAACGAGGCCCAGGTTGGGGCCTAGAGGCCGTTCCGGGCCCCCCCGGGGACTTCAGCGCTGACTGAACGCTTACTTGAAGGAGCGGATGTACGCGATGAGGGCGGTGACCTGGTCAGGCGTCAGGTCCTTGAAGGCGTCCATCTCCTGCTTCACGCCGTCCTTCTCTGTGTTGACACCGTTGGTGATGGCCTTCTTGAACGCATCGTCCTTCTGTGCCTGAAAGGCCGCGGTCGTCATGTCCTGGACCTTCATCTTCTGGCCCTTCTCGGTGTCGCCCTTGCCTCCGGCGCCGTGACAGGAGCCGCACTGCGCCTTCCACAGGCGTTCTGTCTTCTTGTCGGTCTCCGCCGGCGCGGTGGCGCTGAGGAGAAGGGCAGCGGTAGCAACGGATGCGAAAATTTGGGCGTGCTTCATGCGTGACCTCCAGAGTGAAGGACGCCTAGCCCATCGACGGACGACTCGCAACAAGGTTTAGAAGACTGCTCCAGACGCTCCGGCCTGGTCACTTCTTGAACGAGCGGATGTACGCAATGAGGGCGTTGACCTGCTCGGGCGTGAGGTCCTTGTAGGCATCCATCTCCTGCTTCACGCCGTCTTTCTCCGCCTGGACGCCGTCCACAATGGCCTTTTTGAACTCGTCGTCTTTCTTCGCTTGGTACTGGGCGGTGGTCATGTCCTGGACCTTCATTTTCTGGCCCTTCTCGGTATCGGCCTTTCCTCCCTGGCCGTGGCAGGACGCGCACTGCGCCTTCCACAGACGCTCGGTCTTCTTGTCTGTTTCTGCTGGCGCCGTGGCGCTGTGGAGAAGTGCGACGGCCGCTAGGGATGCGAACATTGAAGCGTGTTTCATGGGTGACCCTCGGATGAAGAACGGGTAGCGTTTCGACGGGCGACACGTCCCTTGGACGCCCGCTGTCCGCAGACCCCGCCGCGTCTTGCTGAAAGGGTGGAGGGGTCCATGTCCTCTGGACGCGGCCCTTCACATTCGGTGCCAACACCTCCCTCTTTGAGGTTTGAGGGGGGCCTCGGGCGCGCGTCGCAAAAACTGCTCATGGGGCCTTGGGTTTTGCGCGCGCCCACACCGAAGGGAGTGAGCAAGGGCCACTCGAAAACTTTGCGCTTGGCCCTGGGGCCGATTGCCAGACAGACTGCCGGCCGAGCAATTGCACCGGCCTCCGAAAGCGGTGAAAACTGGATGGCCTCCCGGACGCCCTACTTTCCCCTGTGTCTACGACAGAAGGGGTAGCCCGTGATGGACCATCGCGGACGTCACGGCCAACAGGAAGCGTCGCCGGACTGCGAAGCGACCAGGCGCCAACCCCGCCGGCTGGCAAACCTCCGGGGCGCCGCCGCGCTGGCCCTTCTGGTGACGCTCTGGGCACACCCGGCGGCGGCGCAAGTGACAGAGGTGAGCTCGACGACGCTGTTGCGCCTTGAGCCGGACTACTGGCAGGCGGGGAACACCCGCTATGGCGTGTGGGGCACCGAGTTTGTCGGCCTGTCGCTCAGAGGAATTGACGTTCCCGGGGCGGTCGAGGACCTCCGCTTTCAGCTTTCCGGCTGGGTGACCGCAGCCACCATCAACGGGCCCTCGCAAGAGCTGCTGGCTGCCGACGCGACTCTGCTTTTCCTCCAAGCCTCGTTTTTCCATCGTCACCTCACGCTCACCGTCGGAAGGCAGCTGATTTCCGGAGGAGCTGCTCGGGTTCTACAGCTGGATGGGCTCAATGCCACCGTCCTCATCGGCAAGGGTTTTGGCGTCAGCGGCTACGTGGGCGCGCCCACCCGGGCTCCTCCGGTTGCCGGACCGGGAGTCGACGCCTACGTGCAAGCCCCGACCGTGACTCGGGGCGTCGTCCCCCTCGGGAACTTTGCCTTCGGCGGGAGGGCCTTCTGGAGCCCGACGTATGGCACCGAGGTGGGCATCTCCTACAACGAGATTTTAAACAGCGGCGCCATCGCCCGGCAGGACCTGGGCATCGATGCCCACGTGGGGATTCTGTCAAACCTGTCGCTTACCGCCTCGGGCGTCCTCAGCTTGGTGGAGTTGCGCGTCGCAGACGCCCAACTTGGCCTCTCTTGGCAGCTGCTCCCGACGCTGGAGCTCTTCGTGAATGGGACGCGCTCGGAACCGGACCTCTACCTCCCGCTCACCTCCATTTTCACCGTCTTCGCCTACACCGAGCGCACAGCGGTGGGCGGCGGAGCGTTCTGGAAAGCGCTCCCGCGCCTTTCCTTCTATGGCGCCTACAACCAGCTGTGGGTGGACGGCGGGAGCGGCAACCAAGGCGACCTGACCGTCACCTACCGAATTGCCAGCCAATCGACGGTAGGCCTCAACGGCCAGCTCCTCATCGTCCCCATCAACGGCTACAGCGAGCTCCGCGGCTGGTTCCTTCAGTCCTTGACCGACCGAGTCAAGCTCAGTGCCGACCTGGACTGGCAACTGCTCCAACACGCTGTCAACGAGGGGCGGGATTCTGTCGTGGGGACGGCGAGCGTGAGCTGGGCCATCGGGTCCGGGTGGAGCGCGATGCTGAGTGGCTCTGTCGGGACGACGCCCTTGTACCTCACCTACTACACGGTGACCGCACGCGTGGGCTACAACTTCACGACGTTCGGCAAGGGAACCTCCCAATGAAGTGGCGCCCATTCAGCCTCGGCGGCTTGCTGGTGGCTGCGCTCCTCTTGGGCGCAGGCGGGGTCGCGGCCTTGGACGGGGCGGACCAAATCAACCCGAACCATGCGGGCCACGCCAAGGCTAAAGTCGACTGTCTCGCCTGCCACGAGCCCATCTTCGACGAGACGTCCCTGGGGCAGCCCGGCGTTTTCCCCAAAGAGGCCAAGTGCCTCTCCTGCCACAAGAAGGAAAAGGAAGAGGGCAAGTGCTCCATGTGTCACTTGGGAAAGCCGGGCCCCTACGTCCTGCCGCCCCCGCACCTCAAGTTTGACCATGCCAAGCACCTGGAGAAGGACGAGAAGTGCGAGGTGTGCCACCTGACGCTTCCTGCGCGGGGCCAGCTGGACCGACCGGTGCCGCCGATGCAGACCTGCCTCAACTGCCACCAGCACAATCAGCAGTACGCCGCCGGCAACTGCAACGTGTGTCACCTGGACATGCTCAGCATCCTTCTCAAGCCCACCACCCCACCCTTCAACCACCAGGGCAACTTCGTGCGCGGCCACGTCCCCATCGCCCGGGCATCGTCCGCGGCCTGCACCGAGTGCCACCAACAAAGCTTCTGTGCGGACTGTCACTCGGCGATGAGCGCTGCGGTGCGCATCGAAGCCGTCAAACCGGACGCGGTGGACAAGAATTTCATCCATTGGGGGGACTACCTGACGCGGCACTCGGTGGAGGCGCGTGCGAACGAGTCACGCTGCCAGAATTGCCACGTTGTCAGCTTCTGCGAGCAATGCCACCAGGCGGCGCAGCTGACGCCGAGCTCCAACAACCCGCAGGACCCCCACCCCGCCGGGTGGCTCACGCCCGGAAGCCCCAACTTCCACGGAACGGCCGCGCGGCAGGACATCGTCAGCTGCGCCAGTTGCCATGACCAAGGCGCCCAATCCAACTGCGTGACGTGCCACCGCGTGGGCGGCCCGGGCGGCAATCCACACCCAAGTGGCTTCACCTCGAGACATCCGCCCTCGGAAATTAACCGTAACTCCATGTGCCAGACGTGCCACTAGGGCGCGCACCGCCTTGGGGCACACGGACAGCAGGCAGCCCCAGGTTGACGCCGGCCGGGCTTGCCCACCGGGTCGCCGTTGAGGCCCCGCCGAAAACTGGACGCGCACGCAGCTCCGCGGGGCCGCACAAGCGAAGGCGCGAAAAAAATACCGATGGCCTCTCAACCGAGCAAATTTTGCGGGCCTTCTGACGTGTCTCCCGCGTGCCTCTCAAACCCCCTGAAACGTGGCGCTCGTGGGAGGCGCACTCCTTGGCCCCCGTCTTGCTGGACGCTCAAAGCGCATGGAGCTCGAGGGGCGACGGATTGAGGTTACGGGGACTGTCCAGGGTGTGGGCTTCCGCCCGTGGATTTTCCGGCTGGCCCGTGCCCTGGGCATCAACGGGCAGGTGCACAACGACGCGGGCGGCGTCACCATCGACGCATTCGGCAACCAAGCGGCGCTCGACCGCTTCCTTGAACTCATCGAGGCCTCGCCACCGCCGGCCGCCGCCATCGCGCGGATGAGTTGGAAGTCCATTCCCACGCGCGAGGCGAATGCCTTCGTCATCACCGCCAGCCGGCCGAGCGCGGTCCGACGCTCCTCCATCCCCCCAGACCTGGCCACCTGCCTGGACTGCGTCGGCGAGATTTTCGACCCCGAGGACCGCCGCTACCGCTACCCATTCACCAACTGCACCAATTGCGGACCCCGCTTCACCATCGCGCTCGACGTTCCGTATGACCGGCCGGCCACCTCCATGGCGCGTTTCACCATGTGCGAGGTGTGCCAGCGCGAGTATGACGACCCGGAGAACCGCCGCTTCCACGCTCAGCCCAACGCCTGCCCACGCTGCGGCCCCAGGCTGCACGTCCTGGCCCCCACCGGAGAAGAGGTGGAGACCGAGGATGCCGTGCGGTGGGCCGCGGCCGCGCTACTGAAGGGCGGGGTTGGCGCGGTGAAAGGCATCGGCGGCTTTCACCTGGCGGCCGACGCCACCTCCCGCGAGGCAGTGGCTGAGCTGCGGCTCAGGAAGCGGCGAGACGCGAAGCCCTTCGCGGTCATGGTCCGGACGCTGGCCCAGGCGCAGGGCCTGGCCGAGTTGACAGCTGCGGAATGCCGCTTGCTGGAGTCCCCGGAGCGCCCCATCGTCTTGGCTCGCCGCCGCGTCGGTTCGGGCCTTTGCGACGAGGTCGCCCCCCAGAATCCCCTGGTGGGGGTGATGCTGGCCTACACGCCGCTGCACCACTTGCTGCTGGCGGATGCGGGGCGCCCGCTGGTGATGACGTCTGCCAACCTGTCCGACGAGCCCATCGCTTTCCGCGACGCAGACTTGGTCCGCATCCGCGACATCGCCGATTTCTTTCTCGTCCATGAGCGCGACATCGTCACCCGCTGCGATGACTCGGTGGCGCGCATCATCCACCAAGCCCCCGTACTGCTTCGTCGCTCGCGCGGTTTCGTCCCTCGGTCCATCGCCCTGGCGCGTGAAGTCGCGCGCCCAGTGCTTGCGTGCGGGGCGCAGTTGAAAAACACCTTCTGTCTCGCCTACCGCGACTCGGCCGTGCTGGGACCGCACGTGGGAGACCTCGACGACCCGGAGGTCCTGGTTGCTTACGGCGAAGCCATTGAGCGGATGGAGCGCTTTCTCGGCGTCCGGCCGGAAGTCATCGCCCATGACTTGCACCCCGACTACGTCTCCACGGCCTTCGCGCGGGCGCGACCGGAGCGCACCCGCGTCGCGGTCCAGCATCACCATGCGCACGTCGCGAGCGCGATGGCCGAGCACGGGCTTATGGGACCGGTGGTGGGGGTGGCCTTCGACGGCACCGGGTACGGTACGGACGGGACTGCCTGGGGTGGCGAGGTGCTGGTGGCCACCCTGCGCGCCTTCGAGCGGCAGGCGACTCTGCGTCCCATCCGCTTACCCAGCGGAGACCGGTCGATTCGCGAAGTGTGGCGCACGGCGCTCTCGCTGGTGGAGGACGCCTTTGACGGGACGCCACCGCTGGGGGACATCCCCCTGTTTCAGGGCATCACCAACCAGCGGCTCCAAGTGGTGCGTCAAATGGTGGCGCAGGATGTCAACTGCCCCCGGGCCCATGGCGCGGGCCGGTACTTCGACGCGCTTGGCGCGCTCGGCTTGGGCCTCCGCGAAGCGAGGTACGAGGGCGAAGTGGCCCTGGCGTGGAATTTGGTGGCGGACCCGGCCGAAACCAAGGTGTACGGCTTCCGCTTGGACACGACGACCGAGCCGTGGTGCCTCGACTTGAGAGTCATGGTGCAGGAGGCGGTGGCAGACGTCATCGCCGGCAGCCCCGCCGCCAGCATCTCCGGGGCCTTTCACAACACCCTGGTCCGGGCGACCGCGGCGATGGTGAAGGCAGTCCTGCAAAAGCATGGGCCCCTGGCGGTCGTGCTCACCGGCGGCTGCTTTCAGAATCCCCGCCTCGCCGAGGGCCTCCTCCACGAGCTCGGGCCAGGCGTCGACGTCCGGCTGCACCGGCACGTCCCACCGGGGGATGGCGGCATTGCCCTTGGGCAAGCGTTGGTTGCCGATGCTGTCTCTCGCGCCGCAGACGAAACAGGAGGGTGAAGCGATGTGTCTCGGAGTTCCGGGCAGGGTGTTGGAGGTGCAAGGGCTGGTGGCCACCGTGGACTTTTGGGGCGTCACCAAGCAAGTGCGGCTGGACGTAGTGGACGCACCGGTGACTCCGGGTGACTACGTCCTCAACCATGTGGGGTTCGCCATCCGCCGCATTCCGGCGGAGGAAGGTGTGGCGACGCTCAAGCTGTACCAAGACCTCCTCCGCAAGCAGGGAGAGGAGGACGACCTCATGGCGGCCGACGTCCGGGCGGAGCTCGAGGCTGCCGGGCCGGGATGGTGGAGAAACTGTGACCCTCGCTTCTGAACGGGACGCCGCGCAACTCAAGTTCCGGGACCCGGAGCGTGGGAAGGCGCTTGTCGAGAAGCTTGGGCGCCTCACCGAGGCGGTGGGGCATTCCCCAGTCGCGGTCATGCACGTGTGCGGAAGTCACGAGCAGGCCATCGCCCGCTTCGGGCTGCGGCACGTCTTCCCCAAGGCACTCGACGTCATCATGGGCCCCGGTTGCCCGGTCTGCATCACCGACATTCCCGAGGTGGACGAAGGCGTCGCCCTGGCGCAACAAGGCGTCCGCGTCGCCACCTACGGCGACATGCTGAAAGTCCCTGGCTCCGCCGGCTCTCTGGCCGACGCCCGCGGCGCCGGGGCTCGCGTCGACGTCGTTTACAGCGTTTCTCAGGCGGTCGAGCTGGCGCGCCAGACGTCCGAGGAAGTCGTCTTCTTCGCCACCGGCTTTGAGACCACCGCGGTGGCCACCGCGGCGGAGATTCTCCGCGGACCCCCGCCCAACTTCTCAGTGCTCTCGGCGCACAAGTACATCCCGCCGGTGATGGAAATTGTGGCCGAGATGCCCGACACCCGAGTGGAGGGGTTTCTCGCCGCCGGTCACGCGGCGACCATTACCGGCTGGGGTGTCTTCGAGCCGTTTGTCGCGCGGCACCGCTTGCCGGTGGTGGTGGCCGGGTTTGAGCCCCTGGACGTGCTCGCTGGCCTGGTGCGGCTGGTCGAGCTCATCCACGACGGCACGCCGAAAGTGGACAACATGTACCCGCGCTGTGTCAGCCGTGAGGGCAACGCGGTGGCACAAGCCCAGCTGTGGCAAGTGTTTCGCCCACTGGGCGGCCGCTGGCGCGGCATCGCGCACGTGCCCAATGGCAACCTTCGTCTCCGAGATGAATGGGCGCAGCTCGACGCCCGCCGCCGCTTCCACATTGACTTGGCAAAGCTGTGGACATTCGCCCCCCCCACCCTCGTCCAGAGGTGCATCTGCGGAGAGATTATGGCGGGGTTGAAGTCGCCCAGCGACTGTCCCCTCTTCGGCAAAGAGTGCCTGCCCGACACGCCGGTCGGCGCCTGCATGGTGAGCAGCGAGGGGACCTGCAAAATCTGGCACCAGTATGGCGGACATCCGAATTTGCCGAGAGGCGACGAGGTGCGCCCGTGAAGCTACAACTTCCCATTGGCGAACGCATCAGCCTCAAACACGGCGCCGGCGGGCGCGCCATGCGTGCCCTCATCGAGCAGGTATTTCTCGAGGGGGCAGACACCTCGCTGCAGGGCATTGGCCTGGCCGCCATGGACGACGGGGCAGCCATTCCGGTGGGGGACCGCTGGCTCATTCTCACCACGGACTCCCACGTCATCCATCCTCTCTTCTTCCCCGGAGGCGACATCGGCCGTCTGTCGGTGGCCGGGACGGTGAACGACTTGGCGATGATGGGGGCGACGGAGCCCCTGGCCTTGACGTGCTCCGTCGTCATTGAGGACGGATTCCCCTCAGCGGACTTGCTGCGCATCCAGGCGTCCATCCGCGCCACCTCGCGCCAGGCGCGCGCCCCCATCGTCACCGGGGATACCAAGGTGATGGGCCGCGGGGAGCTCGACGGCCTCATTCTCAATACCGCCGGCATTGCCTTCACCGAGCGCGTCGTCCCCGACAACGGGCTCCGCGTGGGGGACCGCATCCTGGTGTCTGGGACGATGGGAGACCACGGCTTCGCGGTGCTCGCGGCACGGCACAAGCTGGCTCTCGAAGGGGAGCTCCTCTCGGATGTGGCACCCATCAACGAGATGGTGCGCTGTGCGCTGGACGCCGGGGGCCAGGACGTCGTGGCGATGAAGGACCCCACCCGGGGTGGGCTGGCCAGTGCGCTGCACGAAATGGCCGAAAAGAGCGGCGTTGGCGTGTTGCTGTACCAAAACCTCATTCCACTGAGTGACCCGGTCCGCGCCGCGTCGGAGCTCCTCGGGATTGACCCGCTGCACGTGGCCAACGAGGGGAAAGCCGTTCTCGGCGTCCGCCCTGACTCCGCAGAGCGCGTCCTGGCCGCACTGCGGAGCCATCCCCTCGGCCAGAATGCGGCCATTGTCGGGACATGCCTGGGCGAGCATCTCGGCCGCATCATCCTCGACACGGGCCTGGGCCGGCGGCTGTTGACCGAGCCCGAGGGTGAGCCCTTGCCGCGCATCTGCTGAGGAGAACGTCCGATGAAGCACATCCGTATAGAAGTGGACGCCGGCGTGGGCACCATCACCCTCGACCGGCCAGAGCGCTTCAACTCGCTGGACGTCGAGACGGCCCAGGACCTCCGCAAGGCGGGCCTGCAACTCTCACGCGACCGCCAAGTCCGAGCCGTCGTGCTGCGCGGCATCCCCGGGAGTTTTTGCAGCGGCGCAGACTTGAAATTCATCCGCGCCGGCGGAGAGGCCGCCGCGCTGCAGTACCTCACCCCCGCCGCGCGAAGCGTGCCTGCCGGCTACGGCGAGGTCTTCAAGCAAATTCTCGAGTACCTGCACAGCACCATCTCGGAAATTCGCCGGGCGCCGAAGCCCTTCATCGCCGCCGTGGACGGCGCTTGTGCCGCTGGAGGCTTGGGACTGGCGATGGCCTGTGACTTGGTCTTCGCCTCGGAGCGCGCCACCTTCGAGTGGGCCTACGCCAAGACGGGCTTGAGCGGCGCCGAGAGCTCGACCTTCCTGCTTCCCAAGTTGGTGGGACTGCGCTTCGCGATGGAGATGTTGTTGCTTAACCCGCGCCTCGACGCCCGGGCCGCGCACCAGGCGCGCCTGGTGAACGGCGTGCTGCCGACCGAAGGCTTTGAGGCGGAAGTCTTGGCTCTCGCCCGGCGCATCGCCGCCGGGCCCACCGGCGCCTACGGCATGGCCAAGGCGCTCTTCAATGAGGCCGCCGGCGTCGACCGGCTGGACTACCATCTCGACCGCGAGCTGGAGAACCTAGTTCGCAGCGCCGATGGAGCTGAGTTCCGCGAAGGCATCGACGCCTTCTTCGCCAAGCGGGCCCCCCGCTTCCCGAGTCTTTGACCGTGCACGAGTACTCGCTGGTGCAGGGGCTGTTCGACCAAGTTTCGGCCCACGTGGCTGCGCGCGGAGCAACCGCGGTGCGGAAAGTGACGGTCGGCATGGGAGAGCTGGCCGGCGTCGACCCCGAGCTGTTTGCGACCGCCTTCGTGACGTTCCGGCCGGCAAGCCGCTGTCCGGAGGCCGAGCTCGCCATCCGCTGGGTGGAAGCGCGCTGGGTGTGCACCGCCTGCGAGCACCCCATTCAACGGGGGGCGGTGCTGCGGTGTCTGGACTGTGGGGCGCCGGCACGGCTGGCGGCGGGGGACGAGCTCACGCTGGAGCGCATCGAGATGGAGGTGCCCGAGGCGAACAGTTTGCGCACTGGGACCACCCCCGGCGCAGGCCCTGGTGCTTGAGGCTGGGCCCCCCGGGGCTACAGACGGGGGCACCAGTTTTGCACCCAAGCGGCCGACACCTGGCGCCAGAAACGGGCTGACTCGGGCGCCGTAATCTCCCGGGAGCGGCGATGAGCACTGGTGAGGGCTGGCTGGTAACAGAGTTGAAGCGCCGCGGCGTAAGCCGCCGCGAGTTCGTCCTGTTTTGTGCGGGGATTGCAGGCACATTTGCATTGCCTGGCTCGGCGACGGCGAAAATTGCTGCTGCGCTGAGTAAAGCGAAGAAGCCCGTCCTCGTCTGGCTGGAGTTTCAGGACTGTTGCGGCAACAGCGAATCCTTCCTCCGCTCGAGCGCACCCACCGTGGGCGAAGTGGTGCTGGACCTCTTGTCGCTCGACTACCACGAGACGTTGATGGCGGCGGCCGGGCAACAGGCGGAGGACGCGCTGCAGAACGTCGTCAAGACAAACAAGGGGGAGTACCTGGTCGTCGTCGAGGGCTCCATCCCGACGGGGGCCGGCGGGGCGTATTGCACCATCGGCGGCAAGTCCGCGCTGTCCATCGCTCGGGAGGTGTGTGGCGGCGCGGCGGCGACCATCGCCATGGGCACCTGCGCCACTTACGGAGGGCTGCCGGCCGCTTCCCCCAACCCCACCGGGGCCTTGGGTGTGGCCGACGCTGTGCCGGGGGTGAAGAACCTCATCAACCTCTCGGCTTGCCCGGCCAACGCCGCCAACATGGTGGCGCTCATCAGCTACTACCTCACCTTCAAGCGATGGCCGCCGGTAGACGGTGTCGGCCGGCCGCTGTTTGCCTATGGCCAGAGCATCCACGACGCGTGCGAGCGGCGCGCCCACTTCGACGCCGGGCAGTACGTGGAGGCCTGGGGCGACCAAGGGCACCGGGACGGCTACTGCCTCTACAAGATGGGGTGCAAGGGGCCAGTCACCCACCAGAACTGCCCCACCGTGCGTTGGAACAGCGGAACCAATTGGCCCATCGGCTGTGGGCATCCGTGCATTGGCTGCGCCGAGCCGGATTTCTGGGACAAGATGACGCCCTTCTACCGGCACTTGCCCAACGTCGCCGGTTTTGGGGTTTCCGAAGGCATCGACACCGTCGGAGTGTGGCTGGCTGCAGGAACGCTCGCCGCCTTTGGCGCCCACACCGTCGGAAAAATGGTGCAGCACCGACTGGCGACTCACGAGGGACCGGACACCAGTCCCCCGAGCGAGCCGCCCCAACCGCCCAAGACTGAGAGAACGCCATGACGCACGTGGTGGTGGACCCGGTGACCCGCATTGAGGGCCACCTGCGCATCGAAGCGGAAGTGGACGGTGGTCAGGTGAAGGACGCTTGGTCGTCCTCCACCATGTTCCGCGGCATCGAAATCATCCTGAAGGGTCGCGACCCGCGGGATGCGTGGGCCTTTACCCAGCGCATCTGCGGCGTGTGCACCACGGTTCACGCCATTGCGTCCATCCGGGCCGTCGAAAACGCCATCGGCGCAACGCCGCCGCCCAATGCCCGAATCCTCCGGACGCTCATCAACGCGGCCCAGTGCATCCAGGACCACGTCATTCACTTTTACCACCTGCACGCCCTGGACTGGGTGGACGTGGTGTCGGCACTCTCGGCGGACCCAGCGAAGACATCGGCCTTGGCGCAGTCCATCTCGGACTGGCCGCTGTCGAGCACCCAGTACTTCACCGGGGTGAAGACGCGGCTGAAGGACTTCGTCGACCGCGGGCAACTCGGCCCCTTCGCCAATGCCTACTGGGGACACCCGGCCTACAAGCTGCCGCCGGAAGCCAACCTCATGGCCGTGGCGCACTACTTGGAGGCGCTGGACTGGCAGCGGGAGTTTATCAAAATCCACGCCATCCTCGGCGGGAAGAATCCCCACCTCCAGTCCTTCCTGGTGGGCGGAATGGCCACGCCGGTGGACCCGAACAGCCAGTCCGCGCTGAATATCGGCACCATCGACAACCTCCGCGCGCTGGCGGCCAAGGGCCAGGACTTCGTCAAGCGCGTCTACCTCCCCGACGTGCTGGCCATCGCCTCCTTCTATAAAGAGTGGGCGGGCTACGGGAGCGGCGTGGGCAACTACATGTCCTACGGGGCGTACCCGGAAAGCGACGGGCCGAACCCCTCCCGCTTCCTCCCGGCCGGCATCATCATGAAGCAGGACCTGGCGAAGGTGCTGGCGGTGGACCCGGGCCGCATCACCGAAGCCGTGAAGCACGCCTGGTACGACTACTCGGGCGGCGATGACAAAACGCTCCACCCCTCGCAGGGTGAAACCCTACCGCACTACACCGGACCCCAGCCGCCCTACGAGCGACTCAACCTGGCCGAGAAGTACAGCTGGCTGAAGTCTCCCCGCTATGGCGCCGAGCCGATGGAAGTGGGGCCCTTGGCCCGAATGCTGGTGGCCTACGGAGCGGGCCAGCCGCGGGTTCGCGAGTTGGTGGGCCTGGTGCTCACGCAGC
Source organism: Myxococcaceae bacterium (assembly GCA_052147975.1). GTDB lineage: Bacteria > Myxococcota > Myxococcia > Myxococcales > Myxococcaceae > JADGRA01. The sequence continues at coordinate 31,915 of JBKQJL010000194.1, forward strand.
TGAAAGTCGGGCCGGAGGCACTCTTCTCGACGCTCGGACGCATCGCTGCCCGCTGCGTCGAGACGGTGCTCCTCACCGAGAAGATGGATGGGTGGATTAACGAGCTGGCGGACAACATGGGGGCGGGTGACCTGCGCATCCAGGACAACGCCAAGTGGGACCCCAAGAGCTGGCCGAAGGAGTGCTTCGGCTTCGGTGACCACGAGGCGCCCCGCGGTTCGCTCGGCCACTGGGTCCACATCAAGGACGGCCTCATCGTCAATTACCAGTGCGTCGTCCCCAGCACCTGGAACGCGGGCCCGCGCGACGTGGCCGGCAAGCGCGGCCCCTACGAGGCCTCCTTGCTCGGAACGCCGGTGGCCATCCCCGGCCAGCCGCTTGAAATTCTGCGGACGGTGCACTCCTTCGACCCGTGCATGGCGTGCGGCGTCCATGTGGTGGACGTCAACCGCCGCGAGCTGGCACATGTGAGGCGGCCGTGAGCACTGCGCGCGCCTACCGGACGTGGGTGCACCACCGTGAAGAGGAGCCCCGCGTCCGCGTGTACGTTTGGGATGCCCTGGTTCGCTCGGTCCACTGGCTCATCGCAGGCGCCATTGTCGTGCTCGCCGTCACCGGGGTTTACATGGGCCGCCCCTACCAGAGCTCGGTGGGCCCGGCCTCTCCCCACTTCCTCATGGGGTGGATGAAGACGGTCCACTTCTACGCTGCCCTGGTGTTTACGCTGGCCCTCTGTGCACGCGTGGCGTGGTTTTTCATCGGCCCGAAGCAGGCGTCATGGCGGCAATTCATTCCGACGACGAAAGCGCGCTGGGCCAACTTCGGACGGACGTTGCGCTTCTACACCTTCCTCTCGGTGAATACGCCTGGGGCAATCGCCCACAACTCGGTGGCTGGGCTGGCCTACACCGCGGTATTTCTGCTCTATGTGGTGATGATTGTGACCGGCTTTGCCATGTACGGCTCGATGGCCGACGTCCGCTCGCCGATGTACCTCTTCCACGGTTTGGCGCCCTGGGTGGGGGGCCTGCAGACAGCGCGACTCATTCATCACGTGGTGATGTGGCTCATCCTCGCCTTCGTCGTCCACCATGTGTACAGCGCGCTCTTGACGTCGAAGCAGGAACGGAACGGCGAGCTGGACTCCATCTTCTCCGGAAACAAATTCCTATTCCGCGAGGAGCTCGAGGCGGGCAAGGACGACTTCGGACCCCGGACGAGCACCCATGGCCGAACGTGACCCGCTGCTGGTGTTGGGCTTAGGCAACCTCCTTTGCCAGGACGACGGCGTCGGCGTGGCGGCGGTGGCGAGACTGTTGGCCCGCTACGACGCGGCGCCAGGCGTCCGTGTCCTGGACGGTGGAACCCTGGGCCTGTCGCTGCTTCCCACCCTGGAGTCCGCCGACACGGTGCTCATTGTCGACGCCATTCGCGCCGAAGGGCCTCCGGGCACGTTGGTGCGGCTGGAAGGCGAGGCGGTGGCACACGCGGCCGAGCACCGTCTTTCGGTTCACCAAGTGGGGGTGAGCGACCTCATTGGAGCGGCGCGCTGGCAGGGGTGTCTCCCCGGCCGCCTGCTGCTGCTGGGCGTGGTGCCCGAGTCCATGGAGCTGGGCGTGGAGCGGTCCGCTGCGGTGGAGGCGGCCCTGCCTGGGTTGGTGGAGCTCGTGGCAAAGGAGTGCGCCCTGCTGGGATACCCGTTCGCACTGAGGCAGTTTGATGAGACGACCAAAACCATTGGCCATTGGGGTGATGTGTACAGTCGCCTGTTTGGCCTGCAACCCGAGGTGCGGTGAGACCGCGCCGGCCGCCGAGGCCGTGCCTTGGGACCGAATTCGCTCGCCCGACGCACGCCAGCGGGGGAAGGCCCTGTACCTGCAAAACTGCGTTCTCTGCCACGGAGTTGGGGCCGACGGGCATGGAGTGCGCAGCATGGGCCTGGAGCAGAAGCCTGCGGATTTTACGGACACACAATGGAGCAGTCCGAGCTCGGCGGCGCGCGCCTACCACGCCATCCGCGACGGCGTCCCTGGGACGCCAATGCCTTCGTGGAGCGCGCTGTCGGAGGCAGAGAGGTGGGACTTGGTGGCGTACCTCGTCTCGGTAAGCACCCAAGGCCCTTAGGGAGGAAGCATCGATGTGCGAGTCATGCGGATGTGGAGACGAGGCGTTGGTGCCGGTGGAGGTGCAATCCCGCATTCTCGCGGTGAATGACCGGACGGCGCGGCACACCCGGGAACACTTCGAGGAGCTTGGGGTGCTGGCGCTCAACCTCATGGGTTCCCCCGGCTCTGGCAAGACGGCGTTGCTCGAGGCGACCGCCCGGCTGGCCAAAGGCCGCCTGCGCCTCGGCGCCCTAAGCGGAGACTTGGCCACCGACCGCGATGCCGAGCGCCTTCGGGCGGCTGGCATTCCGGCCCTGGAAATCACCACCGGCTCGGCCTGCCACCTAGACGCGGAGCTGGTGCACCATGCCCTGCACGACTTTCCCTGGAAACAGCTCGACTTGCTGGTGATTGAGAACGTCGGCAACCTGGTGTGCCCCGCCGTGTATGACCTCGGCCAGGCAGCCAACGTCGTTGCCCTCAGCGTCACCGAGGGGGAGGACAAGCCGCTCAAGTACCCCGTCATGTTCCGCAAAGCCGACTTGGTGGTGGTGACGAAAGTTGACTTGCTCCCCCACCTCGACATCCGGCTGGAAGCCATTGAGGACTCGCTCGCCCGAGTGATGCCATCGCCGAGAATGCTTCCCCTCTCCGCCCGAACAGGCGAGGGCATGGGCGCCTGGCTCGACTGGCTCGCGGCTCGGCGCGCTTCCTCGCGGCAGAGGACGGAGCGGACGGCCGCCGGCGCGGAGCACTCCCATGCTTGGGCCCCAGCACACGGCTAATCGGCGCCCGCAGACGGGGCAGTCCCCGCCCGAGAGCCGGTCCACGGGGCGTCCGGAAGGAGGAGAACGGTGGAGCTGAATGCCAGTCAAATCCGGACACTCATCCTCGACGAACATGCCGTGTTGCGCGATGAGATGGAGGACATCGCGACGTTGCTGAAGGACGTTGCGGCCCAGCGCGCCGAGGCCGCCCAACGTTTGCAACAACGCATGAAAGTCTTCTACCAGGCGTTCCTCAAGCACATTGCCCACGAGGACGCCCTGCTGCGCCCGGTGCTGGCCAACATCGACGCCTGGGGCGCAGTGCGCGTCGAGAAGATGGACGACGAGCATCGAGAGCAGCGCTCCACCATTGCCGCGCTCACCGCGCTCGAGCCGACGCAGGACGTTGACAGCTACCTGGCGCGGGTGCAGGCCTTCGTGGCGGCAGTGGCGGCCGACATGGCGGGCGAGGAGCACGAATGTCTCAGTCCCGACATCCTGCGAGATGACACCATCGTCATCGACGCCTTCACCGGGTAGCGGAACGGGCGACACCGGCGCCGAACGCTCGCGCCGCGTGTGTCGCCCCGTCCAACAGTGGGCTGGGCCACAGTCCGAGCCCAACCACTGCCACCAGGCACAGCAGAATGGCCGCGCTGAGCGGGACGCCGGCGTGGAGGGGGGCGGACGAATCTCCCTCGGCCATGAAGGTCGCCCGAGCCACCCGCAGGTAATAGAAGAGCCCGGCCACGGCCACCACCACGCCGAGGACAACCGGTCCCACCAACCCGGCGCGGTAACCGGCCAGGAAGACGAAGAGTTTGGCCCAGAAGCCGGCCACGAAGGGGATGCCGGCCAAGGAAAGTAGGAAGACCAGCATGGCCGCTCCCAACAACGGGGAGCGCCGTGAAAGCCCGGCGAGCTGGACCAACGAATGGCCGCCGGACTGCTCAGCGGCCGCGTGCACCACCAGGAAAGCGCCGAGATTGGTGAAGACGTAGGTGGCGATGAAGAAGAGCGCCATCGCCACGCCGAACTCGGTGTGGGTGCAGAGGGCCACCAGCACGTAGCCGATTTGTGCAATTCCGGAGAAGCCGAGGAGCCGTCGCACGTCCGTCTGCGGAAGCGCGAAGAGGTTGCCGACCAGCATGCTGCTGACGGCCAGCACGACCAGCGCCGGCTCCCAGAGGTCTGACTGTCGTGCCCACCCGGAGAGCAGCACGACACTCAATGCCGCCAGTCCGCCAGCCTTGGGGGCCACCGAGAGAAAGGCGACGAAGGGTGTGGGCGCGCCCTGGTAGGTGTCCGGAACCCACATGTGGAAGGGAACGGCACCGACTTTGAAGCCAAAGCCAGCCACCACCAAGAGAAGCCCGACACCGGCCAGCGGAGGCAAGGGCGGCCCCGGCACCGCCGAAATGAGCGTGCTCCGGGTCAGGCCTAAAATGAGAGCGAGCCCGAAGAAGGTGAGCGCCGAGCTGGCCGTCCCCGTCACGAAGAGCTTCAAGCCGGCCTCGGCTGCCAGCTTCGGCCGGCCGGCTGGACCGTCGTTTTTGGCCCAGGCCGAGAGGACATAAAGCGGCACGCCCATCAGCTCGAAGGACACGACGAGCAGTGCCCAGTCTCTCGCCCCCGGCAACACCATCATCCCCACGACGCTGAAGAGCAACAGCGCGTAGTACTCGGCTTGGCGCCGCGGCGCCTGCTGGTCGAGCCAGTCCATCGCCCCCAGCACCCCGAGCAGCGCGGCGCACAGAAAGACTCGCTTGAAGAAGAGCACCCAGGCGTCCGAGACGTACGCCCCGTGCGGCGTGGCCCCTGTCAGGTCGAGAACGAAGGACGCTCCCAACACCACCACCAGCAGCACCGCGGTGAGCCTTCCCCAGAAGCGGCCATGTCCTGGCACCAGCGCGTCGCCGAGCAGCACCAGTGCACCGATGCCGGCCACCGCCAAGTCCAGGGTGAGGACATGGAGCCAGGCGCCCATCACCGCAGCACCTGTGCGAGGAGGGGGAGACGGCTGAGAAATGTCGCGCTGGTAACGTCGATGAAGTCCAGGAGGAGGCGCGGCCACAGCCCGAAGAGCACCAGCGCTGTGCCCAACACCAGGGGGGCGCCCCACTCGGTGCCTCGAGCGTCCTCCAAATGAGAGAATTCGCCGGTGGGCGTGGGTCCCCAAAAAATCGTCTTCGCTGCGCGAAGCACGTACACGGCCGTGACGAAAGCACCCAGCACGCCGGGCACCGTCCACCAGGGGAAGGCGCTGGTGGCGGCGCCGAGAAAGACGAGAAATTCGGCGACGAAGCCGGCGGTGCCGGGCAGGCCCAACGACGACAGGCTGGCGACGGTGAAGAAGGCCGCCACCGCCGGCATGGTGTGGGCGAAGCCGCCCATGCGGGCGATGACGCGGGTGTGCGCGCGCTCGTAAACCAGCCCGACCAGCGCGAAGAAGAGGCCCGTCATGATGCCGTGAGCAAACATTTGGTAGACGGCCCCGTTCCACCCGGTGGCGGTGAGGGTGGCTGCCCCGAGCATCACCACGCCCATGTGGCTAACGGAGGAGTAGGCGATGACGTACTTCAAGTCCGTCTGACTCGCCGCGCAGAGGGCGCCGTAGAGAATGTTGACTACCGCCACCGTTCCGACGATGGGGGCCCACACCACTGCCGCCTCGGGCGCGAGCACCATGCCCACCCGCATCACGCCGAAGGCGCCCAGCTTCATCAGGACTCCGGCGTGAAGCATGGACACCGCCGTCGGCGCCGAGGCGTGGCCATCCGGGGACCAGGTGTGGAACGGGAAGACGCCAGCCAATGTCCCGAAGCCCAGCCAGATGAGTGGGAAGACCAGCATCTGGGTCGAGCGGGAGAAGGCGACGCCCTGTAGAACCTGGAGGTCGAAGGTGCGCGCCCCGGAGCGACTCCACAGCACGAACATGGCCACCAGAATCGCCGCCGAGCCCACCAGGAGCATCAGGGTGAGCTTCATCGCTGCATACTCGCGTGAGCCCACCGCGAAGCGGCCCCAGACGAAGCGGAACGGGCCGGCCGGTGGAACCTCGTGGCTGCTTCCCCAAATGCCGATGAGTAAGTACATCGGCAGCACCGCAATCTCGTACAAGAGGAAGAAGACGAAGAGGTCCTGGGAGACGAAGACGCCGAGAACGCCCGAAACGAGGACCAGGAGCAGGATGAAAAACTCCTTGTCCCGCACCGCTACCTTCCAGCTCGCCAGGACACCGGTGACGATGATGAGGCCGGTGAGGAGCAACAGTGGGACGCTCCAGCCGTCGGCCGCCAGCTTGATGTGAATCCCCAGCGTCGGGACCAGCGGGTAGTCCTCGAGGAACTGAAAGCCGCCGGTGCCCTTGTTCCACCGCCAGGCCACCACCAGTGCGCCCGCCAGCGAGGTGAGGGCGCCCGCCAGCGCAATCCACCGCGTGGCGCGACGAGCCGTCCGCGGGACCAGCAGTAGCACCGTTGCGGCCACTGCCGGCGCAGCCACCACCAGGGAAAGCAAATGGGTGCTCAACGCCATCCCCCGAGCCAAGCCAGCACCAGCGCGCCCACCATCACCGCGAAGACGTAGTCGCGGGTGCGCCCTGTCTGCAGCGGCCGCACCGCCGTCCCCGCCTCGAGCGAGCTCCATCCCAAAGCGTTGATGAGGCCGTCCACCAGGTACCGGTCCACCCAGCGCGCCCAACCACTCACCTTGAGCAGCACCTCACGGTAAAGCATCTCCCAGCCACGGTCGACGAAGCTCGAGCGGTCAAACCACTCCAGGGCGGCCGCCCATGGTGCGCCTGGCCGGCGTCCTCCGAAGACGACGACGGCCGCGCCGAGCCCGAGAATGGCAACCGTGGCCGCGACGACTGGCGTCAGGCCAAGGTGGAGGTGGTAGTCCACGCCCACGGCGCGGGCCAACCAGCCGCCAAGCAGCCCGGCGAAGACGGTAGGCACTGCGAGCAGCACCAGCGGGCCGGTCATCGACGGACCGGGCTCGTGCGCATGCAGGGCCGCCGGCGAGAGCGGGCCGAGGAAAGCCTGGACCAGGACGCGCCCCATGTAGAGCGCCGTCAGGAAGGCCGACCCCATCAACAGGCCCCAGGGCACCCAGCCGCCCTTGCCCTCGAGCGACGTCAGGACCAAGTCCTTGGAGAAGAAGCCGGCGAAGCCCGGTACGCCGGACAGCGACAGCGCGCCGACGGCGAAGACGACTGCCGTCAAGGGCATCCGTCTGCGCAACCCACCCATGGCGCCGAGCTCGTTGGAGTGGACGGCGTGAATGACGCTTCCGGCGGCCAGGAAGAGAAGCGCTTTAAAAAAGGCATGGGTGCCAAGGTGAAAAAAGGCGGCAAACGCCGAGCCCGCGCCGAATGCTGCCACCATGAAGCCGAGCTGAGAGCAGGTGGAGTAGGCGAGCACCTTCTTGATGTCGGTTTGCACCAGCGCGAGCAGCGCGGCAAAGGCGGCCGTTCCGGCGCCGAGCCAGAGCATCACATCCCGAGTGAAGGGGGCGCGGGCGAAGAGGGGGTCGGCTCGAACCAGCATGTACACGCCGGCCGCCACCATGGTGGCGGCGTGCAGCAGCGCCGACACCGGAGTGGGGCCCTCCATGGCGTCGGGCAACCAGACGTGGAGCGGAAATTGTGCTGACTTGCCGACCACTGCCACGAAAAGCAGCACCGTCACCAGCGTGGCAATCTGCGGCGAGGCGGCGACCGTCCACTCGAAGCTGCCGGTCGAGGCGAAGAGGGCGAGCAAGCCAAAGAGAAAGCCCATGTCGGCGAGCTTCGTCATCCAGAAGGCTTTGACGGCGGCTCGGGCGGCGCTGGGCCGGCCGAAATAGAAACCGATGAGCAAATAGCTGGTGACTCCCACCAACTCCCAGCCGGCGAAGAGCTGAAGGAGGTTGGGCGCCAGCACCAAGAGGTTCATGCTGAACAGGAAGAGCGCGTGGTAGGCGAAGTAGCGCCCGTAGGAACGGGACGTCTCACTGCGCATGTACTCGAGCGAAAACACTTGAACGCACAACGCCACGAGGCAGACCACCAGCAGCATCACCACCGAGACGCCGTCGAGCTGAAGGCCCACCTCGGCCAGCGGGCCACTCGGCCCGGGAAGCCAAGGGACGGTGAAGCGAACGTCGGTGGCGCCGAGGCTCCGCGCCACCGCGAGTTTCACCGCCGCGCCGGTGGCCAGAAGACTGCTGACAATGGTCACTGCGGCGGCGGGGGCCGCCCGGTGCCGGGCCCAGGGGACCAGCACCAAAAGGAGCGCGGCCAGGGCGGGCGCGGCGAGCGCGACCGCTCCAAGTAGCACCGGGGAGCTCAATGCTTGGCCTCCCGGGCGAGGTCGAGCACGGTGTCGCCATGCCGTCGGTAAAGAAGCATGACCAGGGCGAGTCCCACCGCGACCTCCGAGACGGTGACCACCAGCGAGAAGAGGACCAGGACCTCACCCGGACCGCCGCGCAGCGCCGCGAAGGCGACGAAGGCGATGTTGGCGGCATTCACCATGAGCTCGATGGAGAGCAGCAGCGCCACCGCATGACGCCGGGTGAGCACGCCATAGATGCCCATGCTGAAGAGCAGCGTGGCCAGCAGGAGGACGTCGGTCAGCCTCATCTGGCTGGGCCCTCGCTTGCCGGGCCGGGGTCACGGCGCCGGGCGAGGACCACCGCGCCCACCACTGCAGCGAGCAACAACAGCGAGGTCACCTCGAAGGCCAGCAGGTAGTCGTCGAGCAGGCTGCGGGCCAGCTCAGCCGTGCTGGGCGGCGGCGGCGGCGTGACGTCCGGGAAGTCCGTTCTCAGGATGGCTCCGCCCACCAGGGCGAAGAAGCCGAGGGCCACCAAGAGCCCGCGAAGGCTGTTGGCGCTGTCGATTTCCGTGACGGCGCTTTCGTGGCGGCCGGTCACCATGACGCCGAAAATCATCAACGTCACCACGCCGCCGACGTACGTCAACACCTGGACGCCCGCGAGGAAGGGCGCATCGAGGAGGGCGTAGAGAGCCGCCGTCCCCAGAAGCACCAGCGCCAGCCAGAGCACGGCGCGCACCAAGTTCCTGCTCCGCACCACCAGGAACCCAGCCACCCCAATGCCCACCGCGACGAGCCCGAAGCCGATTCGGGAAGTCATCCGGAGGTCCCCTCCTCCGCGGTGGGGCCGCTGCCTCCGCCGGCTGGGGCGGCCGCGACGGCTGCCACCGGGGCCGGCTTCGGCGCCTTGGGAACCTCCTGCATCCCCATCAACCGCGTCGCATCACCCCAGGCGCGCGGCTTGGACTTCTCGTTGGCGTACAGCTTGGCCATCGTCAGAACGAGGTCCTCGCGCGCGTAGGCGGGGACCTCCTGCTCCCTGGTCATGACAATGGCGTCGGTGGGGCAAACCTGAACGCACAGCTCGCAAAAAATACAGGCCGACAGGTCGAGGAGGAAGTCGTCGGCGTAGCCGCGCTTCTTCCCGGTGATGGGGGATTCGCGCTTGCCGCCAAACTTGATGGCGATGACTTGCGAGGGGCAGATGCGCTCACACTGCAGGCAGCCGATGCACAGCTCGTCGCCCTGCTCGTCGTGTAGAAGCGCGAAGCTGGCACGGTAGCGCTCGGCGCGAGGCCGGATGACCGCGGGGAATTCGACCGTGGACACCGGTCGCAAGAAATTGATGAGGGTCATCCTCATCGCGCGAAGGCCGTCCATGAAGTAACCCATCGCGTTCCCTCGTCAGCCCACGAAGACGACCCACGCGCCAGCGGCAGCAACCAGCGCCACGCTGGAGGGCACCAGCCACCGCCAGCAGAGACTCATCAGCTGGTCGGACCGAAAGCGCAGCAGCGTCCAGCGAATCCAATAGAGCGACGCAAAGAGCAGCAGCGTCTTGAGCACCATCCAGTGCAATCCGGGCCGGAAGGGCCCCCCGTCCCAGCCCCCCAGGAAGAGCGCCGCGGCCACCGCCGACGCCACCAGCGTGTGCACGTACTCGGCCATGTAGAAGAGCGCGAACTTCATACCGGTGTATTCGGTGGTGACGCCCGCCACCAACTCGCTTTCCGCTTCGGGAATGTCGAACGGAATGCGGTTTGCCTCTGCCAGCATGGCCAGCACGAAGATGACGAAGGCTGGAATTCCCAAGAAGAAGGGCCACGTCACAAACCAATGGTTGTCCGACTGGAAGCGCACGATGGACCCGATGCGCATGGAGCCGGCAAGAATCACCGGCACCAATGCCGCCAGGACCAATGGCACCTCGTAGGAGACGGATTGAGCCACGGCCCGCATGCCTCCGAGGAGGGCAAGCTTGTTGTTGCTCGCCCAGCCGGCGGTGAAGACGGGCAGGACGGTGATGGCGCCGATGGCCAGCACGTACAGCACCCCGACGTCCAAGTCCGCCGCCACGACGGTGGGCGAGAACGGCACGGCGGCGGCAACGCCGATGGCGCAGACGACGGCCACTGGAGGAGCCAGGTTGAAGAGCCAGGCGTCCGCCTTGAAAGGGACGATGTCTTCTTTCTGAAGCAGCTTCAGCACGTCGGCGATGGGTTGCAGAAGGCCGGCCGGCCCGACCAGCGTCGGGCCCAGGCGGGACTGCATCCGGGCAGCCAGCTTGCGCTCGAACCAGAGGGAGAGCGCGGTGGCCGTCATCAGGACCGTGATGATGACCGTCCCATAGCCGACCCCGTGGAGGAAGCCGGTCACCGGTCGACCTCACCCATGATGGGGTCGAGCGAGCCGAGGATGGCCACGGCGTCACTCACCGTCGCCCCAGGGAGAATGTAGGGCAGCGTGGAGAGGGCGTGGAGGCTGGGCGGGCGAATTTTGAGCCGGTAGGGGAACTGCGAGCCATCCGAGATGAGGTAGGTGCCCAGCTCGCCCCGAGGCGTCTCGATGGCCACGTACGTTTGGCCGGGGGGAATCTTCGTTTGCACCGGGACTTTGATGGGCTTGCCGCTGTTGATGGGTCCCGCCGGAACGTTGTCCACCATCTCGCGAATGAGGCGAATGCTTTCGCGAATCTCCCCGAGGCGCACCCGCGCCCGCGCCAGGCAGTCGCCTCCGGCGCCGGTCACCACATTCACCGGCACTTCGTCGTAGGCGTGAAAGGGAGCGTCTCGGCGCAAGTCGTGGTCGACGCCACAGGCGCGGAGGATGGGCCCGGTGACGCCCAGCTCCAGCGCCAAGTCCGCGTCCAGGACGCCGACGCCTCGGGTCCGGGCGAGAAAAATCTTGTTTTCGACGGTCATCCCCTCGTACTCGACGAGCCGTTTGGCGATGACGTTGAGGGCCGAATGGACTTTCGCGCTCCACCCGGCCGGGAGGTCATGGCGGTTCCCACCGATGGTGTGCGTGTTGTAGTGAAACCGAGCCCCGGTGACTTCCTCGAAGAGGTCGAGGATGAGCTCCCGCTCTCGAAAGCAATAGATGAAGACCGTCGAGCCGCCACCGAGCGCTCCGCCCAGGTCCAGCGCGAAGGTCCCGAGCCAAAGCAGGTGCGAGGCGATGCGTTGCAGCTCGGCGAAGAGGGTCCGCATCCAGCGCGCCCGGCGGGGCACCTCGAGGTTGAGCAGCTTCTCGAAGGCCATATTCAACGCCTGCTCGTTGGTCATCGGCGCCACGTAGTCGTTCTTGTCGACGATGGGAGTAATTTGGACGTAGGCCAGTGACTCGCACAGCTTCTCGACCGCCCGATGGAGGAAGCCCACGTGGGGCACGGCCTTCACCACAATCTCCCCATCCAGGGTGAGGTCCATTCGGAACACCCCGTGCGTCGACGGGTGCTGCGGTCCGAAGTGAAGCAGCATCAACTCGGCTTCCGGGTCATACCGGTCGATATTCAAATGGGGGTCGACCCGCCGGGTGACCTGGACGGTGCGCATCGCCGTCATCTCCAGGGGGCGGCAGCGGTGTCCGCCGCGAAGTCGCGGCGCAGGGGGTGGCCTGGGTAGTTCTCCGCCATCATCAGGCGGCGCAAGTCCGGGTGACCGGAAAAGACGACGCCCACCAAGTCAAACTGCTCTCGCTCCTGCCAGTCGGCGCCAGCGTAGAGCTCGCTCAAAGAGGGAACCGGGTTGCCGGGAGTTTGCCGGACGGCCCAAGTGGCCACCCGGGAGCCGCGACCGATGCTGCGAAGCAGGTAGACGACTTCGTAGTGCTCGACTTCCGTCGCGTCGTTTCCTCCCCTGCCCTTGCCGGCCAGCCAGTGGGTGGCAATGATGGACACCAGCTGCCGATAGCCGAGCCCCTTCAGCCGACCGGCCAGCTCCAGGTGTCGCTCGATGGGGACCAGGGGTGGCCCTTGTTTCGCCGGCTGGACGACGCCCAACTCGTTCAGCACCCCCTCGAGGTCGCTGGCATTGGACGCTGGGAGGGACGGGGGCACGGCCTCGAGCGGGACGCACACGGCTGGGGCGACCTCCAAGTCGGTGGCGTGCTCGGCCGAGCTCACTTGCGCCTCGTCCAACTCCACGGTGCGCTCAGCGTCCACCAGCCTCGGGATTGAAGGTTTGGTGATGCGGAGCAATTCTGGGTTCGGGTCACTGACGACCTTCACGCCATGCCGCATGGCCCGGACCTTCTCCTGCAGGCGGAGGAAGCCGTGCATCAGCGCCTCCGGGTTGGGCGGGCAGCCTGGGACGTAAACGTCCACCGGGAGGAAGGTGTCCACCCCTGGAACGACGGAGTAGAGGTTGCGGTAGAAGTCCCCGGAAATGGCGCATGAGCCCATGGCGATGCACCACTTCGGCTCGGGCATCTGGTCCCAGAGCTTCTTCACGCGGGGAGCCATTTTCACGGTGATGGTGCCGGCCACCACCATGACGTCCGCCTGCCGAGGCGACGCGCGCACGATGGTTCCCATCCGGTCGATGTCCACTCGGCTTGCGGCGCTGGCCATGAACTCGATGCCGCAACAGCTGGTGGCCATCGGAAACGTCCACAGTGCGTTCGTCATGCCCCAGGTCAGCACATGGTCGAGCGCGGTCGCGGCCACGGTCAGTCCAGGCGTCTGAAAGAGGACCCGGTAGAGCGGATGCTCGAAATTGCCGGTGTCGTCCACCGTGCGTTGGTCTTTCACACCCATTCCAACGTCCCCTTCCGGATGCCCCACACCCAACCGAGCATCAGCACGCCGACGAAGCTTCCCACCGCCCACAGCCCGCCCCTCCCCATCTCGCGGGTGATGACTCCCCATGGAAGCACCAGGGCTGCTTCAATGTCGAAGAGGACGAAGAAGAGGGCGACCACGTAATAGCGGGCGTGGAACTGGACCCAGGCGGGGGCCTGGGGCGTCTCCCCACACTCGTACGTCTCCCGCTTGAGGCGCGAGCCGCCTCGCGCCCGGACGCGCAGCAGACGAGCAGCCACCAGCAGGCTCAAGGCCACGGCCAGGGACACCAGCAAGAAGCCGAGCAACGCCATTCCCTGACTCATCGTGCGAGACCCTCCTCGGCTGAGGTCCTCACTGTGCCACGGGATCATCCCCGTAGGCTTCTGCATTCTCTGAGGGCTCTGCCGAGACGCGGGCCATTTCCTGCTTGACCAGGGCCTGGTGCTCTACCTCCTCGTCGCGCAGCTCCGTGAAAAGCGCTCGGACTTCGGCATGCGCGAGCTGGGGGATGGCGCGTGCGAAGAAGTCGTACGCCTTCTCCTCCGCCTCGAGCGCCGTCTGAAGGGCCTGCTCGACACGCATGAAGACCCTTACCTGGTCGAATTCCGGGGCCTCCACGTCGAAGACTCGGGAGGGCATCGGGCTCGGCAGCTCGCCGGGAAAGAGCGCCTGTCGACGCTCGGCGAGCCGCGTCCGATGAATCTCCTCGACGCGAGCCATCCGGGAAAAGAAGTTGGCCGCCTCCGGGGTGTGGTGGAGGTTGAGTTGCTCGGCGAAGTCGCGATAACGGTCGCGGGCCTCTTCCTCGATGGCAATGGCCAAATCGAGCCCGTCTCGCAACGTCAGCCGCGCGAAGTCGATGCCTTGGTTCGCAGTCACGTCCGTCCTCACTTCTGCAGATAGCTGTCGAGCACACGCTCGCGTGGCCGGTGGTTTCGGGACAGTTCGGCCTGGCGACGACGGACCAGGGCGTCGTAGGTCGGCGGGGGGTTGGGGTTGCGGTAGAAGACCCCGGTGTAGAGCTCACGTCCATAGGCGCGGGCCAAATCAAGGGCATGGAGCTGGTTGGCCGCATCATGTCCCAGGCTGGCCAACGGCTTCATCTTCGCCTTGTGGGCCCTCAGCTGCTGGTCTTCCTCGCCGAAGGTGACGCACGGCGACTGAATGTTGACGAAGGAGAAGCCCGGGTAGCGCAGCGCCTCCTCGATGAGCGCCGCCATCCCCGGCATGTCCGCCGGCGTCGCTTGGGCCACGAAGCCGGCGCCGTAGGCGAGCACGTACAACAAGGGATTGATGGGCTCCTCGAGGCTACCAAAGGGTGAGGTGATGGTTTCGAGGCCCTTGGGAGCAGTGGGCGACAACTGACCCTTGGTGAGCCCGTACACCTGGTTGTCCATCACCAAATAGGTGAGGTCGATGTTGCGGCGGATGGCGTGGGCCACGTGGCCCCCACCGATGGAGAACCCGTCGCCGTCGCCGCCCGCCACCACCACCAATAGCTCGGGCCGGGCCAGCTTCACCCCCTGCGCGATGGGGAGCGCGCGCCCGTGCACACTGTTGAAGCCATAGGCGGTGGTGTAGCCGGGGATGCGGCTCGAGCAGCCAATCCCGGAGATGAAGGCAATCTCGTGGGGCTTCCGTCCAATGGCGCTCAACGCGCGGTACAGCGCCTGAAGGACGCCGAAGTCGCCGCAGCCGGGGCACCAAATGGGTTTGAGCTCGCTCTTGTAGTCCTTGGGCAGAAGCCCAGCGACCGACGGGGTTTTGGCCTCGGTTTTCACGTCAGCTCTCCGCCATCGCGAGCCCGGACAGCGTCTCGAGCACTTCGGTGGGTTGAAAGGGGTTGGCACCACTGCGGGCAAAGGGCACCACGCCCTTCGGCACGTCCACGAAGCTCCTGAGGATGCGGTACAGCTGGCCCTGGTAGGACAGCTCGACCACCAGCCCGGCGCGGACCGACGCGAAGAAGTCTTGATAAATCTCCTCGGCCACTGGGTAGACCAGCGTCGGGACGAGCAGCTTGACGTCCATTCCCTGGCCTCGCGCCAGCTCAAAGGCCTCCCGGGTGACGCCTGCCGTGCTGCCCCAGCTGACCAGCGCATAGCGGGCGTCGGGCTTCCCCAGCACCTCGAAGAGGTCGCGGCGGTGCTTCAGCGGCTCGAGCTTCTTGAAGCGCTTCTCGTTCATCCGCTGATGCATTGCGCCGCTGGCGGTGGGGTCTCCGTGCTCGTTGTGCTCGATGCCAGCCCCCAGGTAATTGCCGCCCGGCATTCCCGGGTGGCTCAACGGGCTGATGCCCGAGTCGGTCAGGCGAAAGCGATGGTAGTCCTCGAGCTCCGCGCCCGTCGGAACGCTGCGGCGCTCCAGGGTGAAACGCGAGGTGTCGATGGCGTCCACCGTCTCTTTGCGCTGGGCAATTTCCTGGTCCGACAGAATGATGACCGGGGTTTGGTAGCGCTCTGCGAGGTTGAACGCTTCCACCGTCACGCTGAAGGTGTCAGCCACGGTGGTGGGAGCGAGCACCGGGCGCACCACGTCTCCATGGGCGGAAAACGCTGCCTGGAAGAGGTCCGATTGCTCGGGCTTCGTGGGAATTCCGGTGGATGGACCGCCGCGCTGCACGTTGAGAATCACCAGCGGCAGCTCGGCGATGGTGGCCAGCCCGAGAATCTCTGTCTTCAGCGACATGCCCGGGCCCGAGGTCGCGGTCATGGACTTCTTTCCGGCGTAGGAGGCACCCAGGGCCGCTCCGACGCCGGAGATTTCGTCCTCGGCCTGCAGAACGCACCCTCCGTGCTGCCAGAGCTCGCGGGAGAGTATCTGCATGACTTCAGTGGACGGGGTGATGGGGTAGCCCCCGAAGAACTCGACGCCACTGAAAATGGCCCCGGCGGCGCACAGCTGATTGCCGTCGCAGAGCATCTTTGGCCCAGTCGACGCGGCTGGCCTGGACAGCACTCGCGGCTCGGCCAGAGGGTGCGTCTGCGCGTATTCGAAGCCGCTCGCCAGCGCCCGCTCGTTTGCCTCAAAGAGACCGGCACCCTTGTCGCCAAATTTTTTCTTCAGCCCTCGAAGCAACGCTTCGCTGGGAATGCCGAGCCAGCCAGAAACCAGGCCCAGCACCACGCTGGTCTTCGCCTTTTCGGTCCCAGCGGCCTTCTTGGCCATCTCGGTGATGGGCACCGAGAAGACGAGCGGGCGCGACAACAGTCGGGTGGCAGCCGTTTCCGGTGGAGGTCCGGCCTTCTCCTCGTGAATCACCAGCGTGGAGCTGCTCAGCGGGAGTTCCGCTCCGAATTTGAAAAAGTCCTCCCAGTTGAGTGCGACCGCGACGTCGAGCGCGCCCCCGGGGTTGAGGATTCTGCGACAGGAGACACGCACGCGGCAGGAAGACTCGCCGCCGCGAATTTGCGAGCCGAAGCTCTTCGTCATCATCGCGTGGTAACCCTCAGACGACGCCGCAGCGAGCAGCGACTCCCCTGCGCTGACGACTCCGTCCCCGCCGGAGCCGGCCATCCCCAAAACGAGGTCCTCAACCATGGGCGCGCCCGTGCCTTCCAGAGGGCTGTGCGCCCCATGGCCGTGGCGAAAAATGCGCGTGCTCTCGGGCCCGACGCAAAAGGTGCGGCTGGCCATCCAAGCTTCTCCAAGAAGCGGCTCGCATACTGGAAATCCCTTCCACGACTGCTGGTGTCTCGGGGCTTCTTGCACAAGCCGTGCACGCACAAAGCGCCTGAGGAGTACCAGCCGCAGTCACGCTCGGGGTGCGGGGGCCGCCCGGAGGCCGAAACCCGCAGTCATGGGTGGAGGTCCCCTGCGGCCAGCCTCCTCCTCAGGTGCAAGTCATGCGCGTCCAAGGGGGCTGGCTGGCCCGACGTCCTTGGGGCAAAGGGCGCTGGCGCGGGGGATGCTTGTCCTCACCAGCGTATGAAGGGCCTGGTTTCAGCGCGCTCGGCGCAGCCTCCCTCAGGCTTCCACTGCGTGGTGACGCACGTCGCTGAGACGTGTCTGCGCACGACGGGTGCGGAGTGGACGCTGTCTGTGCTTGGCGGCTCAACGACGAGCAGCCCGTCGTCCCAGCCGGGGGAATGGCCACCCGAGACGCTGCTGGTCGCGGCGGCAGAGGCATCCGTCTTCACCGAATTCAAGAAACGGACAAAGGTGCCTCGCCTGGAGGTGGTTTTCTACGAGAGCACCGCCCTGGGGCGATGGGGCGAAGGGCCGGAGGGCGTCATTCTCTTGGACCTCATCGTCCGTCCTCGCGTCGGGGTGAGGTCCGCGCCGGACGCGGAACGGGCCCGGGAGCTCTTCGGGCTGGTCCAGCGCTCCTGCGCCGTCGGTCGGGAGCTTCCCAGCGCCTTCGCCGTCGACCCGGTCATCGAGGTCTGGCCGGCAAACTCGCTCTGCCTCATCGCCGTGCACAGCTCTGCCGGGCATTGACATGGACAAAGGCGACAGCGAGCTCCGAGACCGCCAGCGAGTGCTGGTCTCCACGCTTGCCGCCCGCGGCATTCAAGACGCGCGCGTGCTTCGAGCGATGCTCGAGGTCCCGCGCCACCGCTTTCTCCCAGCAAGCCTCTCGGAGTTCGCCTACCGGGACGTTCCTCTGCCCATCGAGGAAGGGCAGACCATCTCTCAGCCCTACATCGTCGCTTGGATGGTGCAGGCGGCGGCCCTTGAGCCCGGCCACAAGGTGCTCGAGGTGGGGACCGGTTCCGGCTACGCGGCCGCCGTCGCCGCGCACGTCGCCGGTGAGGTCTACACCGTCGAACGCCACCGCATGCTTGCGGAGTCGGCCCAAGCTCGCCTTGCCGAGCTGGGTTACTCGAATGTCCATGTCCTCCATGGCGACGGCACCAGGGGCTGGCCGGAACATGCTCCCTACAACGCCATCCTGGTCGCGGCGGGAGGCCCCTCCGTTCCCGAGGCTCTGCTCGACCAGCTCGCACCGGGCGGCACTCTCATCATGCCGGTCGGGCCGCCCGACACGCAGGTCCTCCTCCGGCTGCACCGGACCAAAGAGGGCACCATCGAGCGTGAGGAAATGGGAGACGTCCGCTTCGTGCCGCTGGTCGGCGAGGGGGGATGGAGGCCTCGCGGGAAAAGCCCTGCCGATCGGGGGCTCGCCGGCCTGCTCCGCGAATCGGTGGAGCCGCTCGACGGCATCGAGTCCGCAGACCTGCGCCCGCTCGCCGGTCGAATGGCCGGGGCCAGAGTCGTTCTCCTCGGCGAGGCGACCCATGGGACAAGCGAGTTTTACCGGATGCGCGCGCGCCTGACTCGGGAGTTGGTCGAGCACCACGGCTTCGAGATTGTGGCCGTCGAATCCGACTGGCCGGATGCGGCGCGCATCGACCGTTACGTGCGTCACCTCGGGCCGTCGTCCAGCCCCTGGAGGCCCTTCACCCGCTTCCCGACCTGGATGTGGCGGAACGAGGAAGTGCGAAACTTCGCCGAGTGGATGCGCCGGCACAACGCCGGGGTGCGCGACCCTGAGCGACGGGTGAGCTTTTCCGGCCTGGACCTCTATAGCCTCTTCGCCTCAGCCGACGCCGTCGTCCGCTACCTCGACACGGTGGACCCCGAGGCCGCTCGCATCGCTCGCGAGCGGTACGGCACTCTGACGCCCTGGCAGGCGGACCCAGCCAGCTACGGGCGTGCGGTCATCTCCGGTGGCTTTCAGAGCCGCGAGGCCGAGGTCGTCAAAGTCCTGGTGGACTTGCTCGAGCAACGCCTGGCCTATGCCGCCCGCGACGGCGAGAGATTGTTCGACGCGGTCCAAAATGCGCGGGTGGTAGCCAGCGCCGAGCGGTACTACCGAGTCATGTACCAGGGCAATGTCGCCTCGTGGAACCTCCGCGACCAGCACATGTTCGACACGCTGTCCGCCCTGCTCGCCTTCCGAGGGCCCGGTTCCCGGGCCGTGGTTTGGGCCCACAACTCGCACCTGGGCGATGCGTCAGCGACGGAAATGGGCGTCCGTGGCGAGCACAACGTCGGCCAACTCTGCCGCCGGTCACTGGGCGCAGAGGCCTACCTCCTCGGCTTCGGCACGGACCACGGAAGCGTCATCGCTGCCTCGGACTGGGGCGGCCCCACCGAGGTCAAAACTGTCCGGCCAGCCGACCCAAGGAGTTACGAGGCGGTCTGTCACCAGACGGACTTGCCCGCGTTTGTCCTGCCGCTGCGGGAAAACCGGCGCCAGTCGGTGCGCGACGAGCTGACCGCGCCGCGGCTGGAGCGGGCCATCGGTGTCATCTACCGTCCCGAGACCGAGCTTCTCAGCCACTACTTTCAGGCCAGCTTGGCCAAGCAATTCGACGCGTGGGTTTGGTTCGACGAGACCAGCGCCGTCCATCCGCTGAGCCCCGGGCCCCTGGAGCCCGGGCTCCCGGAAACCTACCCCTTCGGCGTCTGACGCGTTGCCCTCCCGGCCGGCGCCGGTGAATGCTGTGGCACCAATGACGCCCCGCCCGACGCCGCCGAGGCACCAACGCGGTTCTGCGCCACGGACTGCCCCCTCGCCGCTGGCGTCGTGCCCCACACTGCCGCTGCTTGGGAACGTCCGAGAAGCCGCATGAAGTGGGAGAGGCTCTGTGCGCTGGGGTGCGAATTGCCCGAGGTGGCCGAGGGCCAGTGGTACCGCACGCCGGCCTTGAATGTGCGCGGTCGGTATTTCGTTCGCCTCAAGGAGGACGGGGAGTCGGTTGTCTTTCGGCTGGAGAGCCTGGAGGAGCAGGAATTCCTGGCCGCATCCCAGGGCGACGTCTACTACCTCACCGAGCATTACCGCGGCTACCGCGCCATCCTCGCCCGGCTGGCCGTGCTGCCGGTCTCGGAGTGCCGACAACGGCTGGAAACGGCCTGGCGCGTGGTGGCGCCCAAGGCCCTCGTGAAACAGCGCGCGTTGGCGCGACTTACAAGCCCGGCTGAGAGAAGCCGGAGGCTGACGGGCGCTGTCTCGGCCTTGTCCACCCTTGTGAGCTCGAGAAAGCAGCCTCCTCGAGCTCGACGCCTGTGCTGAGCCATCTAATTCAAACGCGCCAGCAGGGCTCTCAGCTTCTCGATGTGCGCGCGATGGTCTTCCACGCCCTGGCGCGCGGCGGCTGCCTGCCGCTTGAGGATGTCAGCGGCTTGACGGCGCTGGGCCCGCGAAGTCGCGGTCAGGCTTGGCGAAGACGCTGAAGTCGTTTTGCAAACCCGAGAACAGCGTTCCCGTCCTCTCCATCCACGACGTTGGCCGCAGCGCGGAAGTCATCGGCCTTGGCTCCTCTCGAGCCCGCTGCTTCCTCCCGGTACTTGACGTGCTCCAGGAGGTCCCGAGCAAATTTCGCGTCTAGGTCCGCCACCCTGACCAATTCCTGCGCACGGCTTGCTCAATTAGGATGGCCTCGTTGATGGCTCGGCGAGCGTGGGCCTTGTCGCCAGCGCGGGCGGGCAAGGCCACGGCGGCGAGGGCGAGGAGCTTCACTGCACCGCGGACAGGAAGCATTCGGCTTCCCTTGGGTGTTTTTTTCAAAGCAGTGCAGCGGCCCCGGTAGACGGGCTTGCTCGCGCTGAATTCAACCCGGACAACCGCCCGCGCAAACTCCTAGGGCGGCAGTGCAGGTCCACCGTGGGTCGGCCGAGACTGCACCTCAAGAGAAACCTCCGGGCTGCGGTGCGGCGTTGGCGGCGCATGTGCGTCTGCAACGAAAGGAATTGGTGGGGGTTTAAACTTTGTCAGGCATGAAAGCCCCCAGGAGACGAAACGCCATGAAGCCGTCGTTCACCACCGTGTTGTTTGCCACCGCCGTTTTCTCCTCTGCTGCTCTGGCCGCGGAGGTCGACCAACGCGAGGCCAACCAGCAGAGCCGCATCGCGCAGGGCGTGCGGAGCGGCCAGTTGACGGAGGGAGAGACGGCGCATCTCGAGCACCGCGAGGCACACATCAGCAACGAGATTGCCCGGGACCGCGCGGCCAACGGCGGGCACCTGACGGCGGCCGAGCACGCCAAAGTCAACCGCCAACAGGACCGAACCAGCGGCGCCATTTACCGCGACAAGCACAACGCCAAGACGCGCTAGGCCCCGGCTGTCCCCCCGACTGCTTTGCCCTTTCTCCTGGCTTTGGCGCGGCGCGTTGGTAGGCCGGCCAGGCGACAGTGACGTCCCGGTTTGGCGTTGGGAAGCGGCCGGAGCAAGCTGCACCCGCCAAAACCAGGAGGGGTGTCGCATGGCGTCGACGTGGAGTGGCTCGTCTCGTTTCCTCGCGGTCGCGGCTGTGGTGTTGCTGAGCGGGGGCTGCGCCTCGGCACCGCCGCTGGTGCGGCCCACGGTCCCAAGTGACATTGAAGCGCCGTCGACAGTCACTCCGGTGCTGCGCTGGTTTGCGCATGGGACGCAGAACTACACCTGCACCGCGAGGCCGAATGGTGCGGCGGCCGAATGGAAGCTCACTGCTCCCGAGGCCACCTTGACGTCGGGGGCCGAGGCCGGGGCGCCCGCGGTGGGGACGCATGGGGCAGGCCCCTCCTGGGTTGCCACCGACGGCAGCCGCTTCGTGGGGAACGCGGCCGAAGCCAAGCGAGCCCCCTCGCCGGAGCCGAACGCCGTCGCCTGGCTGCTGGTCCCGAAAAAGGAGGGTGACGCCACCGGGACGCTGGGCGGAGTGCAGTACGTCCAGCGCGTCGACACCCACGGCGGTCAGCCGCCGGCAACGGGCTGCGATGCGGCCACCGTGGGCACGACGCTGAAGGTGCCGTACTCGGCGACGTACCTCTTTTACCGCTAGGCGGGGGGCGCCGCCTGCGGCCGCGGCGGAGGGCCGCAGCTTCAGCTCGCCGGCAGAATGGAGACGTACTCCGGTGCCCAGGTGGCCGCTTGCACGTTTCGACGGATGTCCGCTTCCGTCGCTGCGGGCGCGACGCCGGCCCGGACGGCTTCCACCGCCACGGCGGTGGCCACGTGCTGCGCCAGCGAGGGCAGCGCCTCGAGCGGCGGAAGCAAGGGGGCGCTCGAGTCTGTCCCTGCAGGCGAGAGCTCTCCCAGCGCCTCGGCGGCGGCCAGCATCATCCCGTCAGTGACGCGGGAGGCGCGCGAGGCAGTGACGCCGAGTCCCACCGCGGGGAAAATATAGAGGTTGTTGCACTGGGCGACGGCGATGGTGCGGCCGGCCAAGCGGACTGGCGGACAGGGGCTGCCGCTGGCCACCAGCGCCTTCCCGTCCGTCCACCGCAAGAGGTCGCCCGGCGCCGCTTCCTGCCGCTCGGTGGGGTTGGAAAGCGGAAAAATGATGGGCCTGGACACCTTGCTGCCCATCATCCGCACCGCCGCTTCGGTAAAAGCCCCCGGCTGGGCAGAGACTCCCACCAGCACCGTCGCCCTACCCCGCCGAAGCACGTCGAGCAGGCCGATTTGACCGTCAGGGCCGGTGCCCCAGTCCGCCACCGCTTCCCGTGGCTGGGCAAACTTCTGCTGAATGGGGGAGAGGTTGGCCATTCCAGTGTGCAGTAGCCCATACAAGTCCAAGAGGAAGAAGCGGCGCCTCGCCTCGGCCTCCGAGAGCCCCTCCCGCACCATGGCCAACAGCAGGTGCTCGGCGAGCCCCGTGCCGGCGCTTCCGGCGCCGACGATGACGACGTTTTGCTCGGCCAGTCCCTCGCCGGTGACTTGAAGCGCGCCATGCAGGGCGCCCACCACCACGGCCGCCGTCCCCTGGATGTCGTCATTGAAGGTGCACAGCCGGCTTCGGTACTTCTCGAGCAGAGGCCGCGCATGGGGCCGGGCGAAGTCCTCCCACTGCAACAGCACGTGCGGAAGGGTGCGCTCAACTGCGGAGACGAAGGCCTCGACGAAGTCCCAATACTCCTCGCCACCGATGCGCTCGTGCTTCCAGCCGATGTAGTCCGGCGCCCGGAGTCGGTCTGGGTTGTTGGTCCCGACGTCCAGCAGCACGGGCAGCGTGCGAGAGGGCTCCACGCCACCGATGAGCGAGTAGAGCTGCAGCTTGCCGATGGGAATGCCCATCCCCCCGGCCCCTTGGTCTCCAATTCCGAGGATGCGCTCGCCGTCGGTGACGACGATGACGTCCACCTCTCGGTACGGCCGGCTGTCGAGAAGCTCGACGATGCGGTCGCGCAGAGGGTAGGAGATGAAGAGGCCGCGCGGGCGGCGATAGATGCGGGAGAAGTTGATGCAGCCCTGCGCCACGGTGGGCGTATAGACGATGGGCGTCATCTCCTCGATGTGCCGGCTGAGCAGAGCCAGGCATAGCGTCTCGTTGGTGTCCTGCAGCGCGCGCAAGTAGATGTGACGCTCAAGGTCATTGTCCTTGAGACGGTAGGCCTCGTAGGCCCGCGCACATTGTTGGTCGAGCGTTTCCACCACCGGCGGCAACAGCCCGTGCAGCCCGAGCGCACTCCGCTCGCTGTCGCTGAAGGCGGTGCCTTTGCTCAGCACTGCGTCGGTGAGGAGCCGCTGCCCGCGCAAGTGCGTCCGAATGACGGAGCCCGTCGGGTTTTCGGCAGGAGCCATCACCGTCCCGCTTTCCGCCGCCGTCGCGACCGTGGAGGAGCCGGCGCCCGCCCGGAGACCAGCGAGCCGGCCAGTTTCGCGGGGGCAACGGCCTGGTAGCTTTCGGCGAGCCAGGCCGCGAGCAGTCGCAGCGGCGGACGCGAACCCGGGGCAAAGCGCGCGGTCACCCAGCCGGCCTTGCCAAGGCCGTAGCCGGTGGGTTCAGCGAAGGACAACATCAATGCCGCGCCGTGCGAGACAGGCAGTTTGACCGAGAGGCTGAGGTGTTCTTGGTCGTAGTGCATGAAGAGGAAGACTTTCTTCTTCACCTTGAGGGCGCGCTCGCCCCAGGGAAACTCCTCGTAAACTTCGGGGTAGCCGAGCGCAATCTTCCGAAGCGCCGCCCCCGCCTTCACCAGCCCGTGGAGGGCCACCGTACCCCCTTTTGTGGTGGGAATGGCCAAGGGCGCTCGCCTCTGGGGCGCGCTCCGCAAGGCCTGCAAAACCCCCTGTCCATGCGAAGAAACTGCGCTGCGGCACGGGCGGCTTCAGACGCGGGGCCGGACGGAACGGGGCTTGCTCCGTCCAGGCGCGTCATGAAAGCCAACCGTGTGATGACCCGAGACGTGGTGTGCATTGCGCCCGAGACGCGCCTCCCGCGCGCCTGGAGCATTCTCCAGAAGCTGCGGGTGCGCCACCTACCCGTCACCCAGGGCGGACTGTTGTGCGGGCTGCTTTCAGACCGCGACTTCCTTTTGCGCGCGCAACTGAAGGCCGACCGGACGCTGGAGCTACCGGACGTCGCCGCCGCGGAGGTGATGACGCTGAGCCCACTCAGCTGCCCGCCCGGCGCACCGGTGTCGCGGATTGCCTCGTTGATGCTCGCCCACCGCATTGACTCGATTCCCATTGTCGGCTTGGGCGGACAGTTGGTGGGGCTCATTACCTCCGCCGACCTGCTCGAATTGCTCACCGAGCCGGACTCGGTTGCGGACGAAGTCCCGTTTGCATTCCAAATCCGGCACGCGGCGTAAGGCGTTTCCCGGGCTATTTCTTCTCGAGCTGCTCTTTGGCCTTTTTGAGAAAGTCCTCGGACTTGCCCTGGGCCTGCGTGAGGACTTGCTCGGACTTGGCGCGGGCCTTCTCGAGGAAGCCCGAGGACTTGGACCGGGCCTGCTCGAGGATGTCCTCGGCCTGCTGCTTGGCCTTGTCCAGGTCTCCGGTGTGCTGCGCCAGCGCGTCGAGAAACTTCGCTCGTGCTTTTCCGTAGGCATCGCCGGCGAGCGTCTGCATGGAGGCTGCAGCGTCGCGGAGGTGCGGAGGCAGGTCTTCCAGCTTCATGGCGTTTTCCTCCTCTGCCGGGTTCCACAGCAGCACGAGAAGGTTACACCGGCGCCACGGGTGAGGGGGGCGTCCACAACCAGAGGGGATGTCAGGCTAACGTCAGGCGATGGGCGGTCCAGTGTTGGCCAGGACGCCCCCGACTAAAATCCTGCCATTCGCCCGTTGCAGTGGGAGAGGCGCTCTGGGATGGTGCCGGCCCTCTTGGATACCCAACTGAAGCAGTGTCTGTCGTACCGGTCCACGGCCGGCGCTCTCGAGCAGCTGCGCGGCAAGGTCCCGATGTACGACTTCATCGAGGGCTACATCGACGGTCGCTTCGAGGTGCATGAGGACCTCGAGCACTTCTTGCGCCGCAAGGAGGAATTCATCAACTACCGGCTGACGGCCGGCCAGGTGGGCTTCATCCTCTCGGGCTTCTTGCCCTCGGTGCTGGTGCACACCCGGGCCATGGACAAGAAGCTGGTCACCGGCCACTACGACCGGGGCAACGACTTCTTCGCCGCCTTTCTTGGCGAGTTGATGGTTTACACCTCGGGCTTCTTCGTGACCGGCGACGAGACGCTGGAGCAGGCCCAGCTCAACAAGCTGAACATCGTCGGAGAGAAGCTGCAGCTGCGGGCAGGAGAAAAACTGCTCGACGTGGGCTGCGGCTGGGGCACCCTGGTCCGCCACTGCGCACAGGCCTTCGGAGTCGATGCCACCGGCGTCACCTTGAGCGCCCGCCAAGCGGAACTGGGGACCGAGCGCATCGCGGCGGCGGGCCTTCAGGACCGCGCACGCGTGCTGACGCTCGACTATCGGGCCATCCCGCACCAGCGCTACGACAAAATCAGCGTCCTCGAAATGGCCGAGCACGTCGGCATCCGGAACTTCCAGAAATTCCTCCGGCAGCTGTCCGGAATGCTGAGCGATGACGGCCTCTTCTTCCTGCAGATTGCTGGCCTGCGCCGCAACTGGACGCCCGAGGATTTCAGCTGGGGCATGTTCATGTCGAAGTACATTTTCCAGGGAGCCGATGCGAGCCTCCCCTTGAGCTTCGTCACCAAGCAGCTCGAGTGCGCTGGCTTCGAAATCCACAGCGTGGAAAACATCGGCATCCACTACTCGATGACCATCGAGCGCTGGTACCGCAACTGGCTCTCCAACAAGGACGCGGTGGTGAAGGCCTACGGGGAGCGCTGGTTCCGGCTGTGGAACCTCTTCCTCGCCTGGTCGGTGGTGGTTCCCGAGCGCGGAGGCTCCACCTGCTTCCAGGTGGTGTGCAACAAGAACACCTCGAGCTTTTACCGCCGACGCTTCGTTGGCGAGCAGCGACGGCTGGGCGAGGTCCCGGCGCGCGAGCTGCCGGCGGCCTGAAGCTGGCTGGCCAACTGAGCCAGCCTAGCGAGGGCTGTCGAGCAGCGCTTCTGCCTCGGCCACGGAGGTGGCCAAGTGGGCGGCGTACCCTGCGGCTCGCGCTTGCCGCTCGAGCTTGAGGACGACATCCGGCAGAGCCCCGCAGACGCGGACGACACGTCCCACTTCGTTTTTGACGAAGTAGGACTGAAGCCGCTCGACCTGCGGCATGCAGCCGTCCGGGAGGCTCCCCAGGCCGGAGACGTCCGCCAGCACGTCAAATCCAGCGCGAAGCCTGGAGAGCGCCTCAATGGCCTCTGAGGCCAGGGCAAAGGCTTCCTCGGGCGTGGGGTGCCCCCAAGCCCTCACCCGCAGGCGGTTGTGGGAACGCACGGTGTGGACTTCGAAGGGCAAGCGACGTCTCCTCCAGGGGGGGCGCTCAGTGTCGTCCCCGCTTCACCACCGCCAGCCGAGCGCACTGCTGTCTCCAAGCCCACCTTATGACGGAGCGCAGCATGGTTGCTGGACCCAGCCCGGGTGGGACAGACCCCCGCAGCCTGGGGGACATCTCCCCACACTCCGCCCGGGGAAGAAGCGAGTGTTGGCGGCAAGTTGGTTGCTTGTCCTTGTCCACAGCACCTCCAAACACCCGTCGGAGGACGCTGGCACGCACTCTGCTTTGGGACGGTGAAGCGGTTGGCGGTTTCCTTCGGGAGGAGTGCGCGGGCAGATGGTCTGGAATTTCGGAAAGCGCGAGGCAAAGGGGGCGCCGGTGCGTTGCAACTGGTGCCGCGCCCCGCTGGCTGTCCAGGGCCAGGGGGGCCTGTGTCCAACGGCTGAGGAGCTGCACGGCCAGGGAGCCGTCTCGGTGAAGCGGCTGGGCTGGTTCTGCGGCCGCCGGTGCGTGGGAAGCTACGAGAAGCGCTTCCGCGTCATTCTCGAGTCGGAGTCGCTGGGCAGCCCGGAACCTCGCTCCGCCTAACCCAACGTCGGGCGGCCGGCCGCCGATTGCCGTGGCGCTCCCCTTTTCGACAAGCCATCGCCGGAAGGGCAAGCGCACTCAGGTGCGCCCGTGCGCCAACGAGTGCTCGGGGTCAGGGTCGAACTGACACGTCCACTTTCGAGGACCGCGGATTTTAAGTCCGCTGCGTCTACCGGTTTCGCCACCCGAGCAAACTCTAAGATCTTAGAACTATTACAGGGCTCGAGGGTTGCAGAGGGAGACGACCAGGGCCCGGCCAACGGCAGCAAGCTCGAGTACCACCGCCAAAACCCCGCTTGTAACCTCACCGCGGTCCTCGCCCCGTCCGCACGCATGGCCTCGGTAAGGGCGTCACGCTTCGTGGCGACGGACACGTGTTGCTCCCCTACTCGACCGTCGATGTGGGCCAAGGCGAGCTCGGGCTTTTGCGCTGGCGCGAAACCCCGTCTTGGCTCACCCCGCCGGCTCATCTACCCAGCTGGCTGGCTGAGGGAATAGCCCCGTGAGCATCCCCACCCTGGATACGCCCCCGCAGAAGTCTTTCCCTCGCCCGTCGGCCCCTTACACGCCCTCAGCGCCGCCCCAGCTCGTTAAGCAGCAGCCACACACCCCTGGCCAGAAGCACACCGACTTGCCGCCCCAGTGGAGACCGAAGTGAGCCCCTGGAAGCCGGGCGAATCGGGCAACCCTACTGGACGCCCAAAGCAGTTCTCCGAGGTGCAGCGCCTGGCCCGGGACATGAGCACCGAATCCCTCGAGAAGGGGTGATGGTTCACTTTCCTTGACTGCGGCCCCGATCGAACACCAAAAACGCAAGCCAGCTGACTCCAAGCACGAACGTGACCGGAGCTATGACCAACGCAAGAGCGACGACGTCGCCATTCGACACGATCGATCCCGCGACGAGCACCGCAACGTTCCACAAAACACAGACGAGAAAGCCGGACCATAACGCCCTCTGGCCTCGACTCGCCCTCTGCCATTCCTTGAAGGGTTTTGGCCAGCCCACCTCAGTTTGTGCGTTGCCGCAGTCGTCAGGCTGTTTCGATTTGGCTACCACCTGTCCGGGCCTTTCAGAACGGCGGCTTCTCCAAGGGCTCTACTTTGCGGCAGGCGAATTTAGCAAGAGACACTTCCCACTCTGAAATCTGCCACTTCGCCCACACGACCTCTCCACTCCTGGCTTGCAGCCCAGGCCCGGTCTCGCAGAGGCTGGGTTCTCCTCTAGAGACTACCCTTGGAGCCCTCGTGTTGTGGCCGCGGATCGGCGCCGTTGTGGCTACTGGTCGAAAAACGCGAAGGGGGGCCGTAAGATCGGGGACGTCGAGATTATTGCGACGATCCCAGACTTCCAGGTGAAACGTTGGGGACGCTTGGTAGCAGAGGGCCGACACTCTGCCCCCGTACTATTTGGCGAGGTCGATCCCCAACCAGGCGGCAACACGCGCTTCGACTGGCCATGTCATCTCCGCCCGCCTGGCAGCACGTCGACGGTGCGCGGCCACGACACGCGCTAGCACCCACCCGACGGCCCTCACTGGGGCGGCGACCGCGAGGACGACGCCCAGTAATAGGACGGTTAGCCCGACGGGGAGGGGCAAGCGACGGCGGTGCTTCACGGCATCACCTCACGCACGGCCCGGTCGAAGGCCTGCAGGTACTCGCGCAGGGTCCGTTGTGGCCGAGGTGTGGCGGGCGCTCCTTCCGCTCTGAAAAAGGTGGATTCTAAGTCCGCTGCGTCTACCGGTTTCGCCACCCGCGCCACCTGACTGAGTAGCCAAGGAAAAGGGCGAAGTCCACTCTGGACTGCGCCCGCCGAGACGAAGGCGCCGGGGGGCGAACACCAGCGCGCCGGCGAGGACCGGGACTCGTAAATTGGCCCGGACACGGGCCTACCGCCGGCGCCAGCGTGCTTTCGCCGAGAGGAATGCGGAGCGAAGCGCGTCGATGTTCTCGGACTCAAACAGCGTCTGGTGACCGCCCGGAATTTCGACAATGTCAAGCTGGGGACAGCGACGGCGCCAGGCCTCGTCGTCCGAGCTCGTCATCGGCGTCCGCAGCAACGCCGCCGGGGCGTCCAACGGGACAGGACTTCGGTCCAGCGACGCGACCCAAGGGGCCGTTGTGCGAAGCAGGAGCCGCAGGCTCAATTCGAATTGAAACAGCGAGTGTGCGTCTCCATCCCCTCGTCTCGGGTTTGCGTCCCCCAGCCGACGCGCCCAGCCAACCAATCGCGGCCCGGCCAGGCGCATCAGCGCACGCCAGCCTTTCGCCAGCAATTGGCGGAGAAAGTCCCGCAGCCGTCCCTTGCGAAGCAGGTAGAAGGCGTCGTCCAGCGCCCGGCGAAGCCACCCCTCGCCGGCGGCCGACGAGGAAACCATGAAGGAATCAATCAGGCAGACCCCGGCCACCTCTCGGCCCAGCGCTTGAAGCCGAAGCGCCAGGGCGTAGGCAAAGTGCCCTCCCAAAGACACCCCGAGCAGAGCGACCGGACCGCTGGGGACGGCTGCGACCACGTCCTCCAGCAGTTGCTGGATGAGCGACTCCGCCGAAAAGTCCGGTGCTGCGTACCGTCTCCAGCCGGGGTAGCGGATGGGAATGAATCGCGTCCCATCCAACGGTCCAGCCCGCAGCACCGACAACTCAGGAGCCAAGCCTCCGGCGCCCGGCAAGAAGACGACCGGAGCCTCGGCCATCGTCACGCGGCCCGCACAGCGGCCCGGGTGAGGTGCTCCGCCACCGTCTCGGCCGTGTATTCGGCGCCCACCACAAAGCGGTAGAGGGGACCGAAGCTCATCGCTGCGGCCGGACCAATGACATGCAGTCCTGGGACCGACGTTTCAAAGACGCTGTTGAGCCGTGGCGCGGCCTCCAGACGCTGAATCCTCGCACGCAGCTTGGGCTCCAGGACCGACATGCGCTCGACGTCGACGAGGTAGCCGCTGCCGGCCACGACATGGTCCACTTCGAGGGTGCGTTGACCAGCCGCGTTGCCTTCACGCAGTCGTAGCGTCACTCGACTGCCGTGTTCCGCCGCCGTGACAATGGCCGTGTTGCAATGGATGGGGACAACGCCTTCCACCCGCTCCCGAAGCCACCAGGCCCCCTCCGCTGGCAGGTGGTTTTTGACAAACCGAGTTCGCCACGGCCCCGGGAGGCGGTGCATGCCACCGGGGAATTTCGTCAGCGCCCAGGCCTTGGGGCCCGTCCCCAGCCCTGTGATGGGCGACCGGATTTTGCGCCAGAGGCTGCGTTCCTGCCTGACCTGTGTGTGCCAAAGCACCCGACCGTCGCGCACCAGCAGCTGCGGCCGAGCGCCCGCCTCGTGCAAGAGTGCCGCCGCCTCCAGCGCGGACTGGCCGCCGCCAATGACGGCCACGGCCTGCCCGCGGAAGGACTCGAACGAGCTCACGTTGGCGGTGTGCGTGCAGAGCCCCGCGGGCAGCTTTGCCAGCTCGCTGGGGGTGTGGGCGAAGCCACTCAAGCCCGTGGCCAACACCACGCTTGAGGCAGACAGTCGCTCGTCATTCGCCAGCTGCACGACGAATCCCTCACCGTCCCGCCTCACCTGGACAGCATCGACTGGCTCGACCCAGGGCACCACGTTCTCTTGGAACCATTGTCCGTAGGCGGCAAAATTGCCGATGGAGCAAGGCTCGAAGGTTTCCAGTCCGCGGGGCGCGTTGTAATCCGCAAACGCGAACCCCGGTGTCGGCGCAGACAAGTTTGTGCCAAAGCAGTAGCTCTTCAGGAAACGCCGACTGCCGGCCGCGGCCACATTCACCCAGAAGCGCATTGGCGTGCCAAATATCCGGTGCTCCAGCTGGCGCGCCGAAAGGTGGGCTGCCAGCGAGAGGCCGTAGGGCCCGGCCCCGATGATGGCGACAGGCACTCTCCTCATAGCCGCAACTCCTCGACCTGGGTTGCGGCCTTCTTGGAGGTCCGGGGCGTCAAGCGCAGAAAACGGCGAAACGCCCTCAGACCGACGAAAATCTCCGAAATCACATGAACCCATCTTGGCAAAGGATCGTCGTCCGAGGCTGCCACATCAACACAAGCGGCGGCATTGCGTTTCATCCAGGCGCGCCAGTACGCGAGCTCCTCTTTTGAAATTCGGCGCGTCAGCCGCTTGGCGAGAAGCAGCGCCCGGAGCGTGAAGCGGTCGCAGAAGACGGTCGCTGCACTTCCCGGCGGCGCCACCTGCGCCGCGGCCACCGCGGCGTGCAGCGCTTCCCGCTCCCCGGCCGCATCCATCCAGGCGAACAGCGGGAGGGACATCCCCCGGCGAATGTCCATGCCAATCTGGTTGAAGGTGCGCGGGTTGAAGTCGATGACCGCCCAGGCACCGTTGGTGTAGAGAAACTCGACCTCGAAAATGCCGAAGTAGCCGAGTTCCCGGCAGAGTCGCCGCACGGCGTCGGACAAGGCCGGATTGCTCGGCAACGACTCGAAGCAGATGCCCACGCCGGCCGGCTGCGAGCGCTGGAGGACTTTCTTCGCTTGGCGCGTGACGAAAAGCTCTCCGGTCCGGTCAATGAATCCGGTGACGGAGCAAACGCCCTCGCTTTTGACTGCGACGAATTGTTGCAAAATCGGAAGGCGCGCGTCCGGCAGCAGGGGGTTGTTCGGCAATCCGTCTTTCTCGCGCTCGATGAATTTTGGGTACTCCTGCACCAGCTCCTGCGCCGACCCGACCCAAACCCCCTTGTCATTTCTCAGACGGTTCACGTGGGTTCGCGGCTTGATGAGAATCGGGTAGGGCAAGGTTGGAGCGAGTGCTTCCAGCGCCGCTTGGCTGCGAGCCTCCCAGATGGGGACACAGTCAACGCCCGCTGCTCTGGCGGCAGCCGCAAATTGCTGTTTGTCGAGAATGCGTTGGATGGCCAAGAGCGAGGGTTGATAGAGGCGAAACCGCCGCGCGAGCGATGCGGCGTGGACGGTGTAAAGCCACGCCGTCTCATCCGAGGTGGGCAGCAGCACCTGCCCCGGGTCGGCCGCACCAATTGCCAGCAGAGTCGCGAGAAATTTCTCATTCTCGCGCTCGGGCGGGGAACGAACGGTGCGGTTGGCATAGCGCGACCACGCGGCGGCAGAGATGCGCGGTGACCATCCGGTGGCGAGACGAGGGCCCGACAGCACGCTGACCCTGATGCCGTTGGCGCCAAGTTCGCGAACGGTGGCCAAGGTCCCCGCGTAAGCCGCAGAGGCCAGGAGAACCGCACGTGGGTTCTCCGAACGAATTGTCATCTGACCCAACTATCCGTGATCACGGTGGTTAACTCAAAGGAGCACCCAACTCGGGTTTCGTCTCGGCGGTTGGGTGGGTGCGCCTCGCACCAGGGCGGAAGGCGGCCGTGGGCGCAACGCGCCTTGGGTGTGCTGAGCGCTCGAAGCGTCACCGCCTGTCGGGCGGGTCTTCCGTGACCGTGAGGGCCGCCCCGAGCTGAAAGGGCCCGTGCGCGCTCCACTCGCCGGGGGAATCGTCAAAACAGGGGTTCCGGGAGAAACGGTGGAGTGGTGCGGCCCGTGGGCGTTGCCTCACGGACCGCGCGTGGCTGTGTACTCCAGGGTGGCAGGCCCGCTGAGGCCGCAGGCCAAGTGCTTCCGGTGGCGACGAGCGTCAGTTGGTTTGGGGCGGGGGAAAGTGTCGCCGTGGCGCGGGTATAGGTGACGACGTAGGAGGTGCAGTCCGCGGATTGGACGCCGGCGCAAGAAAAGCTGCCTCCCCACTGGGCGAAGTCCGACGAGCCGGTGGCGTCCACCTCGCCCGTCCCATCAGGGCAGACGCCCTGGATGGCAAGCGTGCACCCACTGGGCGTGAGGGCAATGGCCCAGGCAGCGAGCGGCCCCCAGTAGTCGTGCAATTCCAAGGTGGTGGTTCCACTCCAGTCGCCCGCGAAGGCGGGGTTGAGCGGAAGCGAGGCAGCGGAATTTGAGGAGCCTCCGCACGCCCCAAGCAAGGGCATGAGCTCCAGCGCCAGTCCCATCGTTTTCACGGCAGCAGGCCCCCCCCGGTGAAGGGGCTGTATGCGAGGGGAGTCCACAAAAGCAACTGCTCACCGCCTTGCAACAGGACGGGTCGCCTCGGCCCGTGCCCGTGGTGTAAGAGCACCGCCTCATGCTGGAGACCGTCACCAAGGGTTTTCGCGCTGCCAAACAGCGGCTGGCTGGCCGGGAGGAGCTCACCGCGGAGTTGGTGGACGAGTCGCTCCGCGACGTCCGGGTGTCGCTGCTCGAGGCCGATGTCTCCTTCGAGGTGGTGAAGTCCTTTGTGGCGCGCATCCGCGAGAAGGCGGTCGGGCAAAGCGTTCAAACGCGGGCCACCGACCGCGCCGGGCGGGCGCTCAAGGCCTCGGCCGCCGACCAATTCATCAAAATTTGCCACGACGAGCTCGAGACGCTGATGGGGCCCGTCGACACCAGCCTTCACCTCAAGCCGAAGGGCCAGGTGTCGGGGGTGATGCTGGTGGGCCTGCAGGGCTCGGGGAAGACGACCACCACCGCCAAGCTCGGCAGCCACCTGCTGAAGCAGGGCCGACGGCCGCTGCTGGTGGCCGCCGACGTGCAGCGCCCGGCCGCGGTGGAGCAGCTCCAGCTGCTAGGTGAGCGCATCGACGTGCCGGTCTTTTTCCAGGGCGGGCTGACCCCACCCGAGCTGGCGGCGGCCGGCTATGCCGCGGCGCGGGACCAGAAGCGGGACGTGGTGCTGCTGGACACCGCCGGCCGGTTGGCCATCGACGAGGCCCTGATGGCGGAGTTGGGCGCCATGAAAGCGTCGGTGCACCCGGACTCGGTGCTTCTGGTGTGTGACGCGATGATTGGCCAGGACGCCGTCCGCACGGCCAGCGAGTTCAACCGGCTTCTCGGCCTGGACGGCTTCATCCTCACCAAATTGGACGGAGACGCGCGTGGCGGTGCCGCCCTGTCCATCAAAGAAGTCACCGGAAAGCCCATCAAGTTTCTCGGACTGGGCGAGGCGATGGACCGCCTGGAGGAGTTCCGCCCGGCGGGCTTGGCCAGCCGCATCCTTGGCTTCGGGGACATCGTCGGCCTGATGAAGGACTTCGAGTCGGTGGTCGACGAGGAGAAGGCGGAAGCCGACGCCGCCAAGCTGCTCACCGGCACTTTCAACCTGAAGGACTTCGTCGAGCAAATCCGCACGGTGCGGAAGATGGGCCCGCTCAAGGAGCTGCTCGAGAAGTTTCCCGTCTTTGGGGAGATGTCCGAGCAGCTCAACCCCGACGAGAAGGAGCTCGGAAAAATCGAGGCGCTGTACGACTCGATGACGGAGAAGGAGCGCCTTCAGCCGAGCCTCATCGACGACGCGCGTGCCGCCCGCATTGCACGGGGCTCGGGCCGTTCGAAGAAGGACGTCGGCGAGCTGATGGGCAAGTACCGGATGATGCAGCAGGTGATGGGCGCCGTCGGCCAGAACCCGGGCCTGTTGGGCCGCATCCCTGGCTTCAAGCAGCTCGGGCAGCTTGCCAAAATGAAGAACCTGGACATGGGGGCTCTCTTCGGGAAGGACGGCCCGATGATGGAGCAGGCCCTGGGCGGTCGAACGCCCATGCAGCTGCCAACGCTGGCGCCCGGTTACACCTCGCCGATGGGGCAGGCGGCCATGAATCGAGCCCGGCTGATGGGCTACTCCAATGCACCCGCCAGCAAGCCCATGGACCGCGACGCGCTGAACGAGAAGCGCAAGCGCGAGCGACAGGCCCGAAAGAAAAATCGGAAGCGGAGGTAGCCCGACGCCGCTGGGGTGTCCGAGGGGCGCCTCGGGTCCAGCCGGGTTTCCGTCACCGCCGGGGGGGGCCCCGTGTCACTCCGCCTCGCCCGGCTCCGGTTCGACGTGCTTGGGGACGACCAGTCCCCGCGAAAGACGGCGAAGCACTTTCAGCCGCTGGCGGTGCTTGTACCGGACGTGGGCGCTGTCCCCCATCTCATTGGTGGCGGCGGTGCGCTCGTCGAGCATCTGAAGCTCCACCAGCGTAAAGGTGACGCGTCCCTTCCGCTCCCGGTGGTCCTGCTCGGGGGGCGGCAACCAGGCGTCCAGCCGCAGCGGCAGGTCCACCACGAAGTTGAGCACCCGGTAAGCGGCCCCGCTGAAGGGGTTTCCGGCGTTGGCCTCCCGGTCCTCGAAGTTGGGGTCGAGGTGCAGCTCGTTGGCGTGCGCTGCGAAATGCGGGAATTCGCGCAACAGGCTCTTAAAGGGGAGCAGGCTGTTTTCAGTCTGGCCTGGGACGACGAAGTTGAACGGGAAGAGCCGCTGGGTGAGGAAGTACAGCACCGGGAGGATGTCGCCGCGGGTGCGGGTGACGATGCGGAACCGGGTCTTGTCGTAGACCTGCGCCGCCACCGTTTCCTTCTTGGCCAACAGCTTGGTGATGAGCGACTCGCGCGTCTTGACCGAGTGGTAGAATTCGGAGATGGGGAGTCCCTTTTGTCGGGCCTCGTCCATGGCCCCCGACACCTTGCGGATGGCCATGTCCGCCAGGGCGGCCTCCGACACGGCCAGTCGGTACTGGAGGTCTCGGCCTTCAATGTGCTGCACCACGTGCATGCACTTCAGGACGATGCAGGCGATGCGGCGCAGCCGCGGCTCCTTGAAGCCGGAGGCGTAGATGAAGAGGTCGTGCAGCTCGGCCGGGTGCGCCACCGCCTCGGCCACGCGGTAGCCGAACGTCCGGCGCAGGTATTCCACCGCGTCCGCCAGCACCAGGCGGGCCCAGGCCTCGTCGTGGGGCTGGCTGAGGTCCAGGCAGCACAGCCGCAGGAAGCGGTCCACCTCATCGCGCGTCCGGAAGTGTGGCCGGCGCCAGTCGATGATGCTGCCTCCGCGGAGGATGTGGCGGACGCGCTCCAGCTCCTTGAGACCCATCTCCTGGACCGGCCGAATTGGCAGGTCAGGCAACGGCGGCTCGAGCGGAAGTCGCATCGCGGCGGGGAGGAGGAAGCTTGACCGACAGCGTCAGAACTTGAACGGGAAGTCGACTGCTTGGCCGGGGGAGTAACGGTGCTTGGGGAACTGCCACGTCTTCACCAGTCCCGTCATGCAGGTGGCGAAGTATGACGTCTTGTAGCCCTCCGTCACCGGTGCGACGTTGGTCGTCTTTCCGGATGTCTGAATGACCCAGTGCATGACCAGCGTCCCATGTAGATTTGGGTCGCGGGACTTTTGCTCGTCCACACAGCGCACCATGGCGCTCTTGTTGGCCAGCACCACCGACATGATGTCGCCGTCGCCGACCTTCTCCGGCACGTCGGTGACACCCGGGGCCGGCGGCACGTAGGCCGTCTTCTTTCCCTCCGGCGCCGCCTTCTTTCCATCGGGCGTTCCGAAGACCTCGTCGAACAAGTCGTCGGCCTTGTTGCGCGGACGCGACGCTTCGATGGTGTCCTTGGCAGGACCCTCCAGCGTGTTGTCCGAGCCGTTGCTTTGGCCCTTGGAGGTGTGGCGTGTCCCGTGCCGGGACGTTGGGGGCTCCACCGCCGGAACGGGCGTGGGAGCTTTGGCCAGGCTACCAGGCGGGGTGGGCTTGGACGGCGCGGGCGGCGTCGTCGGCTGCACGGCGCTGGCCACGGCCGGCCCAGGCGTGCTGGGGACCGGTGCGGGGGGGGCCGCCGGCGCAGGCACCGGCGGCGGAGGCAACACCGCCACCACCTGTGGAGCGGGCTTGTGGAGGGTTTGAAAAATGAGAAAGCCCACCACCACCACCAGCGCGGCCACAATAATGCCGAGGCCGGCCAGCCAAGCCGTAATGCCCTTTCGCGCGGCGGCAGCGGCGGACGAGGTGGAGGTCCGGTAGGCGAAGGGCGTCGGCACGGTGGGCGCGCCATTCGCACCCGGGCGAACTGCCGGCATGGCCGTCGAAGACGGGCCGGGCCGTTTCACCGGCTCCTCTGGCACCTCGAGGATGGACCTCGGCGCGGGCGCCGGGGCCTCCCGCGGAGGAGGCGGCTTATTCAATGCGGCAATCTCGTCCTTCACCAAGGAGGCCAGTGCCGCGGTGGCCGTCGGGCGGAAGCCGGTGTCCGGGGTGGCTGTCGCCACCGGCACTTCCGAGCGGACGGTCCGCGTCATCCCCCCGGCACTGAAGGCGGATTCCACCGGGACCGTCATGACTGAGGACGGCATGGGCGTCACGGCCGGACCAGCGAAGACTGGACGGACCGGCCGGGGTGCCAACAGGGTGGCCAGCTCCCCCACATCCGAGAGCGGAATCCAATCCGACAGCCCTTGCCGCCAGGTGAGGCTGTCCGGCCCAATCTCGCCCCGGTCCCACAGCTCCTTCACCCGGCTCTCGCTGAGTGGACCGGTTTGCACCTCGTTGACGGCGACGAACCACTCGTAGCCCGCCGCCGGCGGAGGTGGCGGGACGGGCGTCGGTGTGCCGCCGCCCAGAGACATCTCGGCGAAGCGCTTCACCGACTGCTCGTCCATGACCTGGGTCGAGTCGGTGTCGGCCGGCGGCTGGAAGGGGTTGGTGACGGCGGCTGCCTCTCCGCCCAGGGCCTGGTCGAACGCGGCCCCTATCTCGTCCTCGTCCACGCCACTGAAAATGTTGTTGTCCTCGGTAGGCGCGTCGGGGACGGCCGCCGGGCTCTCGGTTTCCTGCAACGCGGCCACCGCGCCGGC
The DNA here is from genome assembly GCA_052147975.1 of Myxococcaceae bacterium. Taxonomy (GTDB): domain Bacteria; phylum Myxococcota; class Myxococcia; order Myxococcales; family Myxococcaceae; genus JADGRA01. The sequence goes on from JBKQJL010000194.1 coordinate 69,685, forward strand.
GGCAGCAGCGTCGGCCTCGGCGTCGGGGCGGCGGACGTGGATGACATGCCCGCACTTCTTGCAGCGCACTTTGACGCCGCGCGCGCCGACCTTCTCGTCGCTGATCATGTACTGCGCACGGCAGCTGTCGCAGGCAAAGCGCATCGGACTGGCGAAGCCTCTGAAAGGTCGAGAGTTTCTTCCGCCAGAATCACCTTACACCGCCCCTAGCGGCACGGGTCAAGGAACGGGCCGGTCCGGCCGCAGGGCAGCCGGAGGGGGCCTACAGGGGGGCGACCGGCGGGGGGGTTACTTCCGACTGGGGACCTCGACCGCCGTGCCCACCGCCGCCCGGAGGGTGGCCAGGTCCTCCGAGACGGCGAACGCCATCAGCTCGCGCAGCTTCGGCTTCGCTGGAATCCGGAAGGCGGAGCCCGTCTCCCCCTGCACCAGCCGCTTCACCGGCTCGACGTCCCCGGCGACGAAGAGGGCACAGCGGAGTCCGGTGAGCTCGGCGCCTTCCAGGTACTCCTTGAGGCTGTCGGAGTTGCCTCGCCGGAGGACTTCCTGAGCGGCGCGGGCCAGGGCCACCCGGGCCGAGTCCGGCAGGGCCGGCTCGAGTTTCTGGCGCTCGGCCTCGATGACGGCGTGCGGCGCAGTCCAGCGCCAGCTGAAGCCGGCGAGGGCCAGCGCGGCCTGGAAGAGGGCGTCCAGCTGCTCGGGAAGCAGCCGCTGGGCGAGCGCCAGCTCGGGGCGGAGCCCGGCCAGGGTGCGGCCCAAAAGGGCATAGGTGTCGCGCTGGCCGTCTTTGCCCAACTCCCCGAAGAAGCGGCCGCCCACCTTGAGGGACACCGGATGGGTTTGACAAATCTCGATGCCCACCAGCGGCTCCGGCGCAGGCTCGGCGCTGCGTTTGGCCAGCTTGTCCCGGGTGGCCACCAGAAAGGGCGAGAAGAGTTCCACCGCTTCCATGCCCAACAGCTTGGCCACCGAGCGGTAGTGGTGGATTTGGTACTCCGGCGCGGTGCTGACGTCGATGCGGTGGCGCTTGGGGTTGATGCCTACCTGGCTCAGCGAGGTGGCGAAAAGGTGGCCGGCGTGCTGGAAGAGCAGCCCAAAAATCTCCGCCACCGGGGTGCGTAACTTGGGATGGAAGAGCTGACCGGTCCACAGCCGGTCGGTGAGCCCGCGCTGCGGAATTTCCCGCTTTTTGGCGTACGGGCCGAGCTTGGTGAGAATTTCCTTCTCCGCCGGTCCGGGGTCTCCGAGCACCCCGGACACCACCTGGGCCGCCATCCACGCCCCGTCATAGTCCTTGCGCTTGGCGGCCAGCTCGGCCAGGGCGGAGGCCACTTTGCGGGGGTTTTCTGTGCCGGCCAGCGCCCGGCGGTAGGCGGCCACGGCCTTCTCCTCGCTACCGGGCAGCTTGGCCAAGAGGTCGCCGTACGTCTCCTGGACGGCGGCGTCGTCGGGGAGTCCGGCGGCGGCCACCTGAAAGGCCATGAGGGCTTCCTGCGGTTGCTTGAGGACCTGGTGGTAGAGGTCCCCCAGCGTTCGCCACAGCACCATTCGGGCGAGGTGCGTGTCCTCGGTTTTGGGCAGACGCTGAATCATCCGCGCGTAGTTTTCCTCGAGGGCTTTCCACTGCTTCTCTGAGGAGAGGAGCTGCTCGATGGCCCCGAAGGCTTCGACGAAACGCGGGTCCAGCTCGAGCGCCGCGTTGAAGGCATCCACCGCCCGCGAGACGTCCTTGACGTCGTCCCGGTAGGACTCGCCGAGCGCGTACCACACGCGCTTGGCGCGCTGCGGGTCGGCCTGTAGGGCCGGCGTCTGGAGCATCCGCTCGAGAATTTCGGCCGCCTTCTGGGACTGGCGAGTCTCCCGGTACAGCATGTACAGGGCGTCCATGATGTCGACGTCGTCTGGCCGGAGGCGGTGGGCCTGGACATAGGCATCAATGGCGATGTGCGAGTCTTTGAGCTGTTCACGCGCCAGCTTGCCCAGCTCCAGAGCCGCGTCGGCCTTGGGCTCACCGTCGAGCGACTGCAAAAGGCTCTGCCGGTACTCGGCCGAGCGCTCCCACTGGTGGTTGGCGTCGGCCAGCACGATGAGTGCTCGCAGCGTGGGCTCATGGCCCGGGTCGATGGCCAGCGCCTTCTCGAAGTGATTTTGCGCGCGGTCGGCCTGGTTGAGCGCGGTGTGGACCTCGCCGATTTGCCAGTACACCTCGACCACTTCGAGGTCGGTCAGGTCCTCGCGGTGGTGGATGAGGATGGTCTGCAGCACCTTGAGCGCTTGCTCCTGGCGCTGCGCCTGCACCAAGAGGTGGGCGTAGCCCTCCAGCGCCGGCAAGTAGGTGGCATCGAGCTGGTAGGCCTGCTCGTAGTGTTCCAGGGCGACGTCGCGGCGGCCCAGTTTCTCGGCCACGTAGCCGAGCCGGTACACCTGGCGGCAGAGCTCCTTGTCGGCACCGCCCTCCGGGTCGGCCGAGACGCGGGCCCGCAGCTGGCGCACCACCACCTCGAGCATCGCCTCGGCTCGGTCCCAGGCCTCGCGGGCGATGTACAGGTCGGCCAGGGGCAGCGCGGCGTCGAGCAAGTCCGGCTGGTGGCGGGTGGCCTCCTCGTACCAATGGGTGGCCGCGGCCACGTCCTCCCGACGCTCGCTGTGGAAGCGGGCCAAGGCCAGCTCGGCCTGGGCCTTCTCCGCCGGGTCGTCCGCCGCTCGCGCCTCGGCGGCCAGGACTTGCTCGTAGGAGTCCCAGTCCTGCTCGCTCTCGTGGATGCCCCGCAGCGCACGAAGCGTGGCCAGGTGGTCGGGGTTGATGCGCAGTGCCTCGGCATACCAGCCCTTGGCGGTGCCGATGTCCTGCAGCATGTCCTCGTTGATTTTCCCCATCCGGTGGAAGAGCTCCACTGCCTCAGGGCTCCGGCCCAGCACCTGCGACTCCCGGTGCAGCACCTCCAAGGCGAAGGGCCAGTTGCCGCTGCGCTCGTAGAGGAGCCCCAGGGCATGCATGGCCGGGCGGTGGGTGGGGTCCACCTGCAGCGCCGCCTGGTAGGCGTCCACCGCCCGGTCGGCGCGGCGCAGCTGGTCGCGGAAGACGTCGCCCACCTGGACGTAGAGGTCGGCTTGCTCTTGGACTTCGGTGGCCAGCTGGATGTGGCGCTCCAGGACGGCCACCAGCTCCTCCCAGCGTCCCTGGGCCAGCCTCAGGCGCTCCAGCGTCTTGATGGCCTGCAGGTTGGTGGGGTCGAGGGTGAGAATTCCCTCCACGCAGGCGTCGGCATTGGCGGCGTTTTGGTAGGTGTCCTCCCAGATGGCGGCGGAGCGGAAGAGGATGTGCACCTTGGCCCGGTAGTCCTCGGTGAGCTCGAGCTGTCTCTCGTAGACGGCCAACAAGTCGGCCGGACGGGTGAGGCGGGTGTAGAGCCGCTCCAGGGAGTCCACCGCCTCGCGATTTTGGGGGTCGAGCTCGAGCGCCTGCCGGTAGGCATCGACCGCTGCCTCCTCGTCGCCGAGGTCGCGCTCCTGCACCTGCGCCACCTCCACCTGAATGCGCGCCCGCTCCTCGAGGGACGGCGCCAGGTCTCGGGCCCGGGACAGGGTGGCAGCCAAGTCCCCCCACATGTGTTGCTCGCGGTACAGCTTGGCCAGCTCGGCCAGCGTCTCGGTGTCCGGCTCGAGCTCGAGCGCCCGGCTGAGCGCGCTGGCCCCCTCGTCGACGTTGTTCAGCCGCTCGACGTAGGTGCGCGAAATCTCGCGAAGAATTTGCTTCCTCGCCTCGATGGAGGGCGCGGCCTCTAGCTTTTGCTCCAGGGCGACAATGTATTCCCGGTCTCGCCCACGGCGAGCGAAGGTGCTCGCCAAGGCGTCCAGCGCCGAGGCGTTGGTGGGGTCAAACTCGAGAATTTTCCGCAGCGCCGCCTCGGCGGCCCCGGCGTCATCCAAGTTTTTGTCCTGGACGCGTGCCAGGACGAGGTACAGCCGGGTGACGAGGGGCCCGCGCGGCAACTCGTCCGCCACCTGCTCGTAGACGGCCGCCAGCTCCTCGTAGGAGCCAGTCTCCTCGGCCAGCCGCTCGACGTCCTCGCGCAGGGCGTCGTCGGAGGGGTCGAGCTGCAGCGCTCGGCAGAGGGCCAAAAAGGCTCCATCCTTCTGTCCCAGCTTCTGCTCGCGCACCCGTCCGAGGTCGCGCAGCGCTCGTGTCTTCTCCTCCTCGGTCACCAAGTTGGGCAGGTAGCGGTCCACCAGCTCGGCGTGCGCTCGCCAGTCGCTCACCTCGGCGTACAGCGCGAGCAGTCGCTCGTAGGCGGTGCGGTTGGCCGGGTCGACTTCCAACAGCCGCTCCAGCACCGGAGCGGCAGACTCTGGCTTGCCGCCCGGGCCCGTCCAGAGGTCCGCCATCTCGAAGAGGGTGGCCACCACCTGGTCTCGCTCTTCGAGGCGCTGGTACACCTCGGCCTTGAGCTCGAGCGCCCGGACCGCGTCGCCGAAGGCGCGCAGGGTGACGAAGACCTGCCGGACCCGGTCCAACTCGGGAATGGTGTGCGGCTCGATTTCCAAGGCCCGTCGGGCGGCGTCCAGCGCCTCTTCCCGGCGCTGCATTTCCGCCAGCACCTCCGCCATTCGCAGGCGGATGGACTTCACGCCCGCGGAGTCGTCCTGCAGCGGGATGAGGCGGCGCAGCACCACCACCAAGTCGTCCCGGCGGCCGAGCTCGGCCAGCACGTCGCGCAGCGTCTCCAGCGCGCCGCGGTGTCGCGCATCGCGCTCCAGGGCGGAGCGAAGCGGGGCCACCGCCTCCTCCGGGCGACCGAGCTTGCGGTAGAGCAGCGTGCCCAACCGCTCGTCAATGCGCACCTGCTCCAGAGGCTCGCTCACCTGCGAGCGGCGTCCGGCCAGCAGCGCGCGGAGGTCCTCCCAGCGTTCGGCCTTCTCCAGCGCCTGCTCTAGGGCGGTGAAGGCCTGGTCGGAGCGTGGGTTCCGGGCATGCAGCTCGCTGTACAGCTCGATGGAGGCTTCGAGGTCGGCCAGACCCTCGGCCGACACCTTCACCATTTTTGCCAGAATGCGCTCGCGCTCGGCGCCGCTGGCCCCGTCTCGCTGCACCCGCAAGGCGCCGAAGAGCCGGTCCTGGCGCCCGGAGGCCTCGTAGAGCGGCTCGAGTTGCCGTGCGGCGATGACGTTTTTCGGGTCGAGCGCCAGCACTCGCTCGGCGGCGTCAATGGCCCGGGGCGAGTCCTCCAAGTCCACCTGCGCCACCTGCGCCAGCCGCAGCAGCAACTGCACCTTCTCGCCCGGGTCGGCCGTCCGCTTCTCCAACTCGTCCAGGGCGCCGGCCAGGCGGTCCGGCCGCGAGACGCTGGCATACAGGCGCACCAGGGCTTGCAGCGCGGGGACGGCCAGGGAGACGTCCAGGGTGCGTGCCCGCTCGTAGCTTTGGATGGCCTTGGCCGGGTCACCGAGGCGCTGCTCGAAGAGCTCGCCCAGCCGGAAGGACAGCTGGGCCGCGTCGACGGCCTCGGCAATGCGGGGAAGCGACTCCTCGTAGAGGGCGGCCAGCTCCTCGTGGGACTTGGCCACGTCGGCGAGCTTGTCCAGCCGCTCGCGCAACGCGACGTCGTTGGGGTCTTCCTTGAAGGCTCGCCACAGCGCGAGGAAGGCCGGCTCCATCTCCCGGGCCGACTCCCGCAGGGTGGCCAGCTCCACCAAGAGTGTCTTGCGCTCGAAGGGGTCGGGAGAGGCGGCCACCCGGGCCTCGAGCGCCTGGGCCAGCTTGGGGCTTCCGCCCTCAGCGCGGTAGGCGGTGAGCAGCACTTCCGCCGCCACTTTGTTTTGGGGGTCCTTCTGGACGAGTTCCTCCACCCGCGGGAGCGCCAGGGCGTGTCGGGGCTCGGCCGCCAGGACTTCCCGGTACAGCTCGAGCGCCCCAAACTTGTCCAACAGGCGTAGCTCGCGCACCTCGGCCAAGCGGGCCTTGAGCTCGAGCGCGGTCCGGCCGTCGGCCAGGGCGGTGCGCCGGGCGAGCACGTCGGCCACCTCGGGCCAGCGCTCGGCCCGGGTGCACAGGGCGTCCATGCGCTCGAGGGCCTCGGGGTCATCCGCCTTGAGCTCGAGCAACCGGCGCAGGGTGGCCAGCGCGCCAACCGGGTCCTGCAGCGTCTGGTCCTGCAGGCTGGCCATGCGCAACAGAAGGGCCGTCTTGGCCTTGGCGTCCTCGGCCACGGCCAACTGGCGGCGCAGCACTTCCAGGACGTCCGCCGGCCGGCCGGCCTGCGCGTGCAGGCGCTCCAGGGCGCCGAGGGCCTCGCCATCGGCCGGCACCGCCTCGAGCAGTCGCTCCCAGGCGTGGACGCCTTCCTCTGTCCGTCCGAGAGACTGCTGAGCGCGGGCCAGGGCCCGGGTAATGCCCACCCGGGCCGCGTCGCTCGAGGCCCGTGGCAGCACCTCTTCCAAGAGCGATGCCAGCTCCTCATGCGCCGGAGCGCGCTCGGCCAGGCCCACCGCCAGCGCCAGCGAGGGCTCCTCGTCGGGAAGCTCGCGCAGCGCCCGGGCCGCGGCGACAAAGGCCAGCTCCGGGTTTTGCATCGGCCCGGCGTACAGCTTCCCCACCTTGCGCAGCAGCGCGGCGCGGTCCTCGGCCTTGGGCTCGGTGGCAGCCCGCGCCTCCAACACCTGGACGAGGCGCAGGTGGTCGCCCCCGGCGGTGAAAATGGGCTCCAGCGCCTCGGCCGCCTCGCCCCGTAGCGGACTCTGCGAGCGCGCCATCTCCTCCAGCGCGCCGATGGCACCGGCGTGGCCCTGCCGGCGCCGCAGCACGTCCTCGAACATGGCCAGCGCGCCCCGTGGGTCGTCGAGGCGTGCCAGGCGCAGACGGCCGAGGCGCACCATCAAGTCAAACATCTCCTCGGGGCGCTGGTTGGCCTCGGCCAGTTGAATTTCCCGGACGATGAGAGAGGCCAGCTCCGGCCAGCGCTCGCTCTCGGTGAGCACCTTGCCGAGGGCGCGGATGGCGCCCGCGTCATCGGCCTTCCGGGCGAGAATCTCGCCGTAGGCTTGTGCCGCGAGCTGCCGGTCGGCGAGGGACTCCTCGGCCAGCGCGCCCAGCTCGGCCAGCAGCTCCATCTGCCTGGCTGGCGAGGGGTCGGCCATCACCTGGCGCTTCATCACCGCGGCGAGCGCGTGCCAGTCGTGCTGCTTCTGAAGCAACCGGGCCAGCGCCGCCAAGACGTCCAGGTTTTTCGGTTCTCGCCGGGCCAGCTCCTCGTAGGCCTTCACCGCCAGCTCCGGGCGCTCCAGTCTCTCGGAGTACAGGTAGGCCAGCCGTCGCCACAGCTCGGTGGAGGTGGCGTTGGTGACGCCGCGCTCGAGCTGGTCTTCATAGGCGGCGGCGAGCTCCTCGAAGGCACCGCACTCGGCGGCCAGGCGCTCCAGCTGCTCCCGCGAGGCGGCGTTCTCCGGCGCCTCGGCGAAAATTCGGGTGCGCGCGGCAAAGGCCAGCTCCTTCTGCCCGAGCGCCTCGCGCAGCGTCGCCACCTCCTCGAGCAGGGCCAGACGCTGCGCGGTGTTGGCCACCGGGATGCGGATTTCCAGGACGTCCACCAGGTGCCGGCCGTCGTTGAGGCTCCGGTAGACGGTTTCCAGGACGCGCCCCGCTTCCTGCCGGACGGCCTCGCTGGCCAACAGCCGCTCGAGGCCGGCCACCGCGTTGGGGTCGCTGGGCGCGCCCTCCAGCAGCTGGGCGTAGCCGGCCACGGCCGGGGCCAAATCCCCCTGCTTTTCGAGCAGCTGCGCCCGCCGCAAGAGGTAGCTGCGCCGCACGTCGCCCGAGGTGGCCTGCACCAGCTGGGCGAGGATGTCGCCTTGCGCCTCCAAGTCCTTGGCCTTGCCGTACAGGCGGTCCAGCGCCTCGAGGCCGTCGACGCCACGGTCCAGGGCCAGGGCTTCCTTGAAGGCGTCCACGGCGCGGCCTTCGTCCCCGGCTGCCTCCAGCGAGGCGCCGGCCCGCATGAGGAGGGCCCGGCGCTCGGCCGGGGCCCCGGCGAGCTGCGCCTTTTTGAGGGTAATTTCTGCCAGCTCCTTGGCGTTGCGGCTCTGCTCGTACAGGCGGCCCAGCGCGTCGAGCGCCTGCCGGTCCTGGGGCGCTGCCGCCAGCAGCGCCTGCCAGTCCTTGATGGCCTGCTCGGACAGGCCGAGGTGCTCGCGCAGCTCGGCCGCCCGCCGCAGCACGTCCACGCCCTCGGGCTCATTCAGCTTGGTGGCGAGCTGCTCGTACACCTGGGCCAGCGCCTCGTAGGAGCCGCTGGTACGGGCCAGGCGCTCCAAGTCCGCCCGCGCCGCCGGTCGGTCGACGCCGTTGCGAAAGGCAGCGGCGGCCGCTTCGAAGGCGCGCTCCGGAGCCGCCAGGTCCCGCTCCAGAATGCCGCGCAGCTCCCGGGCCAGGCGCACCTTCTCGTCCGTCAGCGCGTCGGCCATGCGCGCCTCGCGGATGGCAACGCGGCGCGCGTGGTCCCCGGTGCGCGAGAGCACCGGGTCGAGTATCTCGAGCGCGGTGGCGCTCTCGGCATCCTGGGAGCGTGCCCAGGCTTCGAGCAAGTCACGGCTCGGCTGGTGCCCCGGGTCCTCGACCAGAACGGCCTCCAGCAGCTGCAGGGCGCCGGCCGTGTCGCGCAGCTTCTCCCGCCGCAGCTGTGCCAGCCGGAAGGTGGCCTCGCGGCCCTGCGGGCTTTGCCCTTCCTGCGCGCGCCTGAGCTCGAGCGCGAAGGCCAGCCCCTCGTCCTTGCCGAGCTCGATGTAGAGCCGGTCCAGCGCGGTGACGGCCTCTCGGTTGAGGGGGTCGGCCTCGGCCACCCGCCGCCAGAAGATGGAGGCCGTCTCCCGGTCGGACAGCTTGCCCTCGTGCAACAGGGCGGCCTCTCGCCACAACGCCACCCGCTCGGCGGGCTCCTTCACCACCTGGGCCAGGGTGTCGAGCACCTTGGCCAGCCCGGCCCATTGGGCCCCGGCACGGTGCAGGCGCTGAAGGGCCCGGAGAGCGTCGACGCTGGTCGGCTCGATGGCCAGCAGCGCCTCGAGGTGGGCCACCGCGCCGGCGCGGTCGTCGAGCTTCTTTTCCTGGACGTCCGCCAGCTCGCGCAACAGGGCCGCCCGGACGGGCCCCACGTCGGCCTGCCCCACCAGCTCTCGCAGCACGCTGGCGAAGGCGTCCATGGAGTCCGCGTCCTCGGCGGCGCGGCGGGCCGCCGAGCGGAGCCCGGCGTCGCCCGGGGACAGCCGCAGCGCCCGGGACAGCGCGGCAAAGGCCAGCTCCGGTTGACGCAAATGGTGCAGGTGGACATGCGCCGCCTGCTGCAGCGCCAGCACCCGTTCGGTGGGGTCCTTCGTCAATTCGGCGACGACTTCCAGCACCCCCACCAGCTTCCGGTGCTCCTTAACGGCCTCGTAGGCAGGCACCAGGGCGCGTGCCGCCTCCTCCCGGCGGGCGGGCTCCTCCAGAAGGCCCTCCAGCGCAGCCAGTGCTTCGGCGTCGGTGGGCTTCTTATGGAGGATGGTTGCGTACGTCTTGACGGCATCGGCACCGCTGGCCAAACGCACCTCCAGGGTTCCTGCGGGCGGCGCCGCCTCGGGCTGCACCTGCGGGGCGCCCGGGGACGGCGGGGGCGATGGTAGCAGATGCCACCCTTCTGCTCCGTTATCCGGTGGTGCCAGCGCAAAAGGGACGGGGGTGGGGGGCCCCGGGCGGGACGTCCAGACGGGGGCCAGCGGCTCTGGCGCCGCGTCGAGGGAGGCGCCGGCGGGAGGCAACCGCTGGACGGAAGCGGGGCGCGCCGCGCTGGAGGGGGGGGAGGTACGCTCGGGACTCACCAGGTTGCGGCTCCAGGCCCTGAGGCCGGCCGCCTCCCGGGAGCGCCCGCTTCCCTCCAGACGCTCGGCCAGCGAGGCGTAGGCTGCCAGGGCCTCGGCCGTCCCGCCGTTTTCCAAGAGCAGCTCGGCGGCCAGGCTCACCGCGTCGGCCCGGCTGGGGTCCGCCTCGGTGGCAGCGCGAAAGTCCGCCAGCGCTCCTGGGGCGTCGCGCAGGCGGCTCAGCCGCAGCGTCCCGGCGCGGACGTACAGCTCGGCCCGGGCCAAGGACTCGACTGCGTCGTGGGCCATGTGCTCCAGCACCTGTGCGAAGCCGGCCCAGTCCTCGGTGCGCTCGGCCATGCGCTCGAGAAAGCGGACGGCCCCGGGCATGGCAGGCCACAGGACGAAGCAGCGGTCCAGCGCTTCCTTGACGCGGGCAGCGCCGCCTGGGTCATACCAGGAGAAGAGACGGGCCACGGCCAGCGACAGCTCGGCCGCGCGCGGCGCCGCTGTCTCGGCCAGCGAGGCCGCCCACAGGGCGGTGGCCCGTTCCCGCCACCCCGCGTCGAGCGCGGCCAGCGCCTCCTCGACGGCGCGCGTGCGCTGGTGGTTGCTGCCAAGCTGCTCCGCCCAGTGGATGGCGGCGCGGGCCAGCTGGTGCTCGGTGGGGTCGTCCACCAGCACCTCGGCCAGGGCCAAGTAGGCCTCGGCCAGGCCCTCGCCCCCGCGGTGCTCGCGCTCGCGCTCAAGCGAGGTGAAGACCGCATGGAAGCGTCGCTCGGCGAAGAGCTCCCGACGCAGCTGCTGCGTCAGCGCGCCGTCCTGAGGGTCCGCCCGGCTGGCCTGCTGAAAGCAGAGAATGGCGCGGTCCCGCCGCCCCAGCTTTCCGCCGTACACCTCGGCCGCCTCGAGGAAGAAGGCAGCGGCGGCAGAGCCCCGCGTCCGGACGGCGCGCTGCAGCAGCGCTTCGGCCTCCTCCTCAAAGGAACGCTGAGCGCGGGGTGTGGGCTCCATCGAGTCGGCCCGGGCCCCGGGAGGAGCGACGCCCTGGGGCCCACTTCAACCGGGCCTACAGGGCCCGTCGGGGGCGCGGAAGCCGAAGTCTACCGTCCGCGGATTTGGCCAATCAAACCGGCGGGGTGGTGCTGCTGGCCGTTTCCGCTTCGGCTGCGCCGTCCATGTGGGCGTCTTCGGCAGGGGGCGGCGGCGGCTCGGACGGTGGCGTGGCCTCCAGGCGCTCCGCGGCCCGGTCATCCCCAGCGCGGCGGTAGAGGCGGATGGCCTGGTCTCGGTGTCCCGAGGCCTCGGCAAAGGCGGCGGCCTTGGCGAAGTCGCCCAGCACTTCGAGCAGCGGGTACGCCCTGTCCCGGCGCCCGCCCTCCTCCCAGGCCTGCGCCGCCTCGGCCTTGCGGCCGAGGAGGTCCAACCAGCGCGCCTGGGCGGCAGGCTTCCCCTCGGCTTTGGCGGTGGCCAGCTCGGCTTCGCCCAGCGTCCGCGCCTCGTCCTTCAGCTTCAGCTGCTCGAGGAAGCGGAAGGCCTTGGTGGCCGGCAGGGACTTCAGCACCTCGACGGCCTCCGCCCGGCGGTGGCTTTGCACCAACACCTGGGCGGCGCCCAGCCGGTCGCCGCGCTCCACCAGGCGCTGGACTTCCAAGGTGCGCACCCGCTCGGCGCCGGCGTGGTCGCGGACCCGCTCATAGGCCTTGCGGGCCAACCCCAGCTTCCCGGCCCGCTCCCAGGCCAGCGCCGCCTGGTCAAACTGGCGGGCGCGCTCATACAGCTTGGCGGCGTCCTCGAAGGCGTGCCCTTTGACGAGCAGCTCCAGCAGCAACTCCCAGGCCTCGGCGCGCTCCAGTTGGGCCCGCGCCTCGGCAGCGGGCAGCGCTTGGGCCAGCCGTCGCGCGGCCTCCATGTCCTTGGCGGCAAGCGCGGCGCGCAGGGCACCCTTGTTGTCTCCGCCGACCTCATACAGCGGCAGGGCCTGGGCATGGGCGCCGTGGCGTTCATAGAGGTGGGCCGCGTCGCGCGTCCGGCCGCGGCTGGCCATGGCCTCGGCCTGCGCCTTCCAGTCTCCCGGGGGAAGCGGCGAGGTGGCCGCGGCGTCGCGTGGGGCACGGGTGGGCCGACTCGCGCGACTCTTCCGGCCGACGCCGGCCTTGGTGGGGACGCTGCCGGCGCGGGCGCCTTCCGGCTTGGCGGCCGGCGCCTCGGGCGGGGCCAACTCTTCCGGGGACGGCGTCCTTCCGGCCGCGGTGAAGGCGCCCTCGGCGCGTTCCGCCTCGTGCACGGCAAGCCAGGCCAGCCCCACCCGGTACAGGACGTCGGCATAGCGCTGGGCCGGTGTGGGGGGCGGCGCCGGAGGAGCGGCCGTGACGGCCGCCTCGGAGGCCTTCGCCTCTTTGTCCGCAGCCTCGTTGTCCGCAGCGCCGGTGGTGGCCTCGGCGGCGGGCGGCTCGCCCAGTGCCGCCTCGGCGGAGGCGGGGCTCGCCTCGGCAGTGTCCGGCTGCACCGCTGCCTCGGGGGGCCTCTCCTCCGTGGCCTCGGCCCTTGCGGCTTCGGACGTTGCGGCGTCGGGCGCGGCGTCGGCCGGGGCCTCCGCCACGGCCGGCGTCAATTCCGTTGCCGGCTTGGGCTGCCGGCTCACGCGCAGAAGCGTGGTGATGAGTCGGCCTCGGGCGTTGGCCTCCAACTCGGAGAGGGCGCGGACGCGAAGGGTGCGCAGCTGCCTGACGACTTCGTCCAGCGGCCGCAGCTGTCCCTCGAAGTCCCCCTTGCCGAGGGCCTTTTCGACGTTGGACAGCTCGACAACGACGCGGTGGCCGCCGCCGGTGGGGGCGTGCTCGTCGCGTCGCCCCTTGCTGCCCGGACGGCCGTCGCGACCGCGGCCACCGCGGTCGCGCTCACCGCTGCCGCGCGGGCCCCGTCCTGCACCCTGTGGTTGCTGAGAATTCACCGCCCTGCCCTCGTTTCAACAGCAAAGGGGGCAGCACATAGCAGCCTCGGGCAGCGGAGGGCCAGCCTGACTTCGGCGCGCCTCCTGGCGGGGGCGGCCTTCCGCTTTAGAAGGCGTAGCGGATGTTTGGCGTCACCATAAAGCCCAACTCGTTGCTCTTCCCGAGGTAGGTGCCGTCCACTTCCAGGCCAATGGAGAAGTGGCGCAGGTGCGTGTAGTACTGCACCCCCACGCCAGCGAAGGCGTAGAGCGCGGAGTAGCCGGCGGTGGACGGGGCCGGCGTGAAGAGGGCCGTGGGCTGGAAGAAGGCCCAGCCCACTCCCACCTTGAGGTAGAGCCAGGTGCGCTGGACGCCTTGCCCGTCGGCGAAGCCGAGGAAGTTGAAGCGCGCATCGAGGCCGGGAATGAGTTGGGTGAAGGCCCCCGAGGCGACGCCGTTGGAGAAGCCAATGTAGTCCGAGCCGGCGCTGTAGGCGGTGAAGGCACCGAAGAGGCTTACCGTCACGTAACGGCCAATGTCGTAACCGGCCTCCAGCCGCAACACCAACCCCCATGCCGACGGGGAGGGCGTGCCCGCGGCCGCCGGCAACCCCCCGAGGTAGGCGAGGCCCACGTCCGCCCCCAAGTAGAAGCCGCGCTCCACCTCGTCCACCGGTGCTTCCTTCTCCAGGAGGGGGGCTGCGCCAGCGGCCTGGCTCTGGGCCACCGCCACCGCCGGCACAATCCCTCCGAGCAGCGCCACACCGAGGAGCAGCGTTTGACGCATCCAGACCCCTCTCAAAGGTTCAGGCCCCGGGTTCCTTGAAGACAAACGGGTACGTCACCACCGCGACACCGCCGCCCTTGGGCTTGGGGAAAACCCAGGTGAGGACCCGGCCAGCGACGCAGGTGTCGAGCTCGTTGTTGCCGGTGGTGGTCTGGATGACGACGGAAGAGGAGACCGTCCCCTGCTCGGTCACCACCCACTTCACCGCCACCTTCCCGGACAGCTTGGGGTTTTTGGTGAGCTGCACCTCGTAGCAGTACCGCAGCTGGTCGAGGTGACTGCGCACGACGCGGCGGATGAGCTCGCGGTCGATGGAGCCGGTAATTTCTGGCTCGCTCGCGGCGATGGCGATGTCGGCCGTCTTCTTGCCGCCCAGGCCGACGCCCGTCCCGTAGCTGCCCTGCCCGCCGGCCACGCCTTTGGTGCCCACCGAGCCAATGCCCAAGGTGTTGCCGGTGCCGCCCCCGCCACCACCGGAGCCCTTGAGTCCCATGCCCAGCACTCCGCCCGCATCCCCGACGGTGGTGCCTTTAATTCCACCGAGGGCGGCCTGCAGCGCCCCCCCCAGACCATTGGTGCCGAAGAGGGTGGCCACACCGTTGGGCCCTTTGCCGCCAAAAATTTTCTGGGCGATGAGGCGGGCCTGGTCCTTGCTGTTGGGGTCGATGGCTTTCGGGGCGGACTTGGTGTTGCGCTCGGGTGCGTTGCGCTTGCCCGACTTGCCCTCGTCGCCCTTGAAAGCAGCGGCCGCCTGCGCCCCGGCTTCCTTGGACTGGTTGAGCTGCTGGATGAGCGGGTTTTTCTGCATCTCCGGCGGCTTAATCAGCAGCTTGGTGAGGACGGCGTTGTTGGCCGACAGCTCGTCGGCGTACTCGTCGCCCTCGGCGGCGCGCGTCAGCGTCGCCACCAGCCCGACCGCACCGAGGAAGAAGACGAGGAGGAAAATGTTGAGCGCCGTCCAGTCGACGCGCTGGGACCAGGGGACGGCCACCTTGTCCGGCACCGGCTGGAAACAGACGTCCAGCACCAAGCGGCCCACCTGCACCCGGGCCACGTCGGAGGCGTCCAGAGGAATGGCGAAGGCCTCGCCGTCGCGCTGGGCGACTCCCTGCTCCGGGGTACGCGACAGCGCAATGACTTGCCCCTTGCGCTCGAGCTCCCCGCCCATTTTGCCGCCGAAGCGCAGGACATAGTTGTGCCCGTCGCCCTTCACCACCTCGAAGGGGTCGACCGGCAGCGAGGCCTCGCCGACGTCGAAGGTGGCGGCGGGAGCGCTGCCCACCGTGATGGAGCCTTTGAAGCCTGGGGCCAGGTATTGCTCGCCGAGAATTTGGTCGCCCCAGCGCAGCCGCAGCTCGAGCCCGAGCGGGCCCGTCCCGGGACGGCGTGCCGGCCGGAGCCGGGCGTCGGCGTGCACCGCCTTCGCCGTCCGGGGCGCGGAAGGGGCCGCGGCCGGCTCGCGGGCGACGGCCGGCTTGCGCGCCTCCACCGGCTCCACCACCGGCGGCTGCACGTAGGACTGGGCCGGCACGGGCGCGGACTGGGCCAGTGTCGCGGCCGCGGTGGCCCGGGCAGCGTCCGCGCTGGGCGCCGGGGCCACCCGGGGTGGACTGGAGGCGGCCGGCGCGCTGGCCGCTGGCCCCGGCGTCTCGACGCGGATGGTGGTGTTGCCCAGCCGAATCTCATCGCCGAAGGCGATGATGCCCTTGTTGACGCGCTTGCCGTTGACGTACGTCCCCTCGACGCTTCCCATGTCGATGATGGACAGCCGGCCGTCCGGCGCAACCTCGATGACCGAGTGGATGCGCGAGACTTTGTCGTCGTCGAGGCACAGGTGCGCCGAGGCGAGGCGACCAATCTTGATGATGTCGCGGTCATAGTCGCGCGAGGCGACCAAGGCGCCGCTCTTGAAGACCTTGAGGGTGAGAGGGACGGGCACGGCGCGGGCCTCTCTAGAGCTCGTCCACCGACTGCATCACCTTCTCGTGAAACTCTTCGCGGATTTTAATCAGGTTTGAGTGCTTCACCTTGGCCGCGGTGTCGATGTACTCGCCGTCCGGACGCGTCAGGTCGCCCTGGATGGTCTCGTCCTCGAAGTTGATGACAGTCTGCTTGGACGCCCCCGAGCCGGTCGAGGCCGGTTCAGTCGTCTTCGACTCTTGCGCTGCGGCGGTCCCGCCGAGGCCGAGCGCAAGGACCAGGAGCCAGTGCCTCATGCAGCCCTCCATGCTACCCCAAGCCGTCCAGGCCTGCCCAAAGCGTGCGCCCCCTGGCCACTGTCCCCGGGCCACATGAGCCTACACAAGAGTCCCCCTTGGGTGGGGAGTCACCCTAGGGGTGGGTCGGCGCGGAGGGCGAAGGCTTGGGGGCCGCCGGCGAAGGCGGCGGCGCGGGCATGCGGGCCTGCTCCTCCACGCGCCGGGCCTCGGCCTTGGCCCGCACCATTTGCTCGGCCTCGCGCCGCAGCGCGGGCACCGGGGAGTTGTCCGGCAGGGCCTGCTCCCCGCCGAGCAACTCCACATACCGCTTGTACTGCTCGAGCGCTTTGTCCGGTGCTCCCTTCATGCGCTGCAAGAGAATGCCGCGGTCCAGGTACACCGCCGCCATCCGGCCGTTGAGGCGCTCGGCGGCGTCGTAGGCGCCGAGCGCCTTGTCCGCCTGCCCCAGCCCCTTGTAGGCCACCCCCAGGTCGAGCTGCACTTCCGCCGTCCCCCCGCCTGCCTCCACCAGCCGGCGCAGCGCATTCTCGGCGGCGGCGTAGTCCTGGTCGGCCAGCGCCAGCCGGGCCAGCTCGGTGAGCGCCCCCTTGTCGTCCGGCTTGACGTCCAGGGCCTTCTTGAATTGCACCGAGGCCTGCTCCGGCTGCCCCTCGGCCAGCTGCACCTGTCCCAACAGCACGTACAGCTCGGCATTCTTGTCGTCGAGTTTCAGCGCGCGCAGCCCCACCAGCTTGGCCAGCGAGTACTGCTTGCGGTCGCGGTCGCTCCGCAGCATGACTTTGTAGGCGGCAATGCTTTTGGGGTCCCGAATGAGGGCCTGCCGCGCGTACTCCAGGCACCGCTCGTGGTCCCCGCTTTGCCGGTACAGCTCGGCCAGGGCGACGCGGGAGGGGGCGTCGTCGGGAAATTTGAGGGCAATGTCCGTCCATTGGGCGATGGCCGAGGCAAAGTCCCCCTGCTCCGCCGTCAGTCGGGCCAGCGCCTCGGCGGCCACCTTTAAGGAGGGCTTCTTGTCGAGGGCGGCCCGGTAGTGGAGGAAGGCCTGCTCGCGCTTGCCCTGGCGTTCGGCCAACACGCCCAGGTTGAAGTCAGCCTCGGCCAGGCGCGGGTCGGCCACCCGGGCCGCGTCATACTTGCGCTCCAGCGCCGCCTCGTCCGGTGTGGGGGCCTTGGACGAGGCCAGCGCGCTCTGGTTGGCCTCGTCGAAGAGCGCCAGCGCCCGGCCGCTCAGCCCGCCGTCGGGCGCCTGGGCCGCGCCGCTGGAGGCGGCCGTGGAAGGTGAGGCTTGGGCGGGCCCCTCGGGGGAGACGGGGCCTTGGGTGGCGCAGCCGCCCACGAGGAGCAGCGTCAGCGCCGCCAGGGCGGAGAGGAACGAGCGGCGCCAACTCATGGGGGCGGCTCCTCGGGCTCGCGGTCCGCGGGCGCGGCGGTGGGCGTGGCCACTGGCCCGGGGGCGGCCGGTGTCTCGCGCGGCCGTTGGCCGGGCCTGAGGTCCGTGGCGTCGTCCTGGCGGGCGGCGCCAGCCGGTAAGGCGGCCGTCTTCTGCCCGCCCGCCGGACGGGCCGCGGGGAAGCCGGCGTGCGGGCCGGTGAGGACGACGTTGGGCACCACCGGTTGCACCTGGACGAGGAGCGCCGGCGGGCGGGGGGTGGCCCGCGGCAGGCTGAGCGCCACCACTTCCTCGGGCATGGGGGGGAATTGGTCGGGCCGGTAGGTGCTGCGCAACAGCTTCAGGCTGCGCAGCGAGCAGGCGTTGGTGATGGACAGCTCGCGACTCTTGGCCACCGCCGCGGCGAAGGCGGCGCCGGCCTTCTCTTTCACCGGGTCGGCCTGCTGGGCCAGCTGGTCCTTCAGCGCCTCCTGCGCCTCGGGAGGGAGGACTTTGGGCGCCGGCGCGTTGGAGATGCTCTCGGCCATATTCTCGTAGGCCAGGCCGATTTTCTCCAAGGCGCAGATGGCCGGGCCGCCGGCCTTGAAGGCGACGGTGGCCGTGTACAGCCGGTTGATTTCCTCCAGCGCGCGCGTCTTCACCGAGAGGCTCTCCTTGAATTCGCGCGTCGGGTCCGGGGCGCGGCCCCAGCGAAGTTTCAGGTGGGTGAAGTACTCGAATTGCTCCTCATTCTTTTGCAGCGAGGCGCGCGCCACCGCCTCCAGCGCCGGCGGCTCGAGGGTACTCCTCAGCCGGGACGGCAGCTTGTCGTAGTAGTCGAGCACCTGCTTGTTGGTGCGGGCCAGGGCCCGGGCGTCCTTCAGCTTGGACTCGTCGAGCAGCTGGATGCGGGCGAAGGTGGCCAGCACCTTGTTCGGCTCGCGCTGGTTGTCGCGAATGCGCTGCTCGAGGAAGGCCACCGCCTTGTCGTACTGGCCGGTGCGCTCGTAGAGGTCGGCGATGGAGAGGCTCACCGCGTCGGCGTCCTTGGCGGTGGGGAAGAGCTCCAGGTACAGCTGGCGGTCTCGGAGGCTGGCCTTCAGCTGGGCCAGCCCTTCGCGGTAGACGGCCGCGTTGTAGAGGGCGATTTGCGCCTTGCCCTCCTCCCACACCGGGCCGCTCTTGGGGGCCGGCTCGGGGGCGGGGGCCTTGGACTTCTTGCCCTTCTTGGCGTGGGCCGTCTTCTTCGGCGCGGTGGCCGCGGCGCGGCTCTGCTGGTACCCCTGGACGTAGGCCTCGTAGGCGTCGGCCGCCCGCTCGAAGTCGCCGATGGACTCGTAGCCCTCGGCGTTGGCCCAAATGCACAAGGGGACGAGGGGGCTCTTGGGGTAATTCTTGAAGAGGCGCTCGCGCGTCTCGAGGGCCTTCTCGAAGAGATGCGCTTTGAAGAAGTCGACGCTGGCGTTGTAGAGCGCCTTGTCGGCAATCTCGGTGCGGGGAAAGTCCCGGACGAAGGACAGGTAGGCCTCGGCCGCTTGGGCGTACTCGCCCTGGTGCTCCAGCTGGGCCACCAGCTTGAAGGACGACTGCTCGATGATTTTCGAGAGGTCCTCCCGGAATTTCCCGGTGGCCAGCCGCTCATTGGCGTAGAAGCGCCGCGCCCACTCGTTCACCTTCTGGTAGTTGCCGAGCCCGTTGTAGGAGTCCAAGACGAGGTTGGCGGCGATTTCTCCGGCCCGGTCGCCGTTGTCGAACTTGTAGTCCGGGTAGCGGAGGGCAATCTCACTGAAGCGCGCCACCGCCTCGTCGTAGCGGTGGTACTCGTAGTAGATGCGGGCCGCCTTGTAGGCCACTTCCACCCGCTTCTCGCCGTTGGGCAGGTACTTGAGGTAGCGCTCGGCGGCGTCGAGGAGCTCCTGCTTGACGGGTGGAATGGGCAGCCGCTTGGTGAGGTCCGAGCTGGACTCGCCCTTGAGCTCGCCGTGCTCCTCGGCCCGCTTCACCACCTCGTCCCAGGCGTACACCGAGTCGTAGGCGGCCAGCGGCAGCCACTTCCCGGGCTTGCCCGGCTGCACCACCCAGGCGCCGGCGGCGTTTTTCTGCCCGTCGATGCGCAGGCCGTCCTGCTTCACCACCTCGGTGTATTGGACCGCGGCCTTGTCGTAGCGGTGCAGGTTGTCGTGGAGCAACTCGGCCCAGAAGAAGCGCATGGTGTAGGCCTTGGGGTTGTCCGGGAAGAGCGCCAGGTAGTCGCCGTACACCTCGTCGGTGGCGGCGAAGGTGTCGTCGTCGCGCGTCTTCTTCCCCTCGTTGTGCCAGTTGATGGCCAGGGCGGAGAGGATGGCCTCGGAGCGCTTCTTGGCGTCGGCCAGCGCCTTCTTGTCGGCGTCGCTCTTGACGTTGCCACTCTTCTCGACGTCGCCAATAATTTTCACCAACCGGCGGACCTGCGCCACGGTGGCCTTCTTGTTTCCCTCCCGCAGGACGCAGTCGACGATGAGGGCCTGGAAGCCGGGCGCCTCCGGGCTGAGCGGGCGCTCTTTGATGAGCAGGTAGTAGGCCACCGCTGCGAACTTGTCGTTGCCGTTGTCGTAGTAGAGGTTGGCCAGCGTCTTGTACATCTCCCACAAGTCGTCCGGATTGTGCGCCACCTCGGGGAAGACGCTGCGCGACTGGTCCGGGGTTCCCCCCGAGCGCTCATAGGCGCGGACGAAGTCCCGGCGCGCCTCGCGGATGAGGGCAGATTTGCCCTTCGCGCCGCCCACCTTCTCGAGCGCGCTCGCCCCGGAAAACTCTCCGTACAGGACGACCGCCTTCCACAGGTCCATCGCCTTGGCGTAGGAGGCCAGGTTGAAGTAGCACCAGCCCTCCTTGTAGAGGGCGAAGGCGTAGACGTTGCTGTCGACGTAGCTGGCGGCCTTCTTGTAATTCTCCAGCGCCTTGTTGAGGAAGTCGCGCTTGGCCCGGCTGTTGTTGAAGTAGTACTCGCCGAAGGCCAGGTAGGCGTCGGGAAGGTACTTGGACTTCGGGTACTTCTCGACCAGGCGGTTGTAGGCCACCAGCGCCTTGCGCTCCTCGCCCATCTCCATGAGGTTGTAGCCGAGGAAGTAGAGCACCTCGTCGGTGCGCTCGAAGTCCTTGTAGCGCTGGACAATCTCCGTGTAGGTGTCGATGGCCTTCTTGGCGTAGACGTCGCGCTGGGCGCCGAGCTGCTCCTTCTGGGCCCGCGCTTGCGCCTCGGCCGCCTTGTCCTTGGCCTGCAGCGCCCGAATGAGGTCGTCGTCTTGGCGACTGGCCTCGAAGAAGAAGTAGCGGCTCTCCTCCCAGTAGAGGTCGGCCAGGCGGAAGAGCAGGCTCGGCTGCTCCTTTTGGTCAGGGGAGAGCTCGATAATGCGCTGCAAGGACGCAATTTGCTCGCGCCGCTTGTCGGCCACTTGGAGCTCGATGCCCAGCCGGAACTCGTCGTACTGCATGGGTGCACCCGCCGTCTCCTGCTTCTGGCGGGTGATGTCGCCAGCGAGCGAGCTGTCGACGTCGGTGGTGGCCTTCTTGCCCAAGGTGGGCGCCTCTTTGGGTTGCGCCACCCCGACACTGGAGAGGAGAAGCAGGAGGAGAGCGAGCGGACGGCGCATGCGGACCTTGAGCGCAAGGCGGCCCGCTGTCGGGCGGCCGGGCAAACCGTTGACTGCTCTGGAGAATTTACCGAGACGGACGGCCAGTCATCATCCCCACAAGGGCATGGGCCCGTCAACGTTTCCAAGGGTGGGAGTGCCGCGCCCAGCATGAGTCTATTGCCGCCAGAGGCGACGTTTGCAGAGGTGGTGCAGGAAGCCTTCCTGCAGCTGCACGGCAAGGGGTTGATGCTCGGCGCCCTCGACCACGAGCTGCTTCGGGCCTGGTCCGAGACGGGCGTCCCGGCGGAGGTGGTGCTGCGGGGCCTCGAGGCAGCCGCGGCGCGCGCCGCCTGGGACGCCCCCGCCGGCGCGAAGGGCCCGCGCAGCCAGCGCGCCGGGCGGCCGGAGGTGGAGGCGGACATTTTTGGCTACCAGGCGCGCGTCCTGGGCGCCGGCGCCAAGGCGCGCGAAGGGGCTGGACAACTCGCACAAGAACTGCGTGCCCTGGCGCGGTCGCGACCTCGCTTCGCGAAAGTTGTGGAACAGCTGTGGGCAGCCGGCGTGCTGGCGCGCGCAAACCCGCGAGATGCGGTCGTCGCTGCGCTGGTTCGAGAAATGCCGTTTGAAGAGCGACTTACGCTATTGCGCGTGGAGCGCCGTCAAATGGTAGAGGAGGCGTCACCCCGCGCTCGTAGCATGCTGCGCCGGCGCGTCCGCGCCGCCTTCGCAGCGAGCGAATTCGGGCTGAAGGCGCTGTAGCGAGGAGGGGAGTCCAAAAGCCGCCGATGGAAGCCGTCGTCTCCAAGAGTGTCAGCGTCTGTGGCGACTGCCGGGGCAAGGGCTACTGCCTGTCGAGCCATGCCGACCGGGCCCTGGCCCGCGTCTGCAGCTGCATGGCGAGCTGCCTCCACTGCGGGGGCCAAGGCTACGTGCTGAGCGTCAGCGAGGAGACCTTCAGCCAGAAGGTGGGCCCTCGGCGCTACGAGGCGGTGGCGCCCTGCATCTGCCGCGTGCTGCGCAGCCGGGTGGAGCGCTTCAACCAGGCCGGCATCCCGGGCGTCCTGGCCCGCGCCGGCTTCGACAACTACCTGCCCTTCCACGAGGCGCACGACGCCGCCAAGCAGGCTGCCACGCGCTTCGCCTTCGGCTTCCGGCATGGGGCCGCCGCCCGAGGCTTCATCATCAGTGGCCCGGTGGGCAGCGGCAAAACGCACCTCCTCACCGCTGCGCTGGCCCACCTGGTGCTCGAGGTCGGCGTCCAGGCGCGCTACCTGGAAATTTCGCTCCTCTTCGCCGACATTCGCCGCGGCTTTCAGGAGGGCAAAAGCGGCGGAGAAATTATTGGGCCACTCTCCGAGGTGGACGTGCTGGCCATCGACGAGCTGGGCCGCGGCCGCGGCAGCCCCTTCGAGATGGAGACGCTCGACGAACTCATCGCCCGCCGCTACAACGCCGGCCGCACCACCCTCTTCGCCACCAACTACTCGCTGGCGCCCGAGCGCAAGGCCCGCCCCCACGTGCGCAGTGGCTACCGCTCCACCACCGAGGAGGCCGCACAGCCGCGGGATACGGAGCTGCTGCGCGACCGCGTCGGCGAGCGCATTTACAGCCGGCTGTGCGAGATGTGCGAATTCGTCAGCCTTCCGCCAGAGACGCCGGACCATCGCCGCACCCGCCAGGAGCTCCACCCGCGGGCGAGCAAGCCGCGCGCCGTGGGCCACTAGCCTCCCCGTCCCCTCGCCTCCCCCCCAGTTTGCTGCTGGCCGCCCCTTCGCGTCAGCCCCGGGTGAGGGCATGCAGGGCCCGCGTCAGCGGCGCGAGCTCGGCCCTCGGCACCAGCAGCGTCGCCTGCAGCGGCCCGGCAAACAGCGCCAGCACCGGCACCCCCAGCGCGAACGCGGTGGCGAGCGCTTCCTCCAGAAGGGTTGGACTGGTGCCCACCCCGGCGCCCACCACCGTCACCGTCCCCAGCCCGGGCACCTCCTGCACGGTGGGGCCGAAGGCCGCGTGCAGCGCCGCGCGCAGCGCCTCGGGGCCGTGCACGTCCAACAGCGGCGCGGCCAACAGCACCTCCCCGGCGCGGCCCGAGGGCGTGTGGGCCAAGAGGAAGCGGGTGCGCACCTGGTGCTCGGCCAAAAAGCGCAACAGCGGCCCGAGGGCCTCGCTGCGCACGCTGAGCACCAGGAGCTCCGCGTCCGAGGCCACCGCCGTCACCGGGCGCTGGCCTTCCAGACGCCCACCAATGCGCGTCCCGCTCCCGGGCTGGTGGGCGTGCAGCGCGTGCAGGACGATGCCGCTGGCCTTGGCCCACTCCACCGCTTGGGCGTTCAGCACCCGGGCGCCTGCCGAGGCGAGCTCCTGCATCTCGTCGTAGCCCACCGACTCCAGCTTGTGGGCCTCGGGCACCACCCGCGGGTCGGCGGAGAAGACGCCGTCCACGTCGGAGAAAATCTCACAGGCCTCGGCCGACAGGGCCGCGGCCAGGGCCACCGCGGTGGTGTCGGTACCGCCTCGGCCCAGCGTCGTCACCTCGCGCTGCCGTGACACTCCCTGGTAGCCGGCCACCAGGACGACTCTGTCCCGCGCCAGCTCCTCGAGAATGCGCACCGGACGCACCTCGAGAATGCGGGCCGAGGCATGGGACTCGTCGGTAATAATGCCACTCTGACTGCCGGTGAAGCTGATGGCCGGGACGCCGAGCTCCTGCAGCGCCATGGAGAGCAGCGCCACGCTGATGCGCTCGCCGGCGGTGAGCAGCATGTCCAGCTCGCGCCGCGGGGGGTCGGCCGACACCTGTTTGGCCAAGCCCAGCAGCTCGTCGGTGGTGTCTCCCATGGCCGACACCACCACCACCAGCTGGTGGCCGTCGGCCCTTCGCTTGCGCACCCGCTCGGCGACCAGGCGCATCCGGGTGACGTCCGCCACGGAGGAGCCGCCGTACTTCTGAACAATGATGGGCATGGGCGAAGGGGCCGCTGCAGGTTGTGGGCCTTTAGCATGGCCCGGCTGGAAGACGAGGCCACTCCGGCCTGTTGACAGGCCCGCGGGCACGGCTATGAAGCCGCCCCGCGTCAGTGAGGGGCCCATCACAAGGGGGCCCCAGGAGGCCACAGTCCACCCATGGCGATGATTGAGGTGAGTCACCTCACCAAGCGCTACCGCGACCGCGTCGCGGTGGATGACCTCAGCTTCAGCGTCGACGCGGGCGAGATTCTCGGCTTCCTCGGCCCCAACGGCGCCGGCAAGACCACCACCATGCGGGTGCTCACCGGGTTTCTCCCCGCCTCCTCCGGGTTGGTGAAAGTCGCCGGGCATGACGTCTTCGAGGAGCCGCTCGAGGTGAAGCGTCAAATTGGCTATTTGCCCGAGACGCCGCCCTTGTATCCGGAGATGACGGTGCGGGCGTACTTGCGCTTCGTGGCCACCCTGCGGGGCGTTCGCCGCGGCCAGCTGGCCGCGGAGCTGGAGCGGGTGGGACAGGCCACCGGCATCGCCTCCGTCCTGGGGCGCGTCATTCAAAACCTCTCCAAGGGCTTCCGGCAGCGCGTCGGCATCGCCCAGGCCCTGCTCGGCTCGCCGGCGGTGCTCATCCTCGACGAGCCCACCGAGGGGCTCGACCCCATCCAACGGGCCGAGGTGCGCGCCCTCATTAAAGGCCTGGGCGGCAAGCACACCGTCATCCTCTGCACCCACATTCTGCCGGAGGTGGTGATGACCTGTGAGAAAGTCCTCATCCTCCACCAGGGCCGGGCGGTGGCCTTCGACAGCCTGGCCGCGCTCGGGGCACAGGCCGGCTCGGCCGAGTCGCTGGAGGAGACGTTCCTGAGGCTCACCCGCGCCGCCTGACCGCAAACCCCACCTATGCGCAACGCACTCGCCATCGCCCGCAAGGAATTGAGCATCTACTTCACCACCCCCTGGGCCTACGTCGTCTTCACGGCCATGCTGGCCATCTCCTCCTTCTTTTTCGTCGCCCTGCTGCAGGACTTTCGCCAGGCTCACGCCCTGGCTCGGGCCTACGGCTGGGAGCGGCTCGGGCCGGACTACGGGGCCTTCAAGAATTTGACCGACGGGGTGGTGGTGAACCTGTGGAACACCATCGCCGTCATCACCCTCTTTGTCGCGCCCTTCCTCACCATGCGGCTCTTCGCCGAGGAGCGCCGCAACCGGACGCTGGAGTTGCTGCTCACCCTGCCGGTGCGGCCACGGGAGATTGTCCTGGGCAAATTTCTCGGTGGGGTCGGCATCTCCAGCGCCGCCCTGGGGGTGACCATTGTTTACCCCATCACCTTGGCCCTCTTCGGAGCGAGCGAGTCCGGGCAGACGCTGGAATGGAGCACGGTGCTGCTCGGCTACGCCGGGCTGCTCCTGTGGGGGGCCACCTGCATCGCCATTGGAATGTTCATCTCCGCGCTCACCGAGTCGCAGATGCTGGCCGCCATCCTCACCTTCGCCGTGGCGCTGGTGTGGTGGCTTTTGCAGGGGGTGGTGGCCGGGGCGGACGAGCCGTGGCGCTCCATCGGCTCGCATTTGGCCTTCAGCGTCGAGCTCTCGCCGCTGCTGCGCGGGGTGCTGGACGTGAAGAGCCTGGTCTTCTTTTTCTCGGTCATCCTCTTCGCGCTGCTGCTCACCGACCGAGCAGTGGAAGCCCAGCGTTGGACGTGAGGCCGCCGCCATGAATAAGGCAACCGTCGGAAAGGTTCTCGGCGCCCTCGGGCTGGTTTCGCTGTTGTCGGCGCCGTACACCTACTTCATCACCGGCTCCGGCCCCCTCACCGGCGTCAAGGCGCTGCTCGGGCTGGGGCTGATTGGGGCCTACTTCGCCACCAACCTCGGCCAGCTGAACCAATTCGCCAGCCGTCGGTCGACCTTCTACGTGGCCTCCTCGGCGGTGCTGGCGCTCGGCGCCTTGCTGGCGCTCGGCGCCCTCAACTACATCGCCGCCAAGAAGGACAAGACGTGGGACCTCACCGCCAAGAAAATTTTCACGCTGGCCCCGCAGACGCGCTCTGCGCTGCGCGGGCTCAAGTCCCCGGTGACGGCCTACGTCTTTCTTCCGCCCACCGACCCGGACTACAGCTACGTCGACCGCCTGTTGGCCCGCTACCACGCCGAGGCCCCGGAGAAATTCCTGGTGGTCTTCAAGGACCCGCGCAAGTCCCCGGACTTGGCCGCCAAGTACCAGCTGCGCGAGGGGCAAACCACCATCGTCCTCAGCCGCGGCACCGCCGAGCAGGAGCAGCACACCACCGTCTCGGTGGCGCCGCTGCAGGGGGTGAGCGAGCAGGACGTCACCAACGCGCTGCTCAAGCTCGACCAGGTGGGCCAGCGCCATGTCTACTTCGTGGCCGGCCACGGTGAATGGGCGCTGGAGCCCTCCCCCGAAGGGGCCAGCCTCTCGGAGATGAAGAAGTCCCTCTTCCAGGAGGGCTACCTGCCGCTCCCCTTGAATCTCCTGGGCGGCACCGAGGTGCCGAAGGACGCCACCCTGCTCATCATCGCCGCCAGCCACAGCAAAGTGACCAAGCCCGAGCTCGACCAGCTGGCCGCCTATTTGGCCGAGGGCGGCCGGATGCTGGTGTTCGTCGACGCGCTGCTCGAGCCGGGGCTCGACCCGTTGCTGGCGCCGTACGGGCTGCGGGTGGACCCGGGCATTGTCGCCGACGAGGAGTACGGCGTGGGCAGCCCCTTCATCGTCGCCACCCACTTCTACGGCGAGCAGGAGATGGTGCGCGAGCTGTCCCGGCTGCAAGTCAACGTGGAATTTCCCACCGCCCGCGGCTTCACCCTCGTGAAGGAAGGGGTGCTGAGCGGCGTTCGGGCCGAGCCGGTGGTGATGACGTCGAGCAACGCCTGGGAGGAGCTCGATCCGGCCAACGCCCCGCACCGCTCGGCGGGCGAGCGCTCGGGCAGCATTCCCTTGGTGGTGGCGGTGACGCGGCCGGTGCCCGAGTCCAAGCAGCGACGGACGCCCGAGACGCGCCTGGTGGCCTTCGGCGACTCGGAAATATTGCTCGACCCCAACTGGCGTGACGAGCCCAACCGCAACCTCGTGATGAATGCGGTGGCCTGGGCCGCCGGCGAGCCGGAGCAAATTACCATTCGCGCGCCGGACCGCGACGTCTCCAGCCTGGACCTCGACACCCAGCGGCTGGGCCACATTCGCTTTCTGGCCACGGACTTTCTCCCTCTCGCGCTGCTCGGCGTCGGCCTGGCGGTGTGGCTGACGCGGCGCAACCAGTGAGCGCCCGCACGCGAAGCCTGTGGGGGGCCGCCGGTGCCGCTGCCTTGGCGCTGGCGCTTGGGCTGTATGCCTATTACGGGGTGCTGCGCCAAGAGGAGCGGGCCGCCGCCGCCAAGACGGCCAGCGAGGCGCTGGTGGCGCCAGTGGCCCAGCCCGACGGCGGAAGTGCGCTGGTGCGCTACGACAAGCTGGTGCTCACCGCCCACTCGGAAACCTCGGAGCTGGGCCGGCTGCCGGACGCGGCCTGGGTGCTCAGCCGCCCCTTCCGCGCCCGCGCCGATGCGCGCGCCGCCGAAGAGGTGGTGTCCACCCTGCAGTCACTGCGCCTCAACCGGGTGGTGGACGAGCAGCCCAAGGACGAGGACCTCCAGCGCTACGGGCTACGGCCCCCGCGCTTTGTCGTCGTCGCCAGCGCCCAGGGCGCCCCGACACTCACCCTGTTGGGTGGGGTGGAGAATTCCTTCGACGGCTCGCTCTACGTGCAGCGCGCAGGCGATGGGCGCGTCTATGCGGTGGAGGCAGCCACCCGCTCCGCCTTGGAGAAGACGCCCGAGGAGCTGCGCGCCCGGGACGTCCTCGGGCCGCGCGACCTCGGCTTTTTGGGCGCCCAACTCAAAAGCGCCCGCCACCACTGGGCAGTGGCCCGGGAGCCGGAGCACCCTTGGGCCTTCAGCCAGCCTCCGGGCCTGAGCGCCGACGGGGGAGCCGTCTCCCAGTGGGTGGCCCGGCTGGCGCAGCAGCGGGCCGTGAAGTTTCTGGCGGACTCGCCGGCCGAGCGCCAGCGCACCGGCGTGGAGAGGCCGGCCGTGGACGCCACCTTCCGCCGGCTGGAGGAGACGGTGCGGGTGCGGCTCGCCGCCGGGCCCAAGGAGACGGACCCGGCCTTTGTGCTGCGCGAGGACAGCTTCGGCGTCACCCTGGCCGAGCTGCCGCACAGCGCGCTGAGCGCCCTGGACGTGCCCCCGGCCGAGCTCCGCGACCGACGGCTCCTCCTCTTCGAGCCGGCCCAGGTGCAGCGCATTCGCATCCTGCCCGCGGGCGGCGGCCAGGCCATTGTCCTGGATAAGGAGCCCCAGGACGCCGGGGCGACGGCGGCCTGGCGCCTGGCCACGGTGCCGCCCCAGCCCGCCTCCACCGCCAAGGTGGCGACGCTGTTGTACACGCTGTCCGGCCTGCGCTGGCTCAGCACCGAGGAGGCGCCGCCCAAGGACGCGGGGCTGGGAAGCCACGCCCGGACATTTGTCCTGGAGGACGGCGCGGGCAAGGTGCTGGCCACCCTGGTGTTGGGGAAACCGGCCTCGGCCAAGGCCAAGACGCTGTGGACGCGCACTGCCAGCGGCGAGGTGGTGCAGCTGGACATGGCCCGGCTGCAGTCCTTGCCCAGCCGGCTGGAGGACGTGCTGGAGACGCCGAGCGCCCCGTCCCCAGTGGCGGTGCCTCCGGAAGACACCGCACAGTAGAGGTGCCCAACCCAGGGGGGGCACCCCCTGGTGGGAGGCACCGTCCAGGCCAGCGGACTCCCCAAGGGGCCCCAGGGGGGCGCCCCTCGCCTTGACAGGCGAGGTGGGGAGCCGTTATTCGGCGCCGCTCGGGGGCCCGTCCGCCCCAGCGTTTTTTTTGAGGAGTCTCATGGCACGCGTCACCGTCGAGGACTGTCTGCCCCTGGTGGACAACCGGTTTGCCCTGGTGCTGCTTGGCGCCAGGCGGGCGCGCCAACTCATGGCGGGGGCCCGGCCGGTGCTGGACATCTCCAAAAACAAGCCGCCGGTGCTGGCCCTGCGCGAGGTGGCGACGGGCAAAGTGAAGTTTGACCGGGACGTGCGCGAGACGCTGTCCGGCAAGTACGACCCGCCGAAGCCGCACGCGCCATAAGCGGGCCCTCCAGCAGCGCTGCTTAGGCCGCCGCGGAGGCCCCGCCCAGGGAGACGACGCCGCGCCGGACGAGGTCCCGCAGCGTCTCCTCCACCTCGATGGGGGACTCGTCCACGCGGCTCAGCACCTCGCGGGGGCTCAGCTTCTCCTCGCACAACAGGCGCGCCGTCTCGAGCCAATTCTTCGGGCCGTTTTGCGCATACACCCGGTAGAGGTCCACGTTGACGTGAATGGCGCCGGGGTTCACGAGGCTGGCGTCCCGAAGCTTCTCGGCATTCTCATTCAAGAGCTCCGCCGCCCGGTCGAGCAGCTGCGCCATGGGCAGCATCAGCGTCTGCCGGGGCGCCGCGTCGCCGGCCGTCCAGGTGGCCTCGGCACAGCGGCTGGCCACGAAGGCGTTGAGGGCACGCTCGCCGACCGCCTGGTGGCCGCCGGTTTGGGCCTGGGCGTGGACGCCGGTGCCTTTGCGGAAGTGCACCTCGTAGCTGGCCCAACTGTCGCGGCCGCGTAGCTTTCCCGTCATCCCGTGCGCCGCCACCGCCCGCAGCACCCAGCCCAGCCCGAGGGTGCCCACCGGTAGGGTGGACAGCTTGCCCGACGCCATCGCCGCGTCGGCCTGGGCCCGCGGGGTGAGCAGCTGCTTCACCGACTCGGCCAGGGCGTCCAGCCGCAGCGTCTTCGGGAAGTAGGCCTGAGCGCCCGCGTCGAGGGCTTTGAGCTGCTCGCGGTAGTCGTCCTGGCAGCTGAGGAGGGCGAAGGGCACCTCGCGCGTGCGGTGGTCCTCACGCAGGGCGGTGAGCAGTCCCCACCCGTCCAGCTTGGGCATGTTGAGGTCGGCGATGATGAGGTCAAACCCGCCGCCCAGCGCGACCTCGAAGCCGGCCACACCGTCACTGGCGGTGGTGACGGAGTAGCCGAGCCGGCGGAAGAACTGGGCAAACATGCGGCACAGCTCGGCATCGTCGTCCACCAGCAAGAGCGAGCCCGGGCCTCGGGGCGCCGGCGGCTTCTGGGCGCTGGCCGCGGCTGGGGCGGCGGCCGCCACCGCCGGCGGAACCGGGCCGCGCTGGCTGAGGGCACTCTTCACCGGCGGGGCGCGCGGCGTGAGCGCCTCGGGCTCGACGAAGAGCTCCTCGCCTTCCAGGGCGTCGTCGTCCGAGTCGGCCTGCGCCGCCGCCGGGGGCGCTGGCGTGGCCGCCTGCTCGTCGTACAGGACGCCCGCTGCCAGGGGCGCCTCGTCGGCGGGAAAGCCGTCCAACTCGACGTCGATGGCCAGCTCGCCGTCCTCGGCCTGCGCCGGGCCTGGCGCGTTCGGCAGCTCAATGACGAAGCCGGCGCCGTCGCCCTGCTGGCCTCCCAGCTCGGTGAAGGCCCAAGGCGTCCTCGGCAAGGCGAGCATCGCTCCAAGCGCCGTCATCCCGGTGGCGGACTGGTGCCGCGCCCAGCGCAGCACGCCGTTGGCGAAGAAGGCCTGGCTCTCGTGGGGGTGCCCAGGGTTCACCTTGAGGGCGCCGGAGCGAAGCGTCTGTTGGATGTGGTCCACCATCCGCGCCGACTCGAAACCCACCACCGTCCCCGACCGCTCCGGCAGCTGCGACAGAAGCGAGCGCACGACGGCCGGGTGCTCGAAGGCGCTGAAGGGCTCATGCAGCAACCCCACCACGCCACTGCGAGCCTGGGCCAAGAGGGGCTCGTCGACGGTGTTGAGACACAGGGCGAAGACGGGCAGGCGGGCCAGGGCCGGGTCGCGCAGCAGCGACTGCAGCACGTCCACCAACGGGCCGCTCCCCAGCTCGCCGTGCGCCAGCACCGCGTGGGGACGGGCCGTCCGCACCGCGGCGAGCAGCCGACGCGCATCCGGCACCGCGCGGAAGCGGAAGTCGGCGCGGCGAAAGGCCTCGGCCATCTCCCGGGCCAGCTTCGGCTCGGGCTCGACAGCGATGATGTCCAGGACGTCGCCCACTGCGTGCCTCCGGGCCGCTTCGGCCGCTTTCAGTGCAGAAGGCAAAGCAACCCTCGTGCCGCGCCCCGCACGACGGAAAACGCGCGGCAGCCCGGAGGCGGGAAGGACCCAGTCCAAACGAGGGGAGCAGCCATTGCCCGGGCAAATGGGGGCTTCCCCGGGGCGTGGCGGCAGCCGGCGGACTTTGCCGAGGGTGGGTGAGGGGCTACCCTTCAGCTCGGACTGCACCCCCCAACCAGCCAGCCCGGGGGGCCGCCCGCGGCCCCCAAAAGGGTCAGCTGCCTGCGAAGTGCTCCAGCTTGGCGGCTGCCCCCAGCCGGTAGGCGTAGCGCAACACCTGAAGCAGCTGCTCCAGGCGGCGGGCGGCCACCAAGGGCAACAGGCGGGCACAGAAGGCGCGGGCCAGCCGGTTGGCCTCCCCGTAGCGGCGTTGCTCGGACGCGGAGAGGCCAGGCCGCAGGGACGTGTCGTCGAAGAGGCAGCGGTGAAGCGCCGCGGCCCAGCGCCCCCGGCCCTCGCTCCAGGCGCGCAGCAACAGCAGGGCAAACTTGTCCACCTCGGCCTGGGCCTCGAGCTCCAGCAGAGACACACAGCGCGCCAACTCTGCGGAGCGAGCCAGGTAGACGAAGTGGCTGACGCCCTCGGCCAGCTGACAGAAGGGCCCGAGGGCGCCGCTGGGCGCCAGCGCGAGGACGTCCGGGGCGAGGTACAGCCCCATCTCCAGCGCCCCTTCCACCTCCAGGACGAGCAGCGCCTCGGCGCCGCTGGTGTCGGCGCCCAGTGCTTGGGCTTGCTCGGCGTCCACCAGAAAGCCGCGCGCCCGGTGGGTGCAGCGCACGGCGTAAATGGCTTCGAGGTGGTCCTGGACGGCGTCCACCCAGGCCGGCGCCCCACCGCTCAGTTCGGAAGCCCTCCGCGGCGCGGGAGCAGCCCCGCCTCGGCCAGGACTCCCTCCAGGGCGTCTCCGCCGCGCTCCGTCCACGCCTCGTACACCTTCAGCAACCCCGAGGGAGAGGCGCGGGCCAGGCCGCGGGCGGCGATGGCCTCCAGCACCGCCGCCAGGGCGCGGAATTTCCGGCCCAGCTCGCCATACACCTCCCCGAAGCCCCCCCGGGACAAGTCCGCCACCTGGCCATAGGCCGCTCCACCCATGTGGATGTAGTAGTCGGGTCCCACCGCCGTCCGGTGCAGCGCGCCGGCGAAGAAGCCGGCCTTGTACAGCGAGACGTCCCCCATGCGCCGCAGCGTCCGGATGCGCGCCGCCCCTTCCTCCTGCATGGCGCGGCAGTACAGGACGGCCAGCGGCTCCTCTCCGCCCTGGTCCTTGGCGAAGAGGCGGTCGGCGGCGGTGAATTCCACCAACAGGTTGGCCAGGTACAACTCCGTCAGCTCGGTCACGTCCAGGTTGGCCTGCGCCAACGCCTCGTCGAGAAGCGTTCGGAAGAAGACGGCCAGGGACTCTGTCGCAACGAGCTGGGACATCTCTTGTGGACGCCCCAACGCTAGCAGCGACCGGCGACGGCCTTGAAATGGGCGGGCCTCTGTTTACGGGGGGTTGCGTTGGCAGTCGCCCATTCGGTTCGCCAGGGGACAGTTGGCACTCGGAGGTCTCGACCGCTACGAGCCTACCGGTGGAAGTCCGGAAACAAACCGTCTTTCAATAGGTTAGCCCTGCTTTTGGACGCCTTGACGCTGGAGGGCCCGTGGTTACATTGGCAGTACCGCGGGGCTGGCACTCGTAATTGCGGAGTGCTAATCCGCGCGCCAGTTCACCAACCCAAAAAAGCGGCCCCCTTCAAACCGGGGTCCAAAACCGAGGAAGGGACACCCCAATGAAGATTCGTCCGCTGCAGGACCGGCTCATCGTCAAGCGGGTCGCCGAAGAGAACAAGACCAAGGGCGGCATCATCATCCCCGACAGTGCCAAGGAGAAGCCCCTCGAGGGCAAAGTCATTGCCGTCGGCAACGGGAAAATTCTCGAGGACGGCAAGGTGCGCGCGCTGGATATTAAAGCCGGCGACACCATCCTCTTCAGCAAGTACGCCGGCACCGAGGTGAAGATTGAGGGGGAAGACCACCTCATCCTCCGCGAAGAGGACGTCCTCGGCGTGATTGAGAAGTAATTCCAACCCATTTCGAACACCAAAGAACTGAGAGAAACCGATGGCCAAGGACATCATCTTCGACACCCGCGCGCGTGAAGCCATTCTGCGCGGGGTCAACACCCTCGCCGACGCAGTGAAAGTCACTCTGGGTCCCAAGGGCAGAAACGTCGTCATTGAGAAGTCGTTCGGCTCCCCCACCATCACCAAGGACGGTGTGACGGTGGCCAAGGAGATTGAACTCGAAAACCGCTTTGAGAACATGGGCGCGCAGATGGTGAAGGAGGTGGCCAGCAAGACCTCCGACGTCGCCGGCGACGGCACCACCACCGCCACCGTGTTGGCGCAGGCCATCTACCGCGAGGGCGCCAAGCTGGTGGCCGCCGGGCACAACCCGATGGACATCAAGCGCGGCATCGACAAGGCGGTGCTGGCGGTGACGGCCGACTTGAAGAAGCAGAGCAAGCCCACCAAGGGCAAGCAGGACATCGCCCAGGTCGGCACCATCTCTGCCAACGGCGACGCCACCATCGGGCAAATTATCGCCGATGCCATGGAGAAGGTCGGCAAGGAAGGCGTCATCACCGTGGAGGAGGCCAAGGGCCTCGAGACGACCCTGGACGTGGTCGAGGGCATGCAGTTCGACCGCGGCTACCTCTCGCCGTACTTCGTCACCGACCCGGAGCGGATGGAAGTCGTCTTGCAGGACGCGCTCATCCTCATCCACGAGAAGAAAATCTCCTCGATGAAGGACCTGCTGCCGCTGCTGGAGCAGGTGGCGCGGGCCGGAAAGCCGCTCCTCATCATCGCCGAGGAGGTGGAGGGCGAGGCCCTGGCCACCCTGGTGGTGAACAAAATCCGCGGCGTGCTCAACACCTGCGCGGTGAAGGCGCCAGGCTTCGGCGACCGCCGAAAGGCCATGCTCGAGGACATCGCCACCCTCACCGGCGGGAAGATGATTGCCGAGGACTTGGGCCTCAAGCTGGAGAGCCTCACCCTCAATGACCTCGGCAAGGCGAAGCGCCTCGTCATCGACAAGGACAACACCACCATCATCGACGGCGCTGGCAGCCAGAAGGACATCCAGGGCCGGGTGGCGCAGCTGCGCAAGCAGGTCGAGGACACCACCAGCGACTACGACAAGGAAAAGCTGCAGGAGCGGCTGGCCAAGCTGGTGGGCGGTGTGGCCGTCATCAACGTGGGCGCCGCCACCGAGACCGAGATGAAGTAGAAGAAGGCCCGGGTGGAAGACGCGCTCAACGCCACCCGCGCTGCCGTCGAAGAGGGCGTTGTCCCGGGCGGCGGTGTGGCCTACGTCCGCGCGCTCAAGGCTCTGGAGAAGGGGGACTGGGCCGAGGGCGAGAAGTTCGGCGTGGAGATTGTGCGCCGTGCGCTCGAGGAGCCCCTCCGGCAGATTGTCGGAAATGGGGGCCTGGAGGGCTCGGTCATCGCCAACAAAGTGAAGGAAGGCACCGGAAGCTTCGGCTTCAACGCCGCCACCGGCGTCTACGAGGACCTCCTGGCCGCTGGCGTCATCGACCCGGCCAAGGTGTCCCGCACCGCGCTGCAGAACGCGGCGTCGGTGGCCTCCCTCATGCTGACCACCGAGGCCATGGTGGCCGACCGCCCGAAGGACGACGAGGGCAAGGGCGGCGGCGGCGGTGGTGGCATGGGCGGAATGGGCGGCATGGGCGGAATGGGGATGTAGTCCCCCGCCTTCTCCCTGCTGTGCGACGGCCTCTGGGGGAAACCCCAGGGGCCGTCGTCGTTTCCACACCCGGCGGCGCCCCTTCCGCTTAGCGGACGAAGGGGCCAGCCCCCGGAAGCGGGGTGCCGGTGGGCGAGACGCCGAAGAGGTGGCGCAGCTGCGGCGGAATGTCGGTGAAGCACACCCCCATTCGACCGCGCAGGTTGATGCGGAAGTCGCCCTGCCGCGCCCAGGCCACCCGGCCGGAGAATTCGAATTCCGTCCCGTCCACCAAGACGGTGCCCTTCACCGCGGTGCCCTTGGGGAAGACGCGCATCAACTCCGCGCAGAAGCCGCCGGCGGAGACGTCCACCGTGAAGCCGGAGGCGGGCCCGAGGTTCACTTTGTAGCGGCGGCGCTGGCGACCCAGCACCCGCGTGTTCTGCATCGCGCCAACCCCCGAGGCGGGTTACGACCCACCCCAGGGACTAGCACGGGCAGGGTCGCTGCTGCACTCTACTGGCGACAGACACAGGCGGATGGCCACACCGCCTGGCCGGACGAAGGGCCGCCCAGGCCCACCCCCCCACCCACGAAGGAGCCAGCATGCAGCCCGTCGTCGTCTACACAACAACCTCTTGCGCCTACTGCCGAAGCGCCAAGGCCTGGTTGGCCGCGCGGGGGGTGCCATACCGCGAAGTGGACGTTACCGGCGACGACGCCGCGCGGACTGCCCTGGTGGAGCGCTCCGGCGGGCAGCGCACCGTCCCTCAAATTTTTGTGGGCGAAACGCACGTCGGCGGCTACTCGGACCTCGTCGCCCTCGACGCGGCGGGCAAATTCACCCCGCTCCTCGACGCCCCTGCGGCGTGAGGGGCGCGCTCTTGCTGCTGGGCGGCTGCGCCGCCCTGGGCTGCGCCGCCGCGCCCGTCACCACCCAAAGCGAGCTCGACCCCTCGGCCCGCTTCACCGCCGTGGTGCTGGAGCCAGTCCGGGGCGCGGCTCTGGACGAGACGCCGGCGCTGGGCCAGCGCCTCACCGCCGTGGCCCTCTCCGCCGTGTCCGGCCAGGTGCCGGTGTGGGGCACGGCCGAGGTGCAACTGCTCCACCCGGAAAAGCGCGACTGGAGCGCCAACACCGCCGTGCCCTTGCTGCGGGCGGCGGACATTCGCCCCGAGCAGACGCTTTTGGTGCGCGCCCGCATTGACACCGGCGCCGCCTCCAGTCAGCAAGAGGTGGAGGGCGCCTCCGGCTCGGCGGTGGGGGCGACGGCGGAGCTGCGCTGGCGAGCCCGGGTGGAGGTGCTTCAGCCCAGCAGCGGACAGCTGCTGGTGGAGACGACGGCCGAGGCGCGCGCCGACCCCCTGGCCGGTGGCGGCACCGAGGCTGCCACGCTGCAGCCGGCCGGGGTGTTGGAGCGGGCGACGGCGGAGGCCTTCGCCCGTCTGGCCAGCAGCTGGACGCCGCCCCGGGCCCCCAAAGGGCCGGTGTTGAGCACCTGGACGGTGGTGCCGTCGGCCGACGCGCGGCCGGGCCACGCGCTCGAGGCGGAGGTGCAGCGGCTCCAGCTGTTGCAGACGGCCAACCCCGGTCTCGACGAGACGGAGGCGGCGCGGCTGGCCCGGCTGCCGCCCGGCGTGCTCGTCCGCGAGGCGCCGCTCGGCTTCCGGCTGCGGGGCGGGGACACCGTGCTGTCCGTCGCCGCCGCACCGGCCAATGCGGCGGCGCTGGCCCGCTGCCGCTTCGCCACCTCGCCCGTCTTTCTGGACGTCCGGGGGGCCGACGGCGCGCTTCGGCGCGTGAAACTCCCCTGACGCTTTGCTAAGGGGGCGGTCCCCCGTCAGTGGAACGCGGGCCCCCCGCATTCCGGAGGTTCCCCCCAGTGTCTTCCCGACTGCCGCCGCTCGCCTTTGCCCTGCTGCTCGCCACCTCCGCCGGGGCCGCCGACAAGGACAAAATTGGCAACTTCGTCCCCTTTGACCTCGCCGTCTGCTTCCTCAAGCCGGCCGCCGCCGTGGAGCCTCCGGTGACGGACACCGTCCTCAGCGGCCTGTGGATTTTGGCGCGGCCCTTGGTGCTGGAATGCATGGCCGACACCCGCTTCTACGTGGCCGGTAAGTCCCCGGCCTTCAAGGTGACGCTCAGCGTCGGCGAGGGGGGCTTCACCCAAACCGTGGACTCCGAGGGGTTGACCACCTTCGGCAAGAAGTGCGTCAGCGACGCGGTGCTCAGGGTCAGCCCTCCTTTGCCCGCCCTGTCGGCCGGGAGCAAACCGGCCACCTTCTCCGAGCAGTGGCCCGAGTTGCCGGCCAGCATGGAGGTGCGCTTCGGCATGAACGAGTTTTCGGACGTGACGGGCACCGTGCGCCTGGCGCTGCCCTCCATGTGCAGCTGCTTCGAACCGTTCAAGACGGGCCCGGATCCGGCCGCCATCGGGCTCAAGCTGCAGGTGACGCACGAGCCGGAGAAATTCAAGTCTCCGGACGGCGGCACGCCAGCGCCGGTGGAGGTCACCGTGGCCAATGGCCCCCCGGAGGTGAGGAGCTGTCTCTCCTCAAAGCTGGCCTCCCTGCCCTTCGGGGCCAGCGGGGGCCCGGCCACCATGCTCGGCCAACAGATTGTCGTGCCCTATGAAATTACCTTCCTCAACGGCCTCGCCACCTCGAGCGACACCACCGGGCTCCCCGACAACGTCCGCTTCGCCCAGCTGGATGTGATGGCCGTCCCGCGCGCGGCGACGTCGCAGCTCGAGCTCGCCCGCAAGGTGGCCACCGGCGACAAGTACAATGCGCTGGTGAAGCAATACCAGGAGCTCAACAAAACCAACCCCAAGCAGGCCAAGGGAATGCTCAAGGACCTCGTCGCCGCCTGCAAGCAGATGGTGGCCCAGGACGACGTCTACATCGCGTCCTTGAAGAGCGAGGCCCAGTTGCGCAAAGAGCAGCTCAGCGTGGCGTCCGCGCTGGCCGCGAAAAACCCCACTTGGGCCAACCTGGAAGCCGCCGCCAAAAAGACGGCCGCCGACAGCGACGCGCTGGTGGGCAAGGCGGAGCAGCTCAAGACGAGCGACGAGAAGGTGTGCCCCAAGGTGCACCTGTAAGGGCCCTCCCCCTCCCGCCGCGGGGCAGGCCCGTTAGGCCACCGCCTGGTCGTCGTTGGCCGCGGCCGCGTCCCGCAGCCGCACCGACACCAGCTTGGAGATGCCCGGCTCCTCCATCGTCACCCCGTACAGGGTGTCGGCCACTTCCATCGTCCGCTTGTTGTGGGTGATGAGGATGAATTGGGACTGGGCGCTCATCTCGCGCAACAGCTCGTTGTAACGGCCCACATTGGCCTCGTCGAGCGGCGCGTCCACCTCGTCGAGCACACAGAAGGGCGAGGGTTTGATGAGGAAAATGGCGAAGATGAGGGCCACCGCGGTGAGCGCCTTCTCGCCTCCGGACAACAGGGTGACGCTCTGGAGCTTCTTTCCCGGGGGCTGGGCGACAATGTCCACGCCGGCTTCGGCGCCCAGCGCCTCGTCGGCCAGCATCAGGCAGGCCCGGCCCCCACCGAAGAGCCGCGGGAAGACGGCCTGAAACTTCTCGTTCACCGCGTCGAAGGTGTGGGCGAAGCGGTCCCGACTGGTGCGGTCGATTTTCGAGATGGCGCTGCGCAGCTGGGCCAAGCTTGA
>JBKQJL010000195.1:0-45441 GCA_052147975.1 Myxococcaceae bacterium
GCGCTCGCCCTCCAGGGCGACAAAGAGGGCTCCCGGCAGAAGGGTGCGCGAGTCCGTCGACACCGACTCGAAGCAGGCAGTCGCGGGCACGCCGCGCACCTCGGCTGAGGTCGCCAGAAGAATGTCAGCCGGGGTGAACGACGCCACCGCGCGGTCCACCGTTCAGGCCGGTCCCGGTTTCCCGAGCGCGGCGCGGGCCTCGGCCACGTCGTCGAAGGGGAGCCGCTCGGTGCCGACTTCCTGGTAGGCCTCGTGGCCTTTGCCGGCCACCAGAATGACGTCCTCCGGCTTGGCCAGCGAGGCCGCCGTCTCGAGGGCGCTGCGACGGTCGACGTCCACCAGGTAGCCGCGCTCTCCGCTGCGCGCCTTGCCGGCGCTGATGCGACGCAGCCCGCCCTTCTCCAGGCCGGGCGTAATTTGGGAGATGATTTCCGACGGGTCCTCGGTGCGGGGGTTGTCGCTGGTCACCACGGCCAAGTCCGCGCCCTCTCCCACCACCTGTCCCATGAGCGGTCGCTTCCCCTTGTCGCGGTCGCCGCCGCAGCCGAAGACGACGATGACGCGTCCCTTGGCCAGCGCCCGCGAGGCCTCCAAGGCGCGCCGAAGCGCGTCGTCGGAATGGGCGTAGTCCACCAGGGCCACCCGACCGTTTTCCTCCACCCGCTCCATCCGCCCAGGCACGCGCTTCACCCGCTCGATGCCCTCCTGGACGTCCCGACGACCAAAGCCAGCCCCCAGCGCCATGCCGGCCGCGGCCAGGATGTTCTCGAGGTTGTGGGGCCCGAGCAGGGAGGATTGCACCTGGATGTCCCCGGCCGGCGTCTTCAACGTGGCGCGGATGCCATTCAGCCCGAGTTCCACCCCGGCGGCAGAAATTTCTCCGGTGCCGGTGCGGCTGAATTTCCAAGCCATCCGGCGGGCGTTGCGGACCTCGTTGTAAATGCGCGCGGCATAGGTGTCGTCGCCGTTCACCACCGCCACCCCACCCGGCGAGAGGTTGTCATTGAAGAGCTTCCGCTTCGCCTGGAAATACGCCTCCATGTCCGCGTGGTAGTCGAGGTGGTCACGCGACAGGTTGGTGAAGGCCGCCGCTCGGAAGGTGAGGCCGTGCACCCGCTCCTGGTCGAGCGCGTGGCTCGACACTTCCATCACCACCGTGTCGGTGCCCGCGTCGAGCATTTCCCGAAAGAGACCATGGAGCGCCAGCGCGTCGGGGGTGGTGTGCGGCGACTGCTGCGTCCGGCCAGCGAAGCGCACGTCGATGGTGCCGATGCGTCCCACCGCCGCGCCGCCGGCCGAGCAGATGGACTCGAGCAGGTAGGCGGTGGTGGTTTTGCCATTGGTGCCGGTGATGCCGAGCAGCATCAGCTCAGCAGCCGGACGGCGGAACATGTTGGCCGCGACTTCCGCCAGCGCACGCCGGGAAGACGCCACCTTGAAAACCGGAAGGTCGGCGACCACCGCACGCTCGGCCAGCACCGCCACCGCGCCACTGGCCTTGGCCTGGGCGACGAAGCTCGCCCCGTCATGGGTGGCACCTTGCAGCGCGACGAAGAGGTCCCCGGGACGGACCTTGCGACTGTCGTGCGCCACTCCGGTCACGTCCAGCGCGGCCCGCGAGCCGGAGAGCTGCTCTGCCCCCACACCTGCCAACACATCTGTCAACTTCATCAGGGATTCCTAGTCTCCGGCGGCGGTGGACATCTCAAGTGTCACCCGCGCACCCTTGGCCACCCGGGCCCCGGGCGCCGGGCTCTGCGCCACCACGCGCCCACTTCCTAACAGCCGCGGCTCGAGGGCCAACGACAAGAGGCGCGCCACCGCCTCTCGGCCCACCCGTCCCTGGACATCCGGAACGGCGACGGCCCCGGGTTGGAGGCGCTCGGTGAGCGTCTCTCCCAGGGTCTCCCCCCCCTTTACCTGCACTGGAGGCGTCATGGGGAGGGTTTTTGGGGTCTCAGGAGCCCTGGCCACCAGGCGGGCCTTCCCCGAGGGGGCCACCCCCAGGGCTGGCAGCGCCGCCGCCGCAATCTCCTTGAAGGCGGGCGCCGCCATGAGTCCTCCGAAAATGTCCGTCTTGGGCTCGTCGATGACCACCAACACCACCAGGCGTGGGTCCTCGGCGGGCACTATCCCGGCGAAACTGGCGATGCGACGCTCGGAGTAGCCCCCGGCCAGTGGGTCCGGCTTCTGGGCCGTGCCCGTCTTTCCGGCCACCCGGTATTCGTCCATGTGGGCGCGCGACCCGGTCCCCTCCTTCTCCACCACTCCCTCGAGCATGGACACCACCAGGCGGGCCACCTTTTCGGACACCACTCGGCGCACCTCGGTGGGTTGGTTCTCCAACAGCACCACCCCGTCCGGGTCGGTCACCCGCGCGATGATGTAGGGCCGCATGAGGACACCGCCGTTGGCCAGGGCGCCGAAGGCCGCCGCCACCTGCACTGCGGTGGCGCTGATGCCCTGCCCAAAGGCCTGGGTGGCCAACGCCACGTCCGCCCGCGGGTAGGGCACCGAGCCCCGCCCCTCGCCAGGCAGCGCCAAGCCGGAGCGCTCCCCGAAGCCAAATTGCCGAAAGTTGCGCACCATGCCTTCGCGCCCCAGCTTCTGCGCCACCTTGGCCATGCCGATGTTGGAAGAGACTTGGAGAATGCGCGGAAGCGTCAGCCAGCCGTGGGGGTGGGTGTCGTGGATGACGTGCTTGCCCACCTCCCAGGCGCCGTTTTCGCAGAAGAAGCTTTCGTCGGGGCGCACCGCTTGCGCCTCCAGGGCTCCGGCGGCGACGAAGGCCTTGAAGGTGCTCCCCGGCTCAAAGACGTCCAGCGCGGCGCGGTCACGCAACACGCCCGGCAACACGCCGCCTGGCGTGTTGGGGTTGAACCTCGGTGCATGGGCCAGCGCCAAAAGCTCGCCGGTGCGCGGGTCCAGCGCCACCACCATGCCGCTCAAGGCCTCGCTCTCGGCCACCGCCCGGTCGAGCACCTTCTCGGCGGTGTACTGCAGCGTCCGGTCCAAGGTGAGGGTGACGTTGGCCCCTTCGCGAGCCTGCGTCCCGGGCGCGCTGTCCAGCAGCACGTTACGTCCCCGGGCGTCGCGGATGCCCTCCACCTTGCTCCCGGTGCCGGACAGCTCGTCCTCGAAGGCGAGCTCCAGGCCCTCCAACCCCTGGCCGTCTTTTCCCACCACCCCCAGCACCTGGGCCGCGAGGTCCTTCTGGGGATAGAAGCGCTTGGGCTCCTTGGTGACGCCCAGCCCGGGAACGCCCAAGGCTTGGGCTGCGGCCAGCTCCTGGGGCGTCACCTGGCGCTTCACCCAGGCGAAGCGGTGCGCCCGTGCAAGGCGTTGGGTGAGCTCGGAGGCGTCCAAGTGCAGCACCCGAGCCAGGTCCACCGAGGCGCGGGCCTCATCCCCCAGCTGCGAGGGGTCCACCCACAGCGAGTCCACCTCGACGCTGGACGCCAGGCTCACCCCGCGCCGGTCGAGAATCTCGCCGCGGCGGGCCGGGACGTCCATCTCGCGCGAGGACTGGTCCGTCGCCATCAACCCCAGCTTCGCGGATTGGACAACTTGTAGCTGCACCGCGCGCACGAGGGCGAGGCCCAGCCCCAACAACAGCAGGCCGCCCATCATCGCCACCCGCAGCCGCACCCAGCGGGTGGCGGCTTCCCCGGGCGCGCGCACCGGGCTGTAGCTCCCCGTCGCCATGGGCGTCAGCGACGCCCGGCCACAGCCACCGGCCTCGGGAGCGCGGCGCGTTGGACAGGACGGGCCAGCACGGTGACGGCGCCCGGGGCAGGCGGCGCCATGCCCAGGCTGTCCCGGGCCAGCATTTCGAGCCGGGCCGAACGCTTGAGCGTGGCCAGCTCCAGCCGCAGGCGGTCATTGTCCAGAGTGAGTGCGCGGTTCTCGTTCTCCAGGTGACTCAGCGTGTAGCCGGTGTCCACCACCTCGGTGCGGGCGGCGACATGCAGAATGCCCACCGCGGAGACCAGCGCCGCGACGAGAGCGGCCGGCAAAAGCTGACGCAGCACGACGCCCAGCGTGGGGCGGCGGCTGGAGCGCCTGGGAGTACTCACGCCAGCCGCTCCACCGCCCGAAGCCGGGCGCTGCGAGACCGCGGGTTTCTCGCCATTTCTGCCTCGGAGGCCTTGAGCGCCTTGCGCGTCAGCGGGCGGAAGCTTCCGCCCGCGCCGCAGACGCACACCGGCAGCCCAGGCGGGCAGCGGCAGCGCCCCTCCAGCGCCCGGAAGGCCTGCTTCACCCGCCTGTCCTCGAGCGAGTGAAAGCTGATGATGGCGGCCCGCCCACCCACCCGCAGCAGCCGAGGCAGCGCCTCGAGCAGCCGCTCCAGGGCCCCCAGCTCGTCATTCACCCAGATGCGGAGGGCCTGAAAGGTGCGGGTGGCAACGTGGGTCCGCGTGGGCCACGCCCGACGGGGCACCGCGCGCTTCACCGCCTCCACCGCCGCTTGGGTGGTGGTCGGCCGGGCCGCCTTGAGGGCGCGGGCAATGGGCCGGGCAAAGGGCTCCTCACCAAACTCGCGCAGCACCTGGGCCAGCGTGGACTCGTCCGCGTCGGCAATGGCCTCGGCCGCGGTCAACCCCTCCGGCCCCATGCGCATGTCCAACGGCCCGTCGCCTTGAAAGGAGAAGCCGCGGGCCGCGTCCTCCAGCTGCGGACTGCTGACGCCCAAATCCGCCAGCACCCCGTCGACTGGCAACAGTCCGAGCGGAGCAAGCAGCGACTCGAGGTCCCCGGCGTTGCCGCGCAGGGCGCGAAAGCTCTGGCGCGAGCCCAGCCGCGCGCTGGCCGCAGCGAGCGCGGCCGGGTCTCGGTCGACGCCAATGACTTCCGCACCGCGTTCCAGCAACGCCTCGGCGTGCCCGCCACCGCCCAGGGTGGCATCCACAATTCTCTGTCCAGCTCTGGGGGCAAGCACGTCCACCACCTCGTCGCGAAGCACCGTCTGGTGCGCGAACTCCACGCCTGGGGTGACCGCCCGGGCTACGGGCCCTCGAAGGGACTGGTCATC
Organism: Myxococcaceae bacterium; assembly: GCA_052147975.1. Taxonomy (GTDB): domain Bacteria; phylum Myxococcota; class Myxococcia; order Myxococcales; family Myxococcaceae; genus JADGRA01. The sequence continues at coordinate 5,033 of JBKQJL010000195.1, forward strand.
GCCGCGCGCGCCTCGCCCGCATCGCGAAACACCTCGAACGCCCCGTGCGCGCCCCCGGCGCGCAGCACCGCCTGGAGGTAGGGCGACAGACCGCACACCTTGAGGTCCCCCCCGGCGCGACGGAAGGCCTCGGCGCGGGCCACCAGGGCCGACACGCCGCGGTAGTCGAGGTGCTCCACCGCGCTGAAGTCGAGCAGCACCCAGACGCACGCCTGGTCGTACAGGCGCATCAGTCGGTCGCCGAGCTCGGCGAGCGCCGCCTGGTCCAGCTCGCCCCGCAGCCCGAGGGTGGTGTGGCGAAGTCTCAGCCGCGACTTCGACCGGGCGCTGCTGGGGGCTTTCCGTGCGACGTCGTTCACGTCTGCTCCTTGCCGTGGCGCAGCTCGGTGAGCACGCGCATCACGTCCTGAGATTCCGAGCCCGCTCGGGCCTCGGCTTGGGCTTGCGCCCAGCCCTCGTGGCTCCACAGCTCGATGACGCGCACCATTCCCGCCCACACCACGTCCTTCTCCAGCTGGGCGTAGGTGCGCAGCGACGGGGGGACGAGCAGCCGTCCCAGCCGGTCCAGCGGGCACTCCTGGGCCGGGGCCACGTACAACCGCATCAGCGTCTTCACCCCCGGCTCCATGGGGTTGCGGTCCGCCAGCGAGGCCTCCAGCCGCTCCCACTCCCGGACTGGGTAGGCGTGCAGGCAGCGGTCCAGCGCCGTGGTGAGGATGAGACGGTCGTCGTAGCTGCCCAACAGCGTCTCCCGCAAACGCGCCGGAAGGCTGGTTCGCCCCTTCGCGTCGATTTGGTGCTCGAAAACGCCCCGAAACACGGTGCACGGCCCGTCCTGGGATGGGAGTGTACGGCTGATCCGCTGCTTACCACTTCTTACCACTCCCGGCCAAAACCAAAAATTCCGTCCCCCCCGTGCGGACCTTGTCTTTCGCCCGCGATTACGCGAGCTTGGCAAGCCATGGAACCCGTGCGGCTCCGCGTGTCCTACCGGAGCCCCACCTCTCTGTTGCAGGCCTTCACCCGGAGCGTCGGGAAGGGCGGGGTCTCCTTGCCCAGCCGCAAGCCCCTCGAGCGAGGCACGCGCTTCGTCTTTGAGCTGGTGGCCCCCGAGGTGTCCGAGCCGGTGGAGGTGACGGGGGAGGTGGTGGAAGTCCGCGCCGCGGCCAACGGCGAATACGTGCTGGGCATCCGTTACCTGCCGGGGCGAAGCCGGCGCGGACTGGACGCGGTGCTGAGCCGCCTCTTCGAGTTGCACCGCGACGAGCAGGTGCGGCGCTACCCGCGCGTGCCGGTGCACCTGCGGGCCCAGGAGAATTCCGGGCTGGTGACGGTGTGGAGCGTCCGCGACCTCTCGCGCGGCGGCGCCGGGGTGGAACTCGAGGCCGGGGACTTGCCTTCCCGCGCGCAGATGGGCTCCCCGGTGCTGATTGAAGTCTGGCTCGACTCGGGCAGCATCCTCTTGCACGGCGAGGTGGTGTGGATGACGGCCGGGAGCGCCCGGCCGAGAACCCCGCCCGCCCTGGGCGTCAGCTTCGGGCGGCTACTGCCGGACACCTTGCGCGCGCTCGACCGGGTGCTGGTGCTCGACGGCTTTCCGGCCGGGCCTTGGAAGGCCGAGCTGCGCTTCGGGCTGCACGCCGTTGAGCGCATGCCCTAGCTGGACAAGCGTCTGGGCCAGCAGCAACACCGCCAGCGGCCAGGGCCGGCTACCGCCCGGCCCCACCGGCCGAGTAGCGTCGCCCGGGCCATGCCCCCCACCGCCCGACCGACGGCCAGCGACGCGGCGGACGGCCAGCCGGGGCGCCGCTGGTGGCTCCGCGGGCTGCTGTGGTGGGCGCTGGCTCTGGTCGTCCTGGTGGTGGCTGTCCGCGAGTGCACCTGAGGCCTCGCCAGCCGGCCACCCGTCACTGGGCAGGCAGCGCGGCGACGGGCGCCGGCGCATTCCACCACCCGCCGCCGAGCGCCACGTAGAGCGCCACCGTGTCCTGCAGGCGCTGCGTTTTGGCTTGGATGTAGCCGAGTTCGGCCTGCTGGTATTGCGTGTCGGCCACGAGCACTTGCAGGTAGTTGGCCGTCCCCGTCTGGTAGTTAATTTGGATGAGCTGCAGCCCCTCGTCGGCGGCTTTGACCGCCCGGCTTTGCGCCTCGAGGGCCTCGGCGTCGTGGAGCAGGGCACGCAGCGTGTCGGTCACCTGCTGGAAGGCGGCCAGCACCGTTTGCCGGTAGCTGGCGGCGGCCTGGTCGCGGGCGTCGATGGCGGCCTGGTTTTGGTACCACAGGGTGCCGCCGTGGAAGAGCGGCTGCGTCAACCCAGCGCCCAGGCCCCACAGGGCACTGGCTGGAGAGAAGAGCTGCGTCGCGTTGGTGCTGGCCAGGCCAACCGTCCCACTCAAGGTGATGTTGGGTAGCATGGCCGCTGTCGTCACCCCAATTTGCGCGTTGGCACTGTGCAGCTGCGCCTCCGCCGTCAAGACGTCCGGCCGCTGACGCACCAGCGCCGAGGGAAGCGACAAGGGGAGCTCCGCCGGCAAGGTGAAGTCGGTGAGGGTGAAGGACGACTGCTTCCACTCGGCCGGGGACCGGCCCACCAGGGCGGCCAGCAAGTCGTCCGTCTCGTCGATTTTCTGGCGCAGCGGCGGCAGCGTGGCCTCGGCGCTGGCCACCGTCGTCTCCAGCGCCAACAGGGTGGCGTCTGGGACGATGCCCGCCTCGGCCTGGGTGCGGGTGATGGACAGCTGCTCCTGCTCCAGCTCCAGCAGCTTCTCGGTGGCCCGTACCTGGTCGCGATAACCGGCTTGGGCCAGGGCCGCGTTGACGACGTTGCTCGACAGGATGAGGTAGGTGCCCAACAGGGTGTAGCGCTGCGCTTCGGCCGAGGCGGCCAGGGCCTCCACCGAGCGCCGCTCGCCGCCCCAGATGTCGAGGGTGTAATTCACGCTTCCTGAGACGGTGTAGAGATTGAAGGTGGTGCTGGGCAAATTTTCTCCGAGCTTTCGCGGGTTGTACTGCTGCCGCGAGAAGCCGGCCTGCGCGTCCAGCTGCGGGTAAAAGACGCCGTAACCGGCCCGCAGGTTGTCCTCGCTTCGGCGCAAGTTCGCCTGCGCCGCCTCGACGGTGGGGTTGTGGGCGATGGCCTCGCCCACCAGGGCGTCGAGGCTCGGGCAGGACAAAACGCGCCACCAGTCGGCGGCGAGTTTCTGCTGCACCACCAGCCGTTGGGCCGTCCCATCGGCCACGACGCTCGTCGTGGGCGTGGCAGCGGCCGAGTAGCCTGCGTCCGGCGAAGCCTCGGGGCGCACGAAGTCTGGCCCCACGGCACAGCCGACGGTGGCCAGAAGCAGTGGCCCCAGGAAGGCGCGACTACCTGGCCCCGACGAAGACACTCACGCTTTCCTTGTCGCCGATGTACACGTCGACCAGCTCCCCTGGGTACACCTCGACGCCGGGCGGCGGGATGAAGCGGAAGATGACGGGAAGCACCCGGACGTCGACCTTCTCGGTCCTCGCGTTCGAGAGCTGGATTTTGGGAGAGACGTAGGGCTGCATCCGCACGAATTCGAGCGGCACGCTGGTCGTCGTCCCGCGGATGAAGAGCTTGCCGTGAATGTCGCCCGGCGGCGGAAGCCGAGGGATGAGAATCTCGTCGATGTAGCAGCGAACGGCGAGGTAGCCCTTGGGCGTGGCCGAGGCGGAGGCGGTCGCCAACACCAGCACCGGGGCAAAGCCTTGGGTGTAGGTGTCGTAGGCCCCCTGCGGGGAGACGTAGCTTCCAACCGAGCTCAGGATGGAAAGGACGGTTCCGTTGAAGGCGGCCCGAAGCGTGTACTTCGAGAGCAGCGCACTGGCGCTGGCCACCGCTTTCGTCAGCGACTGGTATTGCCGCTCTTGGTTTTGGATGTCGAACACCCAAGCCCCGGCCCGGGTCAGCTGAAGCTGGCGCGTCGCCACGTCCAAGTTCGCCTTGGCCACCAGGGCCGCATTCTTGTAATTGTCGAGCGCGTCCTTGCTCACCGACTTGGGGTTGAGCTGATAGGACTGCAGCTGCTTGTCGAGCTGGTCCTGGGCAGTCTTGAGGTTGGCCGCGGCGAGGTCCGCCTGGGCGCGGACCACCTCCAGCGTCTCCTTCCTCGGCTGGGCCTTCAATTCGTCCAGCATCGCTTTGGCCGCCGAAGCTTGAGCCTGCAGCTGCTCGACGTTGGCGCGTTGGACCGAATCTTCGATTTGGAGCAACGGCGCCCCCTCTTCGACGGCCTCGCCCTCGGAAACGAAAATGTGGGTCACCACGCCCGCCACCTCGGGGTAGACGTTGGTGTTCTCTCCGTGCGCTTGGTAACTCTCGATGATGCCCTCGGCGAAAATGCCCTTGGTGTACGGGTTCGGGGCCGGGCTGAAGACCGGTGGTTGGGGCTTGTTGGGGGCCGCGTACAGCACGGCGCTGAGTATGCCGCCCACAATTCCCAGGCCCACCAGCACGAAAATGAGCTTGTTACGCATGGGCGACTCCCTTCAGGGTTTCACCCCTCTGACTTCCAACAATCCGGCCGTCCTCCATTTGTAGAATGCGGTCCGCGTATTCGTAGATGCGGTCGTCGTGGGTGACGATGAGAATGCAACGCTTCTCACTGAGCACTTCCGTCCGAACGAATTCGACAATTTTGCGACCGGTGTCTCCATCGAGGGAGGCGGTGGGCTCATCCAGGATGAGGATGTCCGGTGCGCTGACGATGGCCCGGGCGATGGCCACCCGTTGCTGCTCGCCGCCGCTCAGCTTGGAGGGTGGCAGTTTGGCTCGATTGGCCAGGCCAACGACTTCCAAATACTTGAGACCCTCTCTCAGCGATGCGTCCCAGTTCTGCCCCTTGAGGATGAGGGGGATGGCGACGTTTTCCACCGTCGTCAGCTTGTTGAACAAATGGTAGTCCTGAAACACGAAGCCGACGGTGTTCAGCCGAAAGTCGGCGATGCGGTTTTCATCGAGGTTCCAGATGTTGATGCCCTTCACCAGCACCGTCCCCGCGCTCGGCCGGAGAATGCCCGACAGCATGCTGAGCAGCGTTGTCTTTCCACTTCCCGACGGTCCGACGATGTACAGCATCTCGTGAAAGCCGGCTTCGAACGACACGTCCTTCACCGCCTGGGTGCGGGTCTCGCCGCTTCCAAACCACTTGCTGATGCCTTCGGCTTTGATTGCGACGGCCATCTTCACCCTCGAAAGATGTCGAACGGCTCGATGCGCAGAACGCGTCGGACGGCGAAGTAGCTGGAGAGACTGGCGATGACCAACACCATCCCCAGCGCGAGCCACAGGTTGGTGAAGGTGATGATGGACGCGTAGTCCTTGATTCTCAGCTTGGCGAGGGCGATGAGGGCGGCGCAAAGGCCTACGCCCAGCCCGTACCCACAGAGCGCCGTGGTGCCGGCCTGAAAGAGAATCATGTAGACGAGTTCGCGACCCTTCGCGCCAATGGCTTTGAGAGCACCGAACCGCTCCAGGTTCTCGAGCACGAAAGTGTAAAAAGTCTGCCCAGAAATGGAGAGACCGACGACGAAGCTGATGGCCGTCATGATGAGCAGGTTGATGCCCATCCCCGTCCCGTACATGTACCAATTGGTAATCTTGCTGATGAATTCATTTTCGGTGAGCACCTGGTAGCCGAGCTTGGCCACTTCGCTCTTGATGCCGGGAATGGCTTCCGGGCTCGCCGGCTCCACCAGGATGTAGGAGATGGTGTAGCGCATCGACGGGATGTACTGAACGGCACGGTGGAACGTCGTGTAGAGCGTGGGCATGCCGAACAGACCGCTCGCCGGGACCTTCGCGATGCCGACGATGACGCCCCGGTTGTCGTTGATTTCGAATTCGTCCCCCAGCTTGGGATTCTTCAGCTTCGGGAATTCTTCGTCTTTGACGACGATGAATCCGTTCTCCGCGTAGATGTTTGAGATTTCCCCTTCCAAGAGCGCCGGACGCCCGAAGAGGCTGGTGTCGTCCAGGCCCAAGACGGTCACCGCCTGGTAGGTGCCGTCCTTCAGCTTCACCAGTCCGGCCCCGGAATAGAACGGCACGGCATACTTCACGCCGTGGATGCTGCGGACGGCGTCGAGGACGTAGTCCGGCATCGGGATGCTCGACGCCACGTTGGTGACTGCCGGGTCCAGGACCCAGACTTTCGACCCGGTGTTGGTCACCGTCGCCGAGGCCTTCTTCATCATCCCGGCGAACATCGACGTCACCTGAATCATCAGGAAGACGGAGAAGGTAATCCCCAGCAGGAGAGCAATGAATTTGCCCCGGTCGTTGACGAGCAACTTGTAGCCAATGCGAAGGATGCCTTTCATTGCGAAGCATGGGTGTTGCAGCAGCCATGCCTGGACTGCTCAGCGCTTGCGGAGACTTACCAAGCGGTTGCCGCAGCGCGTTTAAAGCTGGACGCAGCTTTTGCAAGCGGGTCCGCGCCTGCGCACTTTCTGCGGTGGGCCGCAAGACAAGCGGTGCCGCCAACCGGGCGGCGGGAATGCCAGCGCAGGGCTGGCCCAGTTACGCCCCGTCGGGAAGCGTGTACTCGAGCTGGTAGAGGTGTTTTGCGTTGACGAGCTGGATGGCCATCGTCCCGGCCAGGCCCACCAATTGGCCCGTACCCGAATCCGGCACAATGGTGACGCGCTGCTCGACACCCCGAGCGCTCATCGTCCCCGAGTGTTGCAGCACGAAGCTGCCGCGCCGGCCGTCGAGGCTTCCGGTGACGCGCTCGATGGCGACATAGCCGGCCGAGCCTTGGACGCTCGAGACCGCGGTCAGCATCTGTCCCTCGCTGCTGGCTTCCAGCTCGCCATGGAAATGCTTGGCGATGGACAGTCGGCCGAGCGTCGAGCCCTCCGCCTCGTCGTTGCTGCCTTGAGGCGTCATTTGGACGTCGAAGCTTCCGCTGACATGCATGCTCATGGGCTTCCTTCCCTGGGTGGCCGGTGGGGGTAGGGGCGCGTGCGCCGGCACTGACAACGCGACGGCAGCCGCCCACATTGCACCCCGTGCCGTCTTTCGCTTGCTGGTGCGCATGACGTCCCCCACGTGTGCCCTCCGAAATAGACCTCGCCGCCACGGCCGGTCTTGTAAAAACGCGACACGCGCCTAGGCTTTGCCGCCCGTGTGAAGCACTCCCCGGTTGGCGCGCCCCGTGGTGTCCTGTCGTCGCCGGCGACTGCCGACGGCATCTCACACCAGCGCTTGGCGCCACGGCCCGAGCTCGGCGCCTTCATCGCCCACTTCTGGATGGTGCGCTGGGACCTCCGGGGAAAGCCGCCCTTCCTCGCCGAGACGCTGCCGCACCCTTGTGTCCACCTCTTATTCGAGGAGCGTGGGGCGCAAGTGGCCGGAGTCCCAACGCGAATTTTTCGACGGCGCCTCCGGGGGGAGGGCCGGGTGTTTGGCATCAAGTTCCGGCCAGCTGCCTTCCACCCGCTGCTGCAAGCGCCGCTGTCGCGCATTCGCGACCGGGTGCTGGCCCTGCGCTCGGTATTCGGCCCGGCCAGCGGCGCGCTCCAACGCGCCATTCTCGCCGAGCCTGACTTCCAGGGGTGCATCACGCTCGCCGAGGAATTCTTGCGGCCGCGGCTCCCGCCGATGCCGCCGGCCATCGCCGAGCTGAGAGACTTGGTGGAGAGAATGGCCATCGACCAGAGCCTCACCCGGGCGGAGCAAGCGGCGGCCTTGGCTGGCGTCGCGTTGCGCCGCCTGCAGCGCCGCTTCGACACGGCCGTCGGCGTGAGCCCGAAGTGGGTCGTCCAGCGTTACCGCCTGCACGAGGCGGCGGAGCGGCTTTCACGGCCCCCGGCGCCGGCGTTGGCGAGCCTGGCGCTGGAGCTCGGCTACTTCGACCAGCCCCACTTCATCCGCAGCTTCAAAGCAGCCACCGGCCGGGCGCCCGGACAACAGCTGGCGCGCGGGGACAGCGGAGGCCCCTAGGCCACCGCGGCTGGATAGCCGCCGGCGGCCTCGATGGCGACCACCACCGTCTCGCGCAGCGTCGCGGGCGCATAGGGACGGAATTGGGTGAGCGGGGCGATGCGCGCCAGCAACTGCTCCAGGGCGGCGCCCTCGGCGCAGGCGCACAGCGCCTTCCGGGCCCGCTCGATGCCGCGCGCGTGCGCGTCGACGGCGTAGGCCGCCGTCATCGCCGTGCGCACCGGGTCCAGTCCACCCGGGCCAGCGGCCTGGCGTGTCCGGGTCACCATCGAATCCACTGCGTAGGCGTCGATGACGACGTCTGAGACGGCGCCCAGGACTTCCTGGTGCTTCTCCTGGTCGGTGCCGAAGGCCTCGACGGCTGCCTTGAGCGCCGTCACGGCAAGCCATTTGAGGCATTGGGCCGTGTGCGCCGCTGCCGCCAGCGCGTCCCTCCCGGCGGGTGCCGGACCGCTCTTCGCCAACAGCGCTCGCTCCACCGCCTCGGCTTGCGCAAACAACGGCAGGGCTCCCTTGGCAGCGCGCTTGAGCAGCATCCCAGTCACCAGCATCCGGTTGATTTCGTTGGTGCCCTCGAAAATACGGTTGATGCGGGCGTCGCGGTAGGCGCGTTCCACCGGGTAATCCGCAATGAAGCCTGCGCCTCCGTGGATTTGGACGGCGTCGTCGACCACCAGGCCCAACGCTTCGCTGCCTGCCACCTTGAGGATGGAGGCTTCCACCGCGAACTCCTCGATGGCGGCGATGGTTTTGGCGTCGTAGTCGGGCTGAGCACGGTCTTCCTTGGCCAGTGCCGCGTCGATGAGACCCGCTGTGCGGTAGCACATCGACTCGACGGCATAGATGGCGCCTGCCATGCGCGCGAACTTCTCGCGCAGCAAGGGAAACTTTCCGACCGGGGTATTGAATTGTTTTCGCTCGGCGGCGAAACGCACCGCGTTCTCCAGCTGATGCTTCATTCCGCCGAGGACTGCCGCTCCCAGCTTGAGGCGACCGAGGTTGAGAATGTTGAAGGCGATTTTGTGGCCCTTTCCAATCTCGCCGAGCACGTTGTCGAGCGGAACCCGGGCGTCTTCGAAGTACAAGGGGCAGGTGGAAGAGCCCCGAATGCCCATCTTGTGCTCCTCGGGCCCGACCGTGAAGCCGGGCGTTCCCCGCTCGACGACGAAGCCGGTGAACTTGTCGCCATCGACTTTGGCGAAGACGATGAAGACATCCGCGAAGGCAGCGTTGGTGATGTACAACTTGCTGCCGTTGAGCACCCAGGACCGGCCGTCCGCCGACCGGACCGCCTTGGTTTTTGCCCCCAACGCGTCCGAGCCGCTGCCTTGCTCGGTGAGCGCATAGGCGGCAACCTTCTCGCCGCTGGCCAGCCCGGGAAGCCATCGGCGCTTCTGGGCCTCGGTGCCAAACCACGCGATGGGCAGCGTTCCAATCCCGGTGTGCGCGCTGAAGGTGACGCTCCAGCTCCCATTCAGCCCGTTGGCATCGGCCACCAACATGGACGTCGTCTTCTCGGCCTGAAGGCCTCCGTAGGACTCGGGCAAGTCCAGGCCGAGGAGCCCCAGCTCGCCGGCCTGGTGCAAGAGAGACTTCAATAGGGCGTTGTCCTTGCCCTCGATGGTGGCGGCCCGAGGCAGCACCTGCTCGCGACAGAACTGCAGGGCCGTCTTCCAATACAGCCGCTGCTCCTCGGTGAAGGACTCCGGCGCGGTCACTCGGCGGTGTCCGACCTCCTCCAGGAGAAAGCCCCCCCCTTGGGCGGGGGGCAGCACTGCGGGCTCGAGCACGGCAGCCATGGGCACCTCGGAGACTGACTTGAATGTCAACCCTGCTCTTAACGCGAGGCTGGGGCCGCGCGCCAGCCGGGGGGGCGGGGATAGACGAGACAGAGCGAGGCAAACAGGGGGCGGTCCGCCGCCGCCCAGGCTGCGGAGAGCAGCGCCGACGTCTCCCGCAGCTCGGTGGCGAAGGAGGGCACCACGCACAGCGCTTCCGCCTCGGGGAAGCGGTGCTTCAGCCGCTCCAGGCCCTCGCGGGCGAGGGCCACGTCGAGCTGGCCTCCCCGGCGCGGGACGGTGGGGCCATTGGCGTCGCCGCCGGGGAGCTTTCCCACGTTGCTCACCAGCTCGAGCCCGTCCTGACGCTCGATGATGCGCAGCGCCCCGGGCTTGGGAATGTGTAACCACGCGTCAAAGGCGGCCCCATCACGCAGCGTCAGATGGAACGCCACCTTGGAGGCCGGGTGGAGCAGCCAGGTGTCGGCCGCTGCATCATCCAGCGCAGCGAGCAGCGGCGCGACCTGCGCGAGGTACGTCCTGCTGTCGGGCACCAGCAGCGCGGGCGCTCGGCCCACTGCGCTGAGCACGGCGGCGCGCCCCTCGGGCGTGTCGCAGTCCACCTGCCCAGCGGCCAGCTGCACCCGCCCGTCCTGCAATGGCAGCCGGACGGCACCGGGCGGCACGGCGTCGCCCCACACCGGCGCCGGCTCGACTCGGTAGGCCGCTTCCCGTCCCGCGTCGGCCGGCAGCGTGGCGGACAGTGGCAACAGGGGCGCGGGGGCGAGCGACTTCAACGCAGGCGCGGCTGGCTGCTGTGGGCAGCCTTGAAGCGCGACCACCAGAAGGAGCCAGCGAGCGCGCATACCGAGGCGGGTAGTGTAGGCGAATGAAACCGTTCCACTGCAAGCGGAACCCACCGGGAGGCGCACGGAATTTCGGGTGCTTGCTTGGCCCGAGGAAAGAGCACCCCGTCACACTCCGGACACGCACCGGGCGGCCGGGCACCCCGTGCCCTGCGTGTTACGCTTTGGGCGCATGCCGGAAACGCCGGTCCCGTTTGGTCGCTACCAGCTGCTCGAGCGTCTCGCTGTCGGCGGGATGGCCGAGCTGTACCGGGCGCGCAAGGTGGCCGCCGCGGGCGTCACCAAGGCGGTGGTGGTCAAGAAAATCCTCCCCGCCTTCGCCGGCCAGCGTGACTTCGTCCGGATGTTCATCAACGAGGCGCGCATCGCCGTCTCGCTCAGCCACGGCAACATCGCGCAGGTCTTCGACTTCGGCGAGGTCGACGGCGAGTACTACCTGGCCATGGAGTACGTGCGCGGCCAGCCGCTGTCCAAGGTCATCCGCCGTGCACACGCTCTCGGGCTCCCCTGGGTTCCCGAGGAGTACGCCCTCTTCGTCGCGCTGGAGATGAGCAAAGGGCTGCAGTACGCCCACACCCGCACCGACGAGCTGCACCGGCCGCTCCACATCATCCACCGCGACGTCTCCCCCCAAAACGTCATCCTCGGCTACGAGGGCGAGGTGAAGCTCGTGGACTTCGGCATCGCCCGGGCTCGCGGCGCCACGGATTCCGAGTTGCAGCAGGGCGCAGTCAAAGGAAAGTACCCCTACTTCTCGCCCGAGCAGGCGCGCGGGGAGGAGGTCGACCTGCGCACCGACATCTACGCCACCGGCGTGGTGTTGTACCAAATGTGCTGCGGCCGCCTGCCCCACGAGGGGAAAATGGTGCAGACCATGCAGAGCATCCTGCGCGGCCAGTTCCCCGCGCCGCGGAGTCTGAATCCAGGCCTCTCGACCGAGCTCGAGCACATCATCCTCACCGCCATGGCAGCACCGGCCGAGGGGCGCTACCCCAGCGCCGAGGCGCTGGGCCACGCGCTCACCGAGCACTTGCACCATGCCGCCGCGCGCGTCTCGAGCCGCTCGCTGGGCGAGTTGATGGCCTTTCTCTTCGAGCCCGAGCTCCTGGCCGACGGCGTCAAGCTACGCCAGTCGCGCCGGGTGCTGGAGCAAGTCCCCACCTGGCGTCGGGGCGGGCGACCGCCGGTGGCCGACGCGGAGGCCGGCCAAACCCTCTCGGCACCGACCGCCCCGGCGGTCAGCGCCGCGACGCTGCAGGCGCTGGGACAGGGCCCCCCTTTAACCCCGGTGTCGGCGTCCCCGCCGGCCTCCAAGCGGCGCCCCTCTTAAGGAGGGGCCTGCCCAACGGGGGTCCCTGCCGCCTCACACCGCTTCCGGTGACCCGCAGTCCGGGGCCGTGTAACCCCCCGGAATTCGGTTCTCCTGGCCACTGGCCCCGGCTTCGCAAGCCTCTGGTCGCTGTCATGGCTTTCGACGACGGCGCACATGCACTGCTGCAGGACGTCCCGGCCAGCCGCCACCGCGGCGTCGGCCGCCGGCGCGGCTACGTGCTGGTGGTGGACGACGAGCCCCTCATCGGCGCCTCGGCGCGCCGCCTGCTGGCCCGCGAGCATGACGTGGTGGTGGTGCACAGCGGCGAGGCGGCGCTCAGTGCGGTGGACTCCCCGCGCGCCTTCGACGTCATCCTCTGCGACTTGATGATGCCCGCGATGACCGGCATGGAGCTCCACCACGCACTCTGCCGGAGCCACCCGGAGCTGGCCGAGCGGATGGTCTTCATCACCGGTGGAGCCTTCACCGAAGCGGCCGAGAAGTTCCTCGAACGGGTCGCCATCCGCCGGATGGACAAGCCCTTCGACCCACGCGCCCTTGAGGCTCTGGTCCGAGACCTGGTCGGCGACTAAAGCCGCTGCAGCCGCTAGCCATGGCGGGGCCGCAGCCGATGGTGTAGGAAGCCGGCCCCGGGATGTCCGACCTAGCGCCGCCCCTCAAGCTCGCCGTGGGCGATCGCGTGGTCTACCCCAACCAGGGCGTCTGCCGCGTGAGCAGCGTTGAGGCCAAGGAAGTGGCCGGGCAGCGGTTGACGTTCGTCACCTTGCGCCGCGAAGAGGACGGCGCGGTGGTGATGGTGCCCGAGGCCAAGGTGCAGGCCATTGGGGTGCGCAAAGTGGCCGGCCGCCCAGAAGTCGAGCAGGTGGTGGCATTCCTCCGCTCCGACAGTGACCGGGCCACCCTCGACTGGAAGCAGCGGGCGCGCACCAACGTGGAGCGGATGAGCCAAGGGGGCGTGCTGGGCTTGGCGGAGGTGGTGAAGGGCCTGGCGGTGCTGAGCGAGCTGCGCCCGTTGCCCACCAAGGAGCGCGAGCTGTACGACAGTGCGCGCCACCTGTTGGTGGCCGAGCTCGCCGCCGCCCTCGACATCCCGCCCTGCGACGCCGAGGACACCTTTGACCTGGTGCTGTTTCCGCCCGGCCGCGAGCGCCCCAAGCGTACGGTGGAGGAGTTCGCCCGGCCGGTGGAGGAGGCGGACCTCGAGGCGTTGGGCGACGAGATGCTCGATTTGGATGCGGACCTCGAGCTCGCCCCGGAGGAGGCAGCGGCCGAGGCCGCGGCCGAGCCCGAGGCCTCCGAGGAGGAAGCCGAGGCAGCGCCAGCCGCGGTGGCCGCCAAGGGCAAAGCCAAGCCCAAGCTGAGCAAGCCGAAGGGTGCGGCCAAGGGCAAACCCGTCGCCGCCAAGCCGAAGGTAAGCAAGCCGAAGCCCGCGGCCAAAGCGGCCAAGGGCCGCCCGGCGGCGAAGCCGAAGAAGCCGACTGCCAAGGGAGGCAAGAAGCGGTGATTCGCCTCGTCACCCTCGACCCGCATGACCCGGTGGCCGTCCAGCGGCTGTGCCGGCTGTTGTTCCAGGCCTTCGGCGTCGGCTGCGACAGCGCCGGAGACATGCCGCTGCCGTCCGGAATGACGGCGCCCTTCGACGCCGAAGCGCTGGTTCGCGCCGCGCCCGCGCCCCGCGTCTACGCCGACGACCGCCTGCTCTACCTCACCGCCCGGCCGCTGAAGGAGCGCACCCTCGTCTCCGGGACTGCGCCCACCCAAGGCTTCGCTGATTACGGCGGTCAACGCGCGCTCATCACCACGTCCGGGGTGAAGGACCTCGAGGCCTCGCTCAAGCTGGTGGCCCGCCACGCCATGCACCAGCTCGGCCACTGCTGGGACTTGCACCACTGTCTCGACCCGCGCTGCGCCATGTACCCACCCTGGACTCCGTCCTTCGCCGCCGGGGACGCCACGTTCGACACTTTCTGCCGCGAGAAAAGCGAGCAGAAAATCCGCCTTGCCAAGTCCTGAGACGCCGGCCGCCCGCCTGGCCGCCGCCGAGGGCGTGGGCTTCCTCCTGGTGGCGGTGCTGGCGCTGGGGTTTCAGGCGTGGTTGCCCGGGGTGTTGCCCAAGGATGGCGACGAGCTGGCCGTGGCCGACGTCCTGGCCAAGGAGGCCCAGCCGGGCGACGTGGTGCTACTGCACCCCTGGTGGACGGACCGCGCGCGGCTCTTTTTGCCGGAGCGCCTCCCGCTCGTCGGCTACCTAGGGGACGAAAGCGACGCGCTGCTTGAGCACCCCCGCATCTGGGTGCTGTCGCAGCCGGCGCTTCCGCGCACCCGAGAGGCTGCCTTCGCCGACGGCTTTCTTCCCGGGCGCACGCCACTGGGGCCGGAGCGCCACTACGGCCCGCTCGTCCTGAGGCTGTACCAGAATGGGCGTTCCCGCCCAGTGCGCTTCTCGGCGGTCGACGCGCTCTCGACCGCGTCCGCGGCGGTGGAGCTGCCCGGAGCGGAACGCTCGGCCTGCACCCGGGAGGGCGCGGCGTTTCGCTGCCCCGGCGGGGCGCGCGTCGAGGCGGGCCTGCACGAGGTGCTGTACCAGCCCGCGCGCTGCCTCTTGGTGGTGCCCCCGGGCGGCCCGGGCGCCTTGGAGCTCACCTTCGAGGGAGTCCCCGAGGCGTCAAACGTACGTCTGGAGGCAGGCATCATCTGGGAGCACGCCTGGAAGCACGGGAGCCAGTGGACGCCCCTGCATACCGAGCTGGCGGACGCCGACACCGGCGCCAGCTTGGCCCGCTTGACGGTGCAGCCCGGCACCGAGGGCTTCGTCGCCGCCGAGGCGCCGGGCGGCGCCCACCGCTGGCGGCTGCGCGTCCAGTCGGACAATGCCCACGAGCGGGAGGCCTGCATTGTGCTGCGTGCCCTCGGGCCGCTGGGGGCGGCCCGTTGAGCCGGGCCCCCCAAAAGACGGACCGGCGCATTGCTTGGGCGCTGTTTTTTTCGAGCTTCGCCCTCTTGTGGGCCACCGAGGCCGCGGTGGGCTTCGTGCGTGACGAGAGCGTGTACTTCGCCGCCGGCGAGCAAGCGGTGCGCTGGCTTCACTACCTGTTGGTGGCACCGGGGCGGGCCCTGTCGGACGCCATCACCACCCAGGCCTTTGACTTCAACCATGAGCACCCGGTGGGCATGAAGGTGCTCTTCGGCCTCTCCTGGCAGCTGTTTCACGAGACGCTGGGGTTGGTGCGGCCGGCCGCCGGCTTCCGCTTCCCTGCCTTCGCCCTGGCGGCATGCATTCCGGCCGTTCTGCACGTCTGGGGCAGCGTGCTGTACGGCCGCCGGGCCGGCCTTTTCGCCGCTTTGTGCTTCCTCGCCGTCCCGCGCCACTTTTTCCATGCCCACCTCGCCTGCTTCGACATGCCAGTGGCCGCGCTCTGGCTCCTGGTGGTGTACGCCTTCTGGCGCGCCGAGACGGACGGGTGGTGGTGGCTGTGGACGGCCCTGCTTTGGGGCGCCGCACTGGCCACCAAGCACAACGCGCTTTTTCTGCCACCGGTGCTTTTGCCCTTCGTCATCGCGCGGGCGCTCGAGGCCAGCCGAGGAAAGCCGGTCGCCCGGCAGCTGCTGCAGCGGCTGCTGCTGGTGGTGGGCCTGGCCGCCGTGCTCCTCGCGTTCCTCGTGCTGGTGCTGAGCCCCGAGGGGTTTCTTCGGAGTTGGAACCTCCTCAGCCCGGCCACTGCAGTGGTGGCGCTCCTGGCCGCAGCGCTGCTGAGCCTCGGCGTCCGCCTCCACCACACCGACGCCTCCACCTTTCGCGCCGTGGCACCGCTCGGCGCCATGGCCCTGTTGGGGCCAGCCGTCCTCTACGTCGTCTGGCCGTGGCTTTGGTACCACCCGGTGGACCGCTTCGCGGCCTACCTCGCCTTCCACGCCACCCACGTGCATTACGCCTGGACGTACCTCGGCAAGGTGTTGCGCGAGCCACCTTTCCCCCTCAGCTACGTGGTGGTGGTGACGGCCCTCACCCTTCCCGTCTCCATCCTCGCGCCAATGGGAGTTGGCCTTGTGTCGCTCGGTCTACGGGCACTGGCCACACTGCGCCTCGCCTGGCGGCGGCGCGTCAGCGTGCCAGCGAGCGCCTCCGAGGTGCTGGTGGGGCTCAACGCCCTCGCCTCCATCGTCCTCATCTCCTTTCCGGACGTGCCCCATTTCGGCGGCGTCAAACACTGGCTGCCGTCAATGCCCTTTTTGGCCCTCTTGGCCGGCCGCCAGGTGCAGCTGGCCGGCGACGCCCTGGGCGGCTTCTTGCGGGGCCGCCTCCGGCGGCTGTCCCCTGCCGCCGTGACGCCCCTGTTGGGGGCGTTGCTGTTGCTTCCGGCGGCGACCCTGACCGCCCATCTGCACCCCTACGGGACGAGCGCCTACGGCGAGCTGGCGGGGGGCGTCCCGGGCGCTGCCAGCCTCGGCATGCAGCGGCAATACTGGAGCAACAACGTTACGGGTGTGCTGGGGTGGGTGAATGCCCACGCCCCTCAACGGGCCCGCGTCTGGCTGCACGAGGTGGTGTCCTTCCGGGACTACCAGCGCAACGGCATGCTTCGGAGCGACTTGCAGCCGGCCAATGGCCCGGCGGATGCGGACGTCGCTGTGGTGCAGTACCATCAGGAGTTCCGCGAGCAGGAGGTGGCCGTCTGGCAAGCCTTCGGCACGACTCGCCCAGTGACGGGTCTCTACATCGACGAGACTCCACAGGTCGTCGTCTACCTACGCCGTTGACGTCTCGCCCGACGCTCTGAGCCGCACAACAGTCAGGGGAGAACCCCATGTCCAGAACCCGGGTGGTGCTTTTCTGCGTGGCAGGCCTCTTGGGCGCCTGCAACAGGCCCGGGCCGGTGCCCGCACCGCACCGCATGGAAATCCGCAAGGTGACGGGCAACACCGTTCAATTCATTCCAGCACCGGACCAGTTGCCCTACTGCCTCATCTACACCCAATCAGAGAAGGGCGTGACACGGCAGATGACGATGACTCAGAGCAACCAGTCCGTGCCGTGCCCCGCCGGAGAGCCCGTTCTCGAGCGCCGCTTCCGCATCCCCGCCGACGAAGGTCCGGTGCGCATCCGCATCCTCTTCTCCTCCCAGCGTCTTCAGGCGGGGGAAGTCACCCAGCAAGTGGTGGAGATGGTGAAACCGGCGTTCGACCCGAATGACCTCAGGGTGCCGGGGCACGTGGTCTTGGAGACGCTGGACTTCCTCCCCACCGAGGAGCTCCCACCGGTCGTCGGCGAAGTCGTCAAGGCTGGGTCCTTGGACGCAGGCAGCTTCACCGCCCCTCGCTGAGACGAGCGGCTGCCTCCCGTCGGCGCCTTTAGTGCGCAGGAAGGCGAGTCCACACCGTCTTGGAGGCGAGGTAATTTTCCAGGGCGTGGTGGGAGAGGTCGCGCCCCCAGCCGGACTCCTTGACGCCGCCGAAGGGAGCGGCGTCGTCAAATTCGTTGAAGCAGTTAATCCACACCACTCCGCTTCTCAGCTGGCGCGCCAGCACCTGGGCCAGGGCCACGTCCTTCGTCCACAGGCTTGCCCCCAGGCCATAGCGCGTCCCATTCGCCACTCGGACGGCCTCGGCCGCGTCGGCTACCCTGAGGCAGGCCAGGACTGGACCGAAAATTTCCTCTTGGGCGATGCGCATCTCGGGCCGGACGTCGGCGAAGACGGTGGGCTGGACGAAGTTCCCGAGCGCTCTTTGCCCCTCCGTCTCCCGCGCGCCCCCGGCAAGAAGTCGGGCGCCCTGCGCCTTCCCGCTCTCGATGTAGCCGAGAATGGTGTCCAGCTGCTGCGCAGAAATTTGGGCCCCCATTTCTGTATTCGGGTCGAGCGGGTCGCCCAGCCGCAAGCTCCTGGCCCGCTCGGCCAGCTGGGCGACGAAGGCCTCGTAGGCTTCGGCCTGTACCAGCACCCGGGAGCCGGCGCTGCACACCTCGCCCTTGCAGCCAAAAATTCCCCAGAAGCAAGCGTCCGCGGCAGCCTGAAAGTCCGCATCGGCGAGGACAATTTGGGCGCTCTTTCCGCCGAGCTCCAACGAGAGCCGCTTGAGGTTGGTGTCCGCGGAGGCGTGGAGGAGCCGGCGGGCGGTTCGCAGGGAGCCGGTAAAGACTACCTGGTCGACGCCCGGGTGGCGGGCCAGTGCCTCCCCCGCGGGCTGGCCCTCGCCTGGAAGGACGTTGAGGACGCCGTCCGGCAACCCCACCTCGCGGGCCAGCTCGCCGAGCTTCATCGCGGTGTAGGGCGTCAGCTCCGAGGGCTTGAGCACCACGGTGCAGCCAGTGGCCAAGGCGGGCCCCAATTTCCAGCAGGCGAGGCTGGTGGGGTAATTCCACGGGACAATGGCGGCGACGACGCCCACCGGCTCGCGCACCACGTAGGTGAGAAAGGGCCCGTCGACCGGCACCACCTCGCCGAGAAGCTTGTTGGCCCATTCAGCGGCGTAGGCCAGCGTCGCTGCACCGGGCGCCACGTCGCCGCTCAGGGCTTCCCGGAATGTCTTCCCGTTGTTGAGCGACTCGAGCAGCGCGAATTCCTCGCGCCGCTCCCACAGCGCGTCGGCCAACCGGCGCAACCTCCGCCCCCGCTCGCTGGCACTCATTCTGGGCCAGGGGCCTACGTCGAAGGCAATCCGCGCCGCCCGCACCGCCGCCTCGACGTCGCGTGGGCCGGCCGCCGGCGCGTCGGGCAGTCGCTCGCCGGTGGCAGGGTTGGTCAGCAGAAGCCGGCCCCCCTCCACCGGCAGTACCGAGCGGCCGCCCACCAGGAGCTCGGGCACAGGCCAACGGGGTGTCATTGTGCGCGGGTCAGTCAGGGGTGACTCCCTCTTGGGGCTTCCCAGTCAGAGGCCGGACGCGCAAGGGGGCGCAACCCGCCGCTCTGCAATGGAACGCTGCACCTGCGGTGCGCGTCAAGGCGGACCTGCCGTACGCGGAGCGCCCACACTTCCCCCGGCGGCGCTTCTTGCAAGTCTGAGCAGCGGTGAGCAGCTGGTCCACAACGCTGGCGCGGTGGCGGCGACAGGCGCGGTACCTAGGGGGCTACCTCCGCTTCGACCGGTGCGGGAACCGCATCCGCCGCCGGACGGACTTCTCCCATTGCCCGCGCCCGGTGCTGTTGTTGTACGGGCTGCTCAGCACGCGCCGCAGCTGCGAAGTCCTCGAGCGCCGGTTGCGTCGTGACGGCTACGGGGTGTTCTCCATTGACCTTGGGGGCCTGGGCGGCGTCTTCAACACCCGCGGCATTGACGAGAGCGCGGAGCTGGTGCGCGACAAGGTGGAACGCCTTTATGCGCGCTACCCGCTCGGGCCACTGAGCATCATCGGCCACAGCAAGGGCGGCCTCATCGGCCGTTATTATGTCGAGCGGCTGGGCGGTGACGCACGCGTGCGCACGCTGGTGACGCTGGGGACGCCCCACCAGGGCACGCCGCGGGCCTACCTCGGCTGTGCCACGGTGGGCTGGTTCGCCCCGAGCGTCTGGCAAATGACGCCGCGCTCGGCCTTCCTGCGCCGCCTCAACCTTGGCCCCTGGCCCCAAGGTGTCCGCCTGGTGTCCGTGTACTCGGCGGCCGACGGCTGCACGCCCCTGGGCTCCGGCCAGCTGGCGCTGCACGGGCCGCAGCAGGGAGAAAACGTGGAGC
The DNA here is from genome assembly GCA_052147975.1 of Myxococcaceae bacterium. Taxonomy (GTDB): domain Bacteria; phylum Myxococcota; class Myxococcia; order Myxococcales; family Myxococcaceae; genus JADGRA01. The sequence goes on from JBKQJL010000195.1 coordinate 24,641, forward strand.
TGCCCGGCCTGCGGCACCGGGACTTCCTCGTCGCGCGCTCGGTGTACCAGGTGGTGCAGCGCGCGCTGGCCGAGCGGCCGGAGGAAGTCCGGGCGCCCGTCGGGCGGGCCAGCTGACGGCACCCCCGGGGGGGGGCGCCGCTAGCCCGGCAGCTTCGCTGCCAAGACGTCCACCTGCTCGATGGTGGGGGCTTTGGCCAACAGCTCCGAGGCGCGCGCCATTAGGGCCGCGGCCAGCCGGCCGGCAAGGTGGGCCTGGCGGCCGGAGTTGTCTGGGAAGGCGTCAAATATGCCGAAGGTGCTGGGCCCCATCCGGACGGCGAACCAGGCCACCGTTGCGGGCTCGGCCTGCACCAGCGCCAGTCCTGCTTCGAGCAATTTGGCGACGTCGGCCTCTTTGCCTGGCTTGGACTCAAGGCGGACCAACAGCGCGACAGAAACCATGGGGATGCCTCCTTTGGAAGAGGAAGGGAGAAGCCTGCATTTAACGTGGTACGCACGAGGGGGCTGCGCGGAGGCGGCGAAAAGCGAAAAGCTCGGCCGCCGGGGGGAAGGTGGGCCCCCCTCCTTTTGCGTGGGCCGTGGCTGGCGCCCGGCCCCAGTGGCGTGCTCGGCTGTCCCCCAAGCCATGTCCAGCCGCTGGGAGCGCCTTCTCGAGCAGAAGCCCATTCCGCTTTTGGAGCACCTCCTCGACGAGGTGGCACGGCTGCTTCAGAGCGAGCTTCGAGCCTGGCCGCTCAGCGTCCAAGAGCTCGATGTGGCCACCGGCCGCGGCTTCGCCGAACTGCTCACCCCGGGCAGACCACGCCCGGCTGACGCCGTCTTTACCGAGGCGCTTCGGCTGGCCCGCTGGGACTTGGAGCGTTCAACCGACGCCGTGGACGACTACTTTCGCAACCACCGCTACCGCCAGGCGGGCCTCGGCGAGACGGACCGACCGGCCTTGCTCCTCGTCAGCCGGTGGCTGGTGGAACAGCTGCTCAGCCTCGGGGAGGCCACCACCGGCCGGGTGAAGCGCAAGGAGATGGTGGCCGTGCTGGGGCGGCTCGCAGCGGCTAGCGCACCCGGGTAATGAGGAGGCGCTCCTCCGTCAGCTCCTCCATGGCCGAGCGCACCCCTTCGCGCCCGAGGCCAGAGCCCTTCACGCCGCCGTAGGGTGCATTGTCGCTGCGAACGCTGGGCGGCTCATTGACGAGGACGCCCCCCACCTCGAGTTGGTGGAAGGCCGACCGGACGTTGCTGAGGCTACGGGTGAAGACGGCTGCTTGAAGCCCATACTCCGAGGCATTGACGGCCGCCAGCCCCGCCTCCCAACTGTCGACGGGCCACACCGCCACCACCGGCCCGAAAACCTCCTCGCGCGCCACCCGCGCCTGCAGGGGAACGTCCACCAGCACCGTCGGGGCCAACAGCCGTCCCTGCCGCTGCCCCCCGAGTAGCACCTTTGCCCCCTGGGCCACTGCCTCGCCCACCCAGGCCGCAATTCGCTCGGCGCTCTTGTCGTCGATGACTGGGCCGCACAGCGTCGTCTCGAGAGAGGGGTCTCCGGTGGCGAGGGCCCGGGCGTGCTCGACGAAGCGCTCGAGGAAGGGCTGGTACACCGCGCGCTCGACAAAAATGCGCTGCACCTTGATGCACACCTGGCCGGCGTAGCCGAAGCCGGCCAGCGCGCAGCGCTCGGCCGCCCAACCTAAGTCAGCGTCTGAAGCGATGAGGGCCGCGGCGTTTCCGCCGAGCTCGAGCACCACCTTGCCCTTGGCCTTCTGCTTCAGGTGCCAGCCCACCCGAGCGCTCCCGGTGAAGGAGAGCACCCGCACCGTGGCCGAGGTGGCCAGCTGCTCGGCGACGGAGTCCTGGCACGGCAGGACTTGCAGCGCAGCCGGGTCCGCTCCGGCGGCACGGGCCAGCTCGGCGAGCAGCAGCTGCGGACCGGGGGCCTGGGGCGGTGGCTTGACGACAATGGGCGCCCCCACCGCCAGCGCCGGGGCGACTTTGTGCGCGCCGAGGTTGAGCGGGAAGTTGAAGGGGACAATGCCCACCACCACCCCGGCCGGAAACCGGCGCACCTCGCACTCCAACCCGGCCGAGGCCTCGTCCAGGTCCACCGGCACGACGTTTCCACCAAAGCGGGACAGCTCGGCGGCCGCCAGCCGGAAGACGTGCGCGGCGCGGCGAACCTCGGCTCGGGCCAGCGTCCGCGGCTTCCCGGCCTCGTGACAGATGAGCTCTTCAAATTCGCGCGCGTGGGCCAAAAGCCCAGCAGCGATTCCTTCCAGGACGGCCCGGCGCGCCCCGGCGCTCTGGGCCTGAAGCCGGCTCCGCGCGCCGAAGGCAAACTCCAAAGCCGACTGCGCCTGCGCCTCACTGGCTTGCGCCACCTTGGCCAAGAGTCGGCCGTCCCAGGGTGCGTAGACGCAAACCGTCTGCGGCGTCTGCACCCACTCCCCTTGAAGCAACAGCCGACCCTCTTCCATGGCGACCTCCTGAAGCCGCTTCGGCGTTGAATGGCGGCCGATGCCTCTGCTTTAAGCACCAGCGCCCGCACGGGCGCCATGGAGACCTCCGCCCCACCGCCCCACCGTACGCTTCGCCGGCGCGCCGTGCTGCTCGGCTCGCTGTGGCTGTCGCTGTTGGTGCTGGCGCTGCTCTTCCGTTCGGCGCTCCTCCCCTTGCTGGGGGCGGCGCTCATCGCCTACCTGGTGGCTCCCCTGGTGCGGCGGCTGGAAGGCATGTCCGTGGCGGGGAGGACACTTCCTCGGGCGGTGGCCATTCTGCTCATCTACGCCGCGTTTTTCGGGGCACTGTACCTATTCGCCGTGGCCATTGTCCCGCAGCTCTACCGGGAGTTGACGCGCATCAGCGGTAACGCGGTGGCCTACGCCCAGTCCCTCACGCCGGACCACGTTCAGCAGATGGCGCAGGACACCGAGGAGTGGTTTGCCCAGCGCGGCATCCCGGTGGCCCTCTCCGAGCGTGCGCTGGAGGGCACCGACGCCGATGCCGAAAACCCTCGACCGTCCTGGAGCGTGCAGTTTGACCTCGAGCGGCTGATTCGCAACCTGGCGGCGCGCTTCTCCAACGTGGTCCGCGACAACGTGGGAAACCTGGTGGACGCCACGCGCTCGGTGCTGACGGGCGTGTTCGCCGGCGTCTTCACCTTCTTCATGATGCTTTTTCTGGCGGCTTTCCTGTCCATCGATGCCGTCGCCATTCGGCGTTACGTCTGGACATTGGTGCCGCCGGAATGGTTCGACGACGTCCGCGGGCTGGTCGAGCGCATGGACCGCTCGCTGGCGGGGGTGGTGCGCGGGCAGGTCACCATCTGTCTGGTCAATGGGGCGCTGACGCTGGCCGGCCTGATGCTCTTCGGCGTCAAGTTCGCCTTTCTGTTGGCCACCATCGCCACCCTCTTCAGCCTCATCCCCATCTTCGGCACCATCCTCAGCTCGGTGCCCATCGTCGCGGTGGGGGTGTCGCAGAGCTGGCGCGCCGGCCTGGCCATGCTGTTGTGGATTATCGGCATCCACGCCCTGGAGGCGTACTTCCTGAACCCCAAAATCATGGGAAGCGCGGCGCGCATCCACCCCATTGTGGTGGTGGTGGCGCTGCTCGCTGGGGAGCGCAGCTACGGACTCATCGGCGCGCTGGTCGCCGTGCCGGTGGCGGCCATGCTGGTCGCCTGTTTCGACTTCGTTCGGCAGCGGGCGCAGCCGGCTGCCGCTGGGACGCTCTGAGCGGGGCGCGACACGTCTCGACGCCGTCCACAAATGAAATTCCATCAAACCTTCCGCTAGAGTCGAGGCTCGGCTGGAGGGGCAAATGGTGCCGACCCCGGATGCCGGGCCACAATGAATTCTGTCCGACTGGGCCTCGACACGACTGTCTTCGGGTGCTTCTGCACGGGCTTCCCGCATGGGTGGCACCCGATGAGCACTGCAGAAAACGTCGACCGTGGAGCCCTGGCATGACACGTCTCAACCTCAAGGCCTTCGAGCGAAACCTCGCCGTGCGCGTCTTACGCCCCGCCGACTGGCCGCGCTTTCAAGTCCTGCAAAAGCGCTGCTTCCCGGACATGGAGCCGACCACCCGAGCTCAGTTCGACAGCCAGATTGCGCTCTTCCCCGAGGGCCAAATCTGCGTCGAGTACCACGGCAAGTTGGTGGCCTCCTCGAGCAGCCTCATCCTCGATTTCGAGCTCTACAAGGACTGGCATTCCTGGGACGAAATCGCCGACGGCGGCTTCATTCGAAACCACAAGCCCAACGGCACCACCCTCTACGGCATCGAGATGATGGTGGACCCGGACTACCGCGGACTGAAGCTGGCCCGACGCCTCTACGACGCTCGGAAGCTGTTGGCGCGCGAGCGAAACCTGATGCGCATTGTCGTCGGCGGCCGGATTCCTGGCTACGGGCCGCACGCCAAGAAGATGACCGCTCGTGACTACATCGACAAGGTCATGCGCAAGGAGCTCTTCGACCCGGTTCTGACCACTCAGCTCTCGAACGGCTTTGTGCTCAAGCGCCTCATCCCGGGCTACCTCCCGGACAAGGACTCGAGCAGCTACGCGGCATTCTTGGAGTGGACCAACCTCGACTACGTCCCGGACCCGAAGCGGCGCTTCGTCTCGGTGGCGCCGGTGCGGGTGTGTGTCGTCCAATACGAGTTGCGACCGGTGCAGAGCTTCGACGCCTTCGCCGAGCAGTGCGACTACTTCCTCGACGTCGCCTCCGAATACAAGAGCGACTTCATCGTCTTTCCAGAAATTTTTACCACTCAGCTTCTATCCCTGGTGCACGCCAAGAGCCCCTCGGCGGCGATGCGGGAGCTCGACAAGTTCACCCCGCAGTACCTGGAGCTCTTCACCCGTCTGGCCGTCAAGTACAACGTGAACGTGGTGGGGGGCAGCCACTTCACCGTCGAGGACGAGGCCCTCTACAACATCGCCTATCTCTTCCGCCGGGATGGGACGCTGGGCAAGCAGTACAAGCTGCACATCACCCCCACCGAGCGTCATTGGTGGGGAGTCCAGGGGGGAAACCGGGTCGAGGTCTTCGACACCGACAAAGGCAAAGTGGCCATTCAAATTTGTTACGACATCGAGTTCCCCGAAGTGACGCGCATCGCGGTGGAGAAGGGAGCGCAAATCGTCTTCGTCCCTTTCTGCACCGACGAGCGGTACGCCTACCTCCGGGTCCGCTATTGCGCCCAAGCGCGCTGCGTGGAGAACCACGTCTACGTGGCCATCGCCGGCAGCGTGGGAAATCTCCCCAACGTGGAGAGCCTCGGCATCCACTACGCGCAGTCTGGCATCTTCACCCCCTCCGACATTCCCTTTGAGCGTGACGCCATCGCCGCCGAGTGCACGCCCAACATCGAGACCGTCATTTTCGAGGACCTGGACGTGGAGTTGCTCAAGCGGCACCGCCAATCGGGCAGTGTGCTCAACTGGCATGACCGGCGGACAGACCTGTACGAGGTGAAGTACTTCCCAGGAGCCTTGAGCTGACCGAAGTGGAGCCCGATGTTCGGACCACCCCCAGCTTTGCGTCGGGAGCCATCCTGAAGGACCACCCCGTTCGAGCTGCTCGGCGGAGGGGAGCAGCCGTCTGGCGCTCTCGTGGAGGTGTTTCAGCGAGAGTTCGGAATCTCGGGCGCGGCGTTTCGAAGAGGGAGTTCGGCGATGATGAGGAGGGGTGTTCTCGTGGCAAACGGGCTGCTGTGGATGTTGCTGGGCTGTCCGTCCCCCCAGCGATTGGATTCGAGCGCCCAGACAGCGGGGAATTCGAAGATGGGTGTGCACTATCTAGAAATCGTCAGCAACGACGTCGAAACACTGACTGGGCTTTACCAGCGCATGCACGGTCTCTCCTTTGGTCCCCCAGACCCCGATCTGGGGCAGGCCCGTGTTGCCAGCTGGGCGGACGGAACTCTGGTGGGCATTCGGAACCCCTTGGGAGATGAGCAGCCCATCCTGCGGACCTACCTCGCCGTCGAAGACATCCAACAAGCAGTGAAGCAGGCCCAGGAACATGGAGCGACGATTGCCTATCCCCCGACCCGGCAGGGACAGCGGGGAACTTTTGCAATCATCGTCCAGGGGGACGTGCAGCTCGGCCTATGGCAACGCTGATGGATGCCCGTTTCGTGGTCCAGAGGATGGGGTCGACCTCACACCTCAGTCCCGGCTAGGGGGAAGCTGCATCGCCCCAGGTCTCAGTGGCGGCTACGTTCTGCGGCGTGCAGCCCCCTGCACCACACAAGCTGCACCCGGTGATGATTCCGGCGCGCTGAAAAGACAGCGCTCCGTAGAAGCCAGGTTCGATGGTGCGTGTGATGGGCGTGATGGATTGGGCCACGAAGGTCGCCGTGGAGCCACATTGTCGTCGCCCAAACCGACCGCAGTGGCATCGTTCAGGTCGCTCGGTTGCATTTGGACACTGACGCCCTGGACCTCGAGCGAGTTCTCGGTTCCGAAGTACGTCATGCCCACGGGACCACTGGGCATTTGAGCCATGCTCCCCTCGTCCTGTGGGGTGCCCTCGGTCCAGCTGACTTGGAGGTCCACGCCCTGCCAGTACCAGTGGCCGTAGTCGCACGGCTCTTCTCCCGCGGTGGCCCACGTCTGCACCCAACTTGCTCCGCAGGGCACCGGTCCATTCGACAGGAACCAACTGAACTGGCCACCCCCACTGGCCAGCGCCCACTCGCTCAGACGTGCGCACCCGCCGCGGCGAGGCGCCTGCTGGGCGTTCAACCGTGGACTGCGGAGCGGACGCGTCAGCGGTTCATCGAGCCGAGAAACTCTGCGTTCGACTTGGTGGGCCGCATGTGCTTCAGCACAAATTCCATGGCGTCGATGGGCGTGAAGGGGTGCAGCACCTGACGCAGCGCCGTCACCCGCACCAGGTCCTCTTGACGCAAGAGCAACTCCTCCTTGCGCGTCCCCGACTTGTTGATGTCGAGACAGGGGAAGATGCGCTTCTCCATGAGCTTCCGGTCGAGCACAATTTCCGAGTTCCCGGTGCCTTTAAACTCTTCGAAAATGACTTCGTCCATGCGGCTGCCGGTGTCGATGAGGGCGGTGCCGATGATGGTCAGGCTGCCCCCTTCCTCGATGTTGCGCGCCGCGCCGAAAAAGCGCTTCGGCTTGTGTAGGGCGTTGGCGTCGACGCCGCCAGAGAGAATTTTACCCGAGGGTGGCACCACGGTGTTGTAGGCCCGCGCCAGCCGAGTAATGGAGTCGAGCAGGATGCAGACGTCATGCCCCTGCTCCACCAGTCGCTTCGCCTTGTCGATGACCATCTCCGCCACCTGCACGTGGCGGGTGGCCGGCTCGTCGAAGGTGGAGGAGACCACCTCGCCGCGCACGTTGCGCTCCATGTCGGTCACTTCCTCGGGGCGCTCGTCGACGAGGAGGACAATCAGCACAATCTCCGGATGATTCTTGGCCACGGCGTGGGCGATGTTCTGCAAGAGCACCGTCTTGCCGGCTTTGGGTGGGGCCACAATCAAACAGCGCTGACCGAGCCCGATGGGGGCGAACAGGTCAATAATCCGGGTGGTCATCTCCGAGCCGTCGTGCTCGAGCATGAGCTTGCGGGTGGGGTAGAGCGGTGTGAGGTTGTCGAAGAGAATGCGCTCTCGGGCCTCGGCGCTGGTCGGGTCGACGAAGTTGACGCGCTCCACCTTCTGCAGGGCGAAGAAGCGCTCGCCCTCGCGCGGCTGACGGATGGAGCCGGTGATGGTGTCCCCGGGCCGCAGAGCGAAGCGGCGCACCTGGCTCGGGCTGACGTAGATGTCGTCCGGGCTGGGCTGGTAGTCACTGTCGGCGCTCCGGAGGAAGCCGAAGCCATCCGAGAGCAGCTCCAGGACGCCCTCGGCATGCACCTCGAACTTCTTGTCGGTAATTCCGGACAGCAGCGCGAAAATGAGCTCCTGCTTCTTGAGCCCCTGGGTGCCCTCGATGCCGGCGTCGTGGGCCATCTTCGCCAGCTCGGTAATCTTCATCCGCTTCAAGTCATTGAGGCGGAGCACCTGCATCGGCGTGCCGTCGGGTCCGAGCACCGTGGCGGGGGCGGACTTGTCCTCCCCGAGCACCGCGGCGGACGGGCGGAGAGCGGCCAATGCCGGCGAGTCTTCGGCGTCGGGGCCGTGCAAGTCATCATCCCGGACGGGCCGGCTGATGGCGGTGAGCACCGGGCGCAAGGGGGCGGTGGCCTCCTCGGCCGGTGCGCCCTCGGCGTCAGCGCCGTCGCGCCCGGGGTGCCGGGGCTCCTCCTCTGGGCTGCGGGCGCGGCGACGGCGTGGGCGTTGCTCCGCGGTGGCCTCGGCGACGAGGTCAGACTCGGTGGGTGGTTTCTCTTTGCTGATGCGGGCTTTGGGCATGACGGGCGTTCGCCAGAAGGGCCAGGCCCCAACTGCAAAGGGCGTGACCTGCTGCGTGGCGAGCAGTAGAAGACTGCGGAACGGGTTTGGAAACCGGAGCCCTGGAACGCAGCACAGCGCTCCGTACCCCGGTAACAGAGAACGTTATTGACGCCCCGACGCCGTGTCAAGGCATCGTGGGGAAGAAGCGCATGACACCCACCCACGCCGAGGTGGCACAAGCAGCCGAGCGGGTGGCCCGGCTGCGGGCGGAAATTGCCCACCACGACAAGCGCTACTACGTCCTCGACGACCCGGAAATTTCGGATGCTGAGTACGACACCTTGCTGCGCGAGCTGCAGCGGCTGGAGGCCGAGCACCCGCAGCTGGCCCGTCCGGACTCGCCCACCCAGCGGGTGGCGGGCGCCCCGGCAGACCGCTTCCGCACCGTCGAGCACCACCTGCCGATGCTGAGCCTGGCCAACTGCTTCGACGAGGCGGGGCTACGCGAATTCGACGAGCGGGTGCGCAAAGTCTTGGGCAGCGCCGAGGTGCCCTACGACTGCGAACCGAAGTTGGACGGACTGGCGGTGGAACTGGTCTACCTGGACGGGGCGCTGGCCGAGGGCTCCACCCGGGGCGACGGCCTGTTGGGCGAAGAGGTGACGGCCAACCTCCGCACCCAGCGAAGCGTCCCCTTGCAGCTGGCCACCCAGGCCCCGCCCAAGCGGCTGGAAGTGCGGGGCGAAGTCTTTCTGCGCAAAGCGGACTTTCTGCACCTCAACGAGCGGCGTGAGCGCGAGGGCGAGCCCACCTTCGCCAACCCCCGAAATGCCGCCGCCGGCTCGCTGCGGCAGCTCGACCCCAAAGTGACGGCCGGCCGTCGGCTGTCCCTCTACATTTACGAGGTGGGGGCCTGGGACGGCCCGGCCTTCCACGGCCACCAGGCGAAGCTTGGTTGGCTTGGCTCGCTGGGGCTCCCCGTCAACCCCGAAAACCGCCTGGTCACCGGCGTGGAGGCGGTGCTGGCCGCCCACGCCGAATTGCTCGAGCGCCGCCACGCCCTGCCCTACGAGGTGGACGGGATGGTGGTGAAGGTGGACGCTGAAGACAGCCGCCGGCGGCTGGGGACGGTGTCGCGCAGCCCCCGCTGGGCGGTGGCCTTCAAGTTTCCGGCCGAGGAGGCCCGCACCCGGGTGCTGGCCATCGACGTCAACGTCGGCCGGACCGGGGCCCTCACCCCGGTGGCATTTCTGGAGCCCATCCAGGTGGGTGGGGTGACGGTGTCCCGGGCCACGCTGCACAACCCCGGCGAGCTCAGCCGCAAGGACGTCCGGGTGGGCGATGTCGTCTTCGTCCGCCGGGCCGGGGACGTCATCCCGGAAATTACCAAGGTGGTGACGTCGGTGCGCACCGGAGAGGAGCGCCCCTATGCCTTCCCCGAGCGCTGTCCGGTGTGCGGCTCGGCGACGCTGATGGACGAGGACGGCGCCATCCTCCGCTGCACCGGGCTGGCCTGCCCGGCGCAGCTGCTCGGCCACCTGCGGCACTTCGCCAGCCGGGGCGGCATGGACATCGAAGGACTGGGGGAGAAGCTGTGCGCGCAGCTGGTGGGCTCGGGCTTGGTGCGCCGGCAGGCGGACCTCTACCGCCTCAGCGTGGAAATGCTGGCCGGACTGGACCGCATGGGGGAGAAGAGCGCGCAGAATTTGGTGGCCGCGCTCGAGCGGAGCCGGCGTCCGGCCCTGCGCCGTTTCCTCTATGCCCTGGGCATCCGCCACGTCGGCGAGGCGACGGCCCGCACCCTGGCCGAGGCTTTCCCCAAGGTGCGCGCGCTGTACGAGGCCAGCGAGGAGGCGCTGATGCGGGTGAAGGACGTCGGCCCGGAAATGGCCCGAGCCATTTCGGCCTTCTTCCACGACGAGAAGAACCGCGAGAACATCGACGCCCTGTTGGCCGCGGGGGTGCACCCGGAGCCGCCGGCGGAGCGCACCGGCGGCCCCTTCAGCGGCAAGACAGTGGTGCTGACCGGGGCACTCGAGGGGATGAGCCGCGAGCAGGCCAAGGAGGAGGTCGAGCGGCGCGGGGGGAAGGTGGCCGGCAGCGTCTCCCGGAAGACGGACTTGGTGGTGGCCGGAGCCGACGCCGGCAGCAAGCTGAAGAAGGCCCAGGACTTCGGTGTGAAGGTGGTGGACGAGGCAGGCTTCCTGGACCTGCTCGCTGAAAACGCGTAGGTCCTCCCTTGGGAAATGTCGCGCCGACGCATCCACGTCCTCCTCTCTGGGCACGTCCAGGGAGTCTTCTTCCGGCGCAGCACGGTCGAGGTGGCGGAGCGGCTGGGCCTCGCCGGCTGGGTGCAGAACCGGGGCGATGGCCGGGTGGAGGTGGAGGCGGAGGGACCCGAGGAGGCGCTGGAGACCTTCCTCGCCTTCTGCCGCCGCGGGCCGGAGCGTGCCCGGGTGGATGAGCTGGTCGTGGTACACCACCCGGCTCGCGGCGAGGTGGGCTTCCGGGTGAAGGAGGGGGAATGAGCGGCGGGCTGCCAGAGACGTTGGGCATCCGCGCCGGGGCGCGCGTGGCGGTGGTCGACCCCCCAACGGGGCTGGCCGAGGCGCTCGAGCCGTTGCCCGCGCGGGTGCAGCTTTTGCCCTTGTCGGAGCCCGGCCTGGACGTCGTTGTCTTCTTCACCCGCGACGTGAAGCACCTGGTCTCGCGGATGCCGGCCTTGGTGCGGGCCATGGCCTTGGCCGGCCGGCTGTGGATTGTGTGGCGCCCCGACGCCCTGCCGGCGCTGGACGAGGTGCTGGTGCGTCAGGTGGGCCTCGAGGTGGGCTTGGTGGATGACCGGCGGGCCGCCGTCCTGCCGGACTGGACGGGGCTCAGGCTGCGCTGGCGCTCGCGCCCGCGGCTGGAGCGCCCCTCCCCCCGGGCATGACGCGGCCTTTACAGCCGGCCTGGGCTGTACCATGTTGTGCTGGAAAGGACTGCCCCTCCAATGGAGCGGCTGACGTCCAAACTTTTTCGACGGGTTGTTTTTCCCCCGGGGCTCGGTCTTCCCCAGCTTGGCAGTCACCCTGAAGTCAGGGCCCAGGCCACAGAGGAAGCCCGCCAGGGGAAGCCAAAACCGCAATCCGGGAGACTCCAGTCGGAGTTCCCCCATTGCTTTCGGGAGTTGACGCGCGCGTGACCACCCTGTCCCCAGGTACCGAGGCCAACCAGGCCATAGGTTTCCTCGGTGCGGCTGGCACGCCCACTCCCCTCGCGCCGACGCGAGCGCCGTCCACCGTTTCCCGTCCGGTGGTGGCCGCTCCGCGCTGTGCGCAGGCAGGGTTCACGCATGAGCAGCATTTTGGTCATCAACGCGGCTGGCCGCGAGACGCGGGTCGCGCTCGTGGAAAACGGCGACATCGCGGAGTTCTATCTCGAGCGTAAGAAGGACAAGGGCATCGTCGGCAACATCTACAAGGGCCGCGTGGTTCGCGTGCTCCCTGGGATGCAGGCCGCCTTCCTGGACATCGGCCTCGACAAGGCCGCCTTCCTCTACGTCAGCGACGTCGTCTATGACCCGGACTTCGCCCGGGCCGCCTTTGAGCTCACCGAAGGCGAGCACGACGAGGACGTCCCGGAGGTCCCCGAGGGGGCCGAATTGCAGGCCGCCGGCAACGGGGCGTCCGCCGAGCTGAGCTCCGCCTCGACCGAGGTACCGCTCCCGGACGAGGACGCGGCGCCGCCGCCCGAGGCGAACGAGCCTTTCCCTGAGGGCGCAAGCGAGGCGAGCGGCCCAGCGCTGGCCGAGGCCAGCGTGGAAGCGCCGGGCGAGGCGACGGGCCGATTCTCCCCCCCGGACGTCCCGGCGCTGGCCGAGCAGGCGGCGGAGCCGGCCGAGACGCCGAGCGGCAGCCCCGCCGTGGGGCCTTCCGAGGAGGCCCACTCCCCGGCCGGCCCGGCAGCGACGCCTGAGGAGGGGACCGCCCCCAGCATGCCCTTGGCCGCGGGCGAGCCCGCCGCCGGGGCCCGCCGCGCCCCTCGGGAGGAGCGCGGTCGAAGCCGGGGCGAGCGCGCCGGCGGGCGGCACCGAGAGGAACGGGCGCGCGAGGACGAGAAGGCCCGGGCGCGCAAGTCGGCCCGCATTGAAGACCTCCTAAAGGTAGGCCAGGAGGTGGTGGTGCAGGTGTCCAAGGACCCGATCGGGACCAAGGGCGCCCGACTCACTTCCCACGTCAGCATCCCAGGCCGTCACCTCGTCTTCATGCCCACCGTCGACCACGTGGGAATCAGCCGACGCATCTCCAATGAGAAGGAGCGGCGGCGGCTTCGAGAAACAGTCGACCGGCTTCGCCCCCCAGGCACCGGCTTCATCGTCCGGACGGTGGCGGAAAACGTCCCCCAGGCGAAGCTCGAAAGCGACATCCGCTTCCTCATTGAAATCTGGAACCAGGTGGTCCGCCGCAACGAGCGCCGCAGCGGGCCGGGTTTGATGCATCCAGACCTGGACCTCATCCTGCGCGCCACCCGGGACCTCTTCGCCCAGGACGTCGAGCAGCTGGTGGTGGACGACCGGGAGGAGTACCAGCGCATCCTCTCCTTCGTGACCGCTCAGGACCCGGCCCTCGCCTCCCGGGTGGTCCTCCACGACAGTGAGGAGCCAGTCTTCGACGCCTACGGCATTGAGCAGGAGTTGCAGCGAGCGGCCCAGCGCAAGGTGTGGCTCAAGAGTGGAGGCTACCTGGTCTTCGACCAGGCCGAGGCGCTCACCGCCATCGACGTCAACTCCGGGCGCTACGTGGGCAAGAAGAGCCTCGAGGAGACCATCACCAAAATCAACGTCGAGGCCGCCAAGGAGATTGTCTACCAGCTGCGGCTGCGCAACATCGGCGGCATCATCATCTGCGACTTCATCGACATGGAGAAGCCGCAGAACCGCGACAAGGTCTTCAAGACGCTGCAGGAGGCTTTGGGCCGCGACAAGGCCAAGACCAATGTGCTCCGCATCTCAGAGCTCGGCCTGGTGGAGATGACGCGCAAGCGGGTCCGCGAGTCGCTGGGCCGCATCCTCCACGAGGATTGCAGCTACTGCGCAGGCGAGGGCTTCGTGAAGACGGTGACCACCGTCGTCTACGACATTTTTCAGGAGCTGCGCCGCGAGGCTCCCAACTTGCGCGACCCGACGCTGGTCGTGAATTGCAACGCCGAGGTGGCTCGGGTGCTCCAGGGCGAGGAGCGCGAGGAGCTGCGCCACCTGATGGACCGCTTCAACAAGTCCATCCAGGTGCGTCCGCAGAGCAGCTACCACCGTGAGCAATTCGACCTCTATGCCCGAACGGCCAGCGGGGAAGACCACCGCATCGCGACCTCCAAGACAGCACTCCGTCAGCAAGAGGGGCTGGGCGCGCCCCCGGAGAGGAGCGAGCCCGGGCCCCGGGACAGTGGGGGCGGCGGCGGCGGAGGCGGCGGAGGCCGGGGACGCCGGCGGGACCGAAAGCGCGACCGCCGCGAGGGGGGCCCAGCTCAGACTGGACGGGGCCCGCCCCAGGACCGCCCGGGGCCGGCCAAGCCGCCCGTCCAGCCTCCACCAAATTCCTGAGCAGTTGCAGACGCTTGTCTCCCGGGAGCGCTTGCAACCCAAGTGCAGCATGCTAGGCTTCCGCCCCCGAGTGCAGCGCCTGCGGGCCCACGAGTCCGTCGGGGGACGCCCCACGGCGGCCCTCGACTGGGGAGTTCGCCATGCTCAAGAGCGACCTAATCAACATTCTGGTGGCCAAGCGCGGCATTACCCAGAAGCAGGCCGAGGCCACCGTCGAGACCATTTTTGAAGCCATGAAAGAGGCGCTCTGCCGCGGGGAAAACATTGAGATTCGCGGGCTGGGCGCCTTTCACGTGAAGAATTACGACGGTTACCAGGGCAGGAACCCCAAGACGGGCCAAGTCATCCCGGTGAAGCCCAAGCGGGGTCTGCTCTTCCGGACGGGCAAGGAGCTGCGGGACCGGGTCAACCGGGCTCCGGGCACCAACCCCTCGGGCTCCGAGGGCGGCGGCACCAGCAGCGCCGCCTGACGTCGCGCCCCTCGCAAACTGGGGGCCTCCCGTTTTTCGCCAACCGGCCCTCGGGCGGCGTGTGGCCCACCCCACCCCAGTGTCGCCTTGTCAGCCGGGGGCCACGGGCGCACGGCGGCCCCCTCGGCCCCAACATGGAAAAATTGCCCGCCCGGCCGAGCGGACCGAGACTGCCTAGCCGCACAGCGTCCCCTTTTTCCCATGCGTGTCCCCTCCTTCCCAGTGCCCGAGGTTCCGCAGCGGACGCACCCCCGCGTGCCGGCCGGCTTCGCGGTGGAAGTGCGCACCCCGGAGGGCGCTTGGGTGGCTCAGGCCCGAGACTTGTCCATGGCAGGACTGCTGTTGGTGGGCTTCGCGGCCCAGCCAGGAGAGGTGCTGGAGCTCTTCATCTCGCTTCCGTCGGACCACGTCCGCGCCTTCCGCGGCCGGGTGACGCGGGCGCACGCCGAAGGCGTGGCCGTGGAATTCGAGCGGCTGGACTGGGATGACCTCTTCGCGCTGGCCCGCTTCCTCCACCCGCGTCTGCCCTGAGGAAAGCGGGGCCGCGCTCGTGACGTCGCCGCCTTAGCCGCGGCGCTCGCGGTGGCGGTCCACCAGCTCCATCAACTCCGCCGCGCGGAAGGGCTTGTGGATGTAGCCGTTGGCTCCGGCCGCGAGGGCTGCCTCCATGTCCGCCTTCTTCACCTTGGCGGTCAGCATGTACAACGGGACGCCGGACGTCGCCGGGTCAGCCTTCAACATGCGACAGACGGTGACACCGTCCATGAGCGGCAGCACCACGTCCAAGAGGATGAGGTGAAACGTCTGGGTGCGGGCACGCTTGAGCCCTTCCACGCCGTTGGCAGCCGTCTCCACCTCCACCGGCCCATCATGGAGCATGCTTCGCACCAGCTCGCGGATGACGGGCTCGTCCTCCACCACCAAAATCCGGAACGGCGCGGGTTCGCTCATCGAACCCCTCCCTCTAGCCCGGGCGGCCCCTGGGCCGCCAGCAACTGCCGGCCCGGGGCGTCCCCGGCCCCCCCCGGGTCCTCTCGGCCACCAGCGCGCCGGCAGCTCCGCTGAGGCTGGCTGGCCGCTCTCTTAGGGCAGGGACGTGTCGTCGATGCGGGCCAACTCTTTCTGCTCGGCCCAGCCTTCGAGGCCGTTGGGAAGCCTGAGACGGACGAAGGGGCCCACCGAAGCCAGCAGCCGCACTCCGGTGCCGGCGTGCAGCTCGAAAGCCACTTTGCTGGCCGCCTCCGGTGTCTCCCGGACGGGAAGCGTCTTGGCCAGCACCACCGCCTCGTGCACCGTCTCAGCAGTGACGACGTGTGCCAACAAGAGGCCGGCACCGGGCAGGGCAAGCAGCAGCAACAGCGCCGCCGCCACTGACAGGACGTGGCTCGGCCGCAGCCGCCGCAGGAGCAGCGACAGAAAGCCCAAGGCCCAAGGCACGACGAAGGCGAGGGCGGCGGCGGTGGGGCTGGTGGCGGCCACCAAGCGCGCCACCACGCCTTCTTGCCCCGAGGCGCCCACCACCTGGTCCACCACCCGGCCGCGGGCCAGGGTGAGGTTGGCCTCCACGTCGGCCCCCCCGCCTTGCCGGCGCGCCCGCTCCAGGAAGAGGACCGCTTCGCCGAGCTTGCCCTGGGCCAACTCGGCCGTGCCAAGGTTGTATTCGACGTCCGGACCGCCCAGGCCGTGCTCGAGCAGCTTGCGGAAGGCTGCTTCGGCGCCGGCTGGGTCGTCCCGGCCATAGGCCTCGACGCCTTCGGCAAAAATGCCGCGGGCCTCGGCCGGAGAATAGCTGACTTGGCTGAGCACCACCGCGAGGAGCAGGGCGCTCATGACCAGCCCTCCAGCACATGCTCCGCCTGGTCGAGGAGCGCATCGCGTTCGAGCCGCACCGCGCCCGGAGCGAAGCGCACGGCGTCGCAGGTGTCGAGGACGCGAGAGGCGCCCGCCACCACCTGCTCGGGCGCGCCGGCGTCCTTCAGCTTCTGCGCCAGCGCCTCGCGGGTCAGGCCGGTGAGCCCGACCCCGAGCCGTGCTTCGAGAAAGGCCATGACCGCTCTCTCGACTTGCTCCGAGAAGGCGCCATCGCTGCCGGAGTCGCGCAGACGAGACGCGGCGGCAAGCCGGCCCCGGGCGGCGCGAGCCCCCCGCCGCTGCTCGGTGGCCGGGTCGCGTCGGCTGCGGCGCGCCTGCACCAGGCCCGCCAGCGACATCAGCATCCACGCCGCTGGGGGCAAAACAGCGGCGGCCAGGAAGACGGGACGCCGCCAGGCCGGCAGTGGCGTCTCGAAATGGGGGTCGAGCCGCAACGGGCGCAGGCCGCCCGCTGGCAAGACGTTGCGGACCGTGTCGGGGAGGGCGGCCGGCCCGGCGGCACGGAGGGCCCCCGCCTCACCGGGCTTCACCGTGAGGCTGAGGGCCTCGGTGTGGAGCGTCTCGTAGCGGCGGGTCTCCGGGTCGAAATAGACGAAGGAAAGCGGCGGAAGCTGGAAGGTGCCGGTCTGCTGGGCCATCACCAGGTATTCCTGGCTGCGCTTGCCCTGGACGCGGTCGTGCACCGCCCCGAGATGATCCTGGGAGGTGGGCTCGTAGAGCTTCAGGGCCGCCGGCGCCGTGGCTCGGGGCAGCTGCACTTCCTTGAGGTTGCCCTGGCCCTCGAGGACGACGCGGAGGGTGACCGGCGAGCCGAGCTCAGCGCTGCTCGAGGAGAGCTCTGCCGAGAGCTGGAAGCTTCCGACGTTGGCCGGCAGAAAGCCGGGCGGCGCGCCGGGAGGCAGCGGCTTCACCTTGAGGGTGAGGGGGTTGCCCACCCGGTGGTCTCGGTGCCCGGCGAAGAGGAAGCCGGTGGTGGCGTCGGCCTCCACCGGGGCGAGGTCGCGGGTGCCCGGCCGCACCGGAAAGAGTGCCTCCCGCTTGAGGAGGTAGGCCCGGTATGGCACCCCGTCCACGGTGCGCGGCTCAAAGGAGAGGTTGGTGGGGCTGTCGATGTCCTCGGTCCAGAAGCCATCGAGCTTCGGGTACGTCACATTGTCCACCCGGCTCAAGTCCACCCGGCTGTAAATCCAAAACGACAGCGTCACCTGCTCGCCGACGTAGACTTCCTTGCGGTCCACCTCGCTGCGCAGAAAGAGGTCGCTCTCGTTGTGCGGCCGCGACGCTTCGCGCTCTCGCTCGCGAATGGCGGCGAACGGGTCTTCCATGTCTGCGAAGGGGGAGGGAAACCCCGGCATCATGTTGGGGCGCTGGGCCTGGGCCGCGGGCGGCCCGGGCACGTGCGTCTTGCGCACCATCAGCGTGACGGGGTTGCTGCGGAAGACGCCGTCCTGGGTGCGCAGCTCCACCGGCGGGAGCACCAGCTTTCCGACGCGGGTGGGACGCAGGACGATGGTGACGGTGAGCTCCTGGCGGATGACAGGACCGCCCGAGCCCAGCTGGATGGTGCTCGACATTCCGCGCTGGGTGCTCAGCACCTCGGCGCCGTCGAAGGCCGGCAGCTGCAGGTCGCTGCCTCGGGGGGCCTCGGAGGCGCGGACGGTGAGGACAAAGGTGTCCATCAGGCCGACCTCGTCGCGGTCGGCCTCGGCTTGCACTTGCACCGCGGCCGAGGCAACGGCTGCCAGCGACAGGCCCAACAATGCGCCCCAGGCGCTACCAGTCCTTCTCATTCGGCTTCCTCGGCGGCTTCTTCTGCTGAAAGCGCCACAATTGTAGGTTCTTTTCGCTCTGCCGCATCGCATCGAGCAGTCGCTCGGTGTCCCGGCGGTCGAGCTGGCCGGCTTCCCCCACCCCGGCGTCGCGCAACGCGTCCAGCGGCCGGCCGGAGTCCGCCTCGTGGGCGCCCAGGCCACCGTCTGTGCCGGCGTTGCCGGACTCGCCGGCTTCCGCCCCCCGGGGCTGCGGGTTTTGCCCGGCATCCGCGGCCCCCTGCCCGCCCCGTCCGGCGCCGGCGTCTCCGGCTCCCCCATCGCCGCCCGTTCCACCGTCGCCGGTGCCAGCGTCGCCGGTGCCGGCGTCGCCCTGGCCGGCGTCTGGACGTCCGGCGTCAGGCGACCCGGCGTCCGGCCCGGCGTCCGGCGTCCCGCCGTCGCCACTGGACTTGGGCGGCGGCAGCCGCCGCAGCAACACCTCCAAGTTGTGGCGCGCCGCCTCGTCGCCTGGCTCGAGGAGAAGGGCCCGGCGGTACACCGAGATGGCCTCCTGGGTGCGGCCCAGCTCGGCCAAGGCGTTGGCCAGGTTGTAGAGGTCTGGC
Organism: Myxococcaceae bacterium; assembly: GCA_052147975.1. Classification (GTDB taxonomy): domain Bacteria; phylum Myxococcota; class Myxococcia; order Myxococcales; family Myxococcaceae; genus JADGRA01. Next base: position 43,307 of record JBKQJL010000195.1, read on the forward strand.
TCGCGCAGCTCGCCAGGTTTCATTTCCGCCGCGCGCTGGTAGGCGGCCCGCGCCTCGTCCAGCCGGTGCAGCCGGTACAGCGCATTGCCGCGGTCGTACTCGAGCGCGGCCCGCTCCGGCAGCTGCTTCTGGGCCGCTTCGAAGTCCCGTAGCGCATCCTCGTAGCGCCCCTCGTCGTACGCCTTGAGGCCCTCTGCCACCTGGGGGGGGTTGCGCTCGAGGGGCCCCAGGGCTCGGGCCACCGGCGTGCCGAGGAGCCCCAGCGCCCAGAGCCCCGCCGGGGCGAGCGCGAGCAGCCGGGGACGCCTCATGTCGGGCCTCGGCGGCGACCGGGAAGCAGGAGTGCCACCGCCAGCAGCAGCAACCCCGGGGCGAGCAAGGACTGGAAGCGCTCGTCCCAGCGGACGGTGAGGCGGCTTTCCAGCTCGCTCTTTTGCAACCGGTCGATGCGGGAGGCCACCTCCTGCACCGCCACTCCGTGCGGCTGGTAGAAGAATTCGCCACCGGTGAGTTGGGCCACCGCTTCCAGTCCGGCACGGTCCAGTCGGGTGAGGACGGTGTTGCCGGAGGCGTCCTTCTTGTAGCCCACCACCTCGCCGGACTTGCCGAATTCCGGAATGGGCTCGCCGGCGTCGCTGCCGATGCCCACCGCGTAGACTTTGATGCCGGCTGCGCGGAGCGACTCCGCCGCCTCCATCTCCTCGCCTGACAAGTCCTCGCCGTCAGAAAGCAGCACCACCACCCGGTCCTTGGCACCCCGGTCCGCGCTCTCGAGCATGTTTTGGGCCAGCAGCAGCGCGGCGCCAATGTTGGTGCCGCCCTGCTGCATCTGCTCGGGGTCGACCGCCCGAAGGAAGAGCTTGGCCGCTGCGTAGTCGCTGGTGAGCGGCGACTGGACGTAAGCGTCGCCGGCGAACGCCACAATGCCCACCCGGTCGCCTTTGAGCGAGTCGAGCAGCGAATTGAGCTCGAGCTTCGCCCGCTCCAACCGGTTGGGGGCCACGTCTCGAGCGAACATGGACTTGCTCGCATCCACCGCCACCACCAAGTCAATCCCGCGGCGCCGGGCCAGCTCGGTGCGGCTGCCGCACTGGGGCTGGGCCAGGGCCAGGGCGAAGAGGGCCAGCGCTGCGGCGCGCAGCGCTGCCTGCAGCGCGCTCAACAGCGGGCTGACCCCGGGGGCCAGGAGCGGCCCCAGCCGGGGGCCCAGCAGGGCTTGGACCGTGGCGTTGCGGCGCAGCGCCACGAAAAGCCCGGCCAGCCCCAGCAGCAGCGCCAACAGGGCCAACAGCAGGTAGCCCGGGTGGGCCAGCCCCAACGGGTAGCCGAGAAAGCCGAAGCGGAAGGGGTTCTCCGTCACGGGAAGACCCGGAGCCAGCTAAAGCGTAGGACCAGCTCGAGCGCGGCGAGCAGGAAGGCGGCCAACAGGAAGGGCGGAAATTCCTCCCGCATGTTGGCCATTGCCCCACCCTCGAGGAGCTTGCTCTTGTCGAGGCGGTCGAGCACCGAGCGCAGCCCGCTCTGCAGGGACTCGCGGTCGGTGGCGCGGTAGTACACCCCACCCGTCTCGGCGGAAATGGCCTTGAGCAGCTCGGGGTTGATGGCGATGTCCATGTCCCGGTAGGTGGGGTTTCCGAAGAGGTCCGTCCCGTCGGGGAAGGGAACTCGGCCTCCTTTGCCCACCAGGACCGTGAAGATGGGGATGTGCAGCGACTTGGCCATCGCTGCGGCGTCGAGCGGAGAGATTTTTCCCGCGTTGTTGTCGCCGTCGGTGATGAGCAGCACCACCTTGCTCTTGGCATCCGAGTCCCGCAGCCGGTTGAGCGAGACCGCGATGGCGTCGCCAATGGCGGTGCCGTCTTCAATCACGCGGGTGCGCAGCTGCTTCACCACTTCCTTCAGCACGCCGTAGTCCAAGGTGAGCGGAGCCTGGGTGTAGGCCGCGCCGGCAAACACCACCAACCCGATGCGGTCATTGACGCGGGAGGAGATGAAGTCGGTGAGCGTCTCCTTGGCCACGCTGATGCGGTTGCCTCCACCGCCCAGCGAGCGGAAGTCGCCGGCCTCCATGGAGGTGCTCAGGTCGAGGGCGATGATGATGTCGATGCCCTCCACCGAGAGGTCCCGCGTCCGTG
>JBKQJL010000196.1:0-25811 GCA_052147975.1 Myxococcaceae bacterium
GCTGCGTGACACCGGGCCGGCGCTCAGCCCCTTCAACGCCCACGCCTTCATCACCGGGTTGGAGACGCTTCACCTGCGTGTCCGGCGCCACGGCGAGAATGCTCAGAGCGTCGCCCGTTGGCTACAGAAGGACCCCCGCGTGGCGTGGGTGCGCTACCCCGGGCTGGAGACGGACCCTTCCTACCCGCTTGCTCGCCGCTATTTTGAGGGCGGCTTTGGGGGGCTGGTAACCTTCGGCGTGAAGGGTGGCTTCGAGACAGGCAAGGCGCTCATCAACCGCGTCAAGCTGTGGAGCCTTCTGGCCAACATTGGCGATGCCCGCTCCCTCATCATCCACCCGGCCTCCACCACCCACCAGCAGCTCACCGCCGAAGAGCAGCGCTCCACCGGCGTGACGGAGGACTTGGTGCGGCTCTCGGTGGGGCTCGAGCACCCGGACGACATTCTCGCCGACCTGGACCAGGCCCTCGGCCAGCGCTGAGCGCACCCGCCCTCCCATGCCCAGCCCTCACCAGAGGAGAGCTGCCGCGGCCGCCCCGCGGCTCTTCGACGTCCGGCTGCCAGCGCTGGCGCTTGTCCGCGGCGGCACGGTGGAGCCGCACCTGGCCCGCGGCTTCTGGTGGGGGCCGGAAAGCGACCTCGCAGCGCTGGGAGCCCGGACACACGCCCTCAGCCCGGCCGAGTTGCTCGCCGCCCAGGCGCAGGAGCCGGTGCGCCGCAGCCAGGCCCTGCCCTGGCTCGAGTCGGCGGGCGCCCCCGAGTTTGATGAGTCAGTCCCAACCGTCCTGCTCGTCCATGCCCTCACCGGGGATGCCCGGGCCGGAGGCCCGGGGGGTTGGTGGGAGCCACTCATTGGGCCTGGACGCGCGCTCGACCCGGCCCGCCTCCGCATTCTCTGCTTCACAAACCTCGGCTCCTGCTACGGCAGCTCGGGCCCCCTTGACGAGGGATTTCCCAGCGAGGCGGAGCTGACGCCGTGGGATTTGGCCCGGGCGCTGCTTCGGGCCGTCGACGCCCTCGGGCTCGACCGACTCGCCTTGGTGGCGGGAGGCTCTCTGGGGGGAATGGTGTCCCTCTGCGTGGGCGCACTGGGCGGGAGGCGCGTCGAGCGGCTGTTGCCACTCACCACCTCCGGCGCCTCCTCGGCCTGGGTGGTGGCGTGGAACCACGTCCAGCGAAGCCTCCTCCGGCTGGACCCAGGCTGGCCAGCCGACGTGGGCCGCGGCCTCGAGCTGGCGCGCCAGGTGGGGATGCTGACGTACCGGGCGGAGCCAGGACTGGAGGCCAAGCAGGGGCGGCACGTGGCGAGCGAGCCGGCCTTCCCGCTGCCATACCGCGTCCAGGGGTGGCTTGAGCACCAGGGCCAGAAGCTGCGGCGCCGCTTCGACGCCCGCGCCTACCTGTTGCAGGCCGGGGCGATGGACCACCATGACTTGGACGCCGTCCCGCCGGGCTTGGGCGCTGGCCCCATCCGCGCCAGCAGCCTGGTGGTGGACGTGGACACCGACCAGCTCTTCACCCCAGCCCAGGTGGAGGCTCTGGGCCGACGGCTGCGGGCCGACGGCGCCCACGTCGAGCGCGCCACCTTGCGCAGCGCCCACGGCCACGACGCGTTTCTCCTGGAGTGGGAGGCGCTTGCCGCCCTGCTGGCGCGAGCCCTCGCCCTTCCCGCCGGGGGAAGAGACAGCTAGATGGCTTGGCACGTGTACAAATTTGGCGGCTCCTCCCTCGGCGGCCCCGGGCGGCTGCTCCGCGTCGCACAGCTCGTCGCCACCGGCCCTCGGCCCCTGGCGCTGGTGGTGTGCGCCCTCGGGGACACCACCGTCTGGCTCCTGGAGGCAGCGGCGGCGGCGGCCGCGGGCGACGAGGCCCAAGTCCTGGACGGCCTCACCCGCATTCGCGCGCTGGCCTTGGAGACAGCGCGACAGGTGCTGTCCGAGGAGTGGCTCGCTCCTTTGGGAGTCGCCCTGGAGCGCGTGCTCGGTCCGCTGGCGCAGCTGCTCGAAGGCATTCGCCTCACCGGTGAGTGCACGGCCAACGCTCGGGACATTGTCCTGTCGGCCGGCGAGCGCATTTCGGCCGAAGTCGTCGCGGTGACGTTGCAGGCGCGTGGACAGCCAGCCGTCGCCGTGGACGCCTCCACCTTCGTGGTGACGGACGACACGGCGGGCGCGGCCACGGTGGACGTCGAGGCGACGCGGGCCAGGCTTCTGCCGCTGGCCGAGGGTTGGGGCAGCACGCTTCCGGTGGTGACGGGCTTCATCGGCCGCTCCAAGGGCGGCCGGGTGACGACGCTCGGGCGCAACGGCTCGGACTACACCGCCACCGTGCTGGGACAGGCGCTGGGAGCGCGCGAGGTGACGGTGTGGACAGACGTCCCGGGCGTCATGACGGCGGACCCGCAGCTGGTCGCCGAGGCGTACTCGGTCCCGCGCTTGAGCTACCACGAGGCCCTCGAGCTCGCGCACTTCGGGACGCGGATGTTTCACCCGCGCACGTTTCTGCCCCTGCTCGAGTCCGGGGCGGAGCTCCACATCCGCAACACGGCGGACCCAGCGGCGGCCGGAACTCGTATCGACGGTGCTGGCAACGCCGACCCGCGGCGTCCCACCTGCGTCACCAGCCTCGAGCGCCTGGCGCTGCTCGGGGTGGAGTCGCTCCGCTCGGCATTACCGGAACCCATTGCCGCACGCGTCCTGGAGGTGCTGGAGCGGGAGGAGGTGACGGTGTGGATGGCCACCCAGGCGGCGCATGGACGCTCGGTCGCGCTGGTGGTCCCCGAGGCCGAGGCGGTGCGGGCGCACCGCGCCCTGCAACAGACGCTGGCGGTTGAGCTCCAGCGCCAGGAGGTGGAGCTGCGGCCCACCCAGGCGCCCGTCTCGTTGCTGACCCTGGTGGCAGAGGCGATGGGGCACCGCCCCAACGTCGCCGGACGCTTCTTTGCCGCCCTGGGGAATGTCGGCGTCAACGTGCGCGCCATTGCGCAGGGGGCCAGCAGCCGGAGCATCTCCTGCGTCGTGGACGGCGCCGACACCACGCTGGCGGTGCGCACCGTGCACGCCGCCTTCAACCTTGCTGGCACGGAGACGTCCCTCCTCCTCCTCGGCCGCGGCACGGTTGGCGGACGCCTCCTCGCGCAGCTGGAAGCCAACGGGCCCGCTCTGCGGGAGCGTCACCACGTCAGCGTCCGACTGGTGGGCATGGTGGACCGCCACCACCGTCTGTGGGAGCCGCGAGGGCTGCATCCGGGGACGCTACCGCCCCGGGCGACGGCGTCGGAGCCAGTCACCGCGCCCGACGCGCTTCCACTGTTGGATGGGCTGGCGCGGCTTCCCGTCCCCATTCTGGTCGACTGCACCGCGGCCGACGGCATGGAGCAGCTTTACCGGGAGGCTTTCCGCCGCGGCATTCACGTGGTGGCAGCAAACAAGAAGCCGCTGGCGCTGCCTTTCGTCGAGCGGGAGCGGCTGCTGCAGGAGGCCCGGGAGCACCACCGCGCCTACCTGTACGAGACGACGGTGGGGGCAAGCCTCCCCGTCATCGAGACGCTCAAAAACTTGGTGCGCACCGGAGACAGGGTGCAGCGCATTGACGGCAGCTTGTCCGGAACGCTTGGCTTCTTGAGCCACGAAGTCACGTTGGGCGAGCCGCTTTCCCGCGCCGTCCGCACCGCTCGGGACCGCGGGTACACTGAGCCCCACCCAAGGGACGACTTGTCGGGCTTAGACGTCGCCCGCAAGGCGCTCATCCTCGCCCGCGAGCTGGGCCTTCGCGTGGAGCTGGACGACGTCGCGGTGGAGCCCTTCATTCCCCGCGAGGCGCTGGCCGAGGATGACCCGGAGGCCTTCCTCCGCTCGCTGGGCGCGCTGGACGAGGCCTTTGCCGAAACCATTGGACGCTACCGAGCCGCGGGCAAGGTGCTGCGCTACCTCGTGCAGATTGTGCCCGACGCGCCCGACGGCCGGCAGGTGCGGGTGGGGCCGGTGGCCGTCGACGCAGACCATCCGGCAACCGGCCTCAAGGGCGCCGAGGCGCTGGTGGCCTTCACCACCGAGCGGTACCGCGACTACCCCCTCATTGTGCGGGGCGCGGGGGCCGGCGGAGACGTCACCGCGGCCGGCGTGCTTGCGGACGTGCTGAGGCTTGCCCAGGACGTCCGGGGACGCTGAGGCGCAGCCGGGAGTGCCCTCACTGCTCGGTGGTGATGAGCCCGTGGTCCCCCGTCGCGGCGTCCGGGTCGTCGCGGACGCTAAAGCGCCGCCGCCCGATTTCGCGCCCGTCGCTCGTCTCCACCGTCACCTGCCAGTCGCCGGGACGCCAGTTTTGCTTGTAGGAGTAGCCGGCGTACCCCTCGTCGCGTCCACCGGAAATGTGCAGCGGAACGGCGTCACTGGAGGCCCAACCCGCCCCCGCCTCTCGGTGCGCCCAGCGCAGCTTCACCTCGTCGTGGAAATTGCGCGGCGCGAAAATGTGCACGAAGCAGTAGATGCGGTCCCCAGGCCGGGCGAGGAAGTCCTGCTCATCCCGCGCCCAAAAACGCCACCAGGGCACGGGATGGTGGCTGAGGGTGTAGGTCGGGCCCGTCCTCGTCACGCCGTGGTAGATGCCGATGTCCCGAAGCGACAGCGGCACCGGGGGCACGAGGTGGCCAAAGAAGAGCAGCACCAGGGCCGTCTGGACGCCCAAGGACGGAAGCAGCGCCTCGCGGAACACCCGCCGAGCATCCTGCGTGAGGCGATGGTGGCCCCAGGCCAGCAGCAGCAGCGGCAGAAGGGACGTCGCGACGGCCAGCAGGAACATCCACGGCCGGAGCCGGCCAAAAAGCACCGGGTAGAGGTAGGCGAAGTAACTGGTGAGGCAGAAGCTGTAGAGGCCGAAAAGCACCACCGGCCCGAAGCGGCGAAACTGGGGCAGCTCGTTCACCAACAGCAGCACCGAGATGGCGCCCAAGAAGAGCAGCGCCGAAAGACCAGAGGCGCTCTTGAAATAGAAGAGGACGTAGGCGTTGAGAAGCGTCCCGAGCATGAAGTGCAGCGCGGGTTGACTCCACTGCCACAACCAGCGCAGTGCGCGCGGAGGCGCGAGCTGCCGGTGGTTCCAGGCATTGAGGCCGAAGAGGAGCATGCCGGCGAGCGTGAGGTAGGCCCCCTGCTGGATGAGCGTCGACAGGTCGTCGATGCGCCGCACCATCAACGCGTCGAAGGCGAACCCTCCGATGAAAAAGGCGAGGTGCTCGGCCCGGGCGTGCCGATGGCGGAAGGCCTCCAGGCGTTGTCGAAGGGTCGGCCTCCCGGCCGGGAGGGCTGAAGCGTCCGTCGTCTTCACCAGGGCGGGAGGACGCTAGCTGCACGCTAGCCGGCGACCAGCGCTTTCAGCTCGCCCCGTTCCTCGAGCTCGCGGATGATGTCCGAGCCGCCGACGAAGCGCCCACGGATGAAGACCTGGGGAATGGTCGGCCACCGGGTAAACTCCTTAATTCCATCACGGAGCTCGGGTTCGGCGAGGACGTCAATTCCATGCACCGGGCCATAGGCCTGGAGCATCTGGACCGCCGCCGCCGAGAAGCCGCAACGTGGGAAGAGCGGATTGCCCTTCATGAAGATGACCACCGGGTGTTGCTGGATTTCCACTTCAATGCGGCTCTTGAGCTCGGGCGTCATGACGGGGTCCTCGTGCGTTCCTGAAGTCGCTTCCATTGCTCCGGGGTGTATGTCTTGAGCGCCAGCGCGTGCAAGGCACCGCTTTCCAGCACCTCGCGCAGCGGAGCATAGACGGCCTGGTGCTGGTCCAGCATGCCCAACCCCTCGAAGGCGGCAGCCACCACCCGAGCCTCGAAATGGTCCCCGGTTCCGGTGAGGTCTCGCACCTCCACCAGCGCTCCGGGCAGGGCCGAGGTAATGCGCTGGGCTATGTCCTTCGGGTCGAGCATTTTCAGTTGGCTCCAGGTTCATGTTCCCGCATCGCCGGGCTCTGCAGCATGGCCGGGTCCACGCCCATCTGCCGCAGCACCTCTTCCCACAGCGTGTCCGCGTCCCCGTGTAGCACGCGCTCGGAGCTGGCCTCGGTGAAGAGCCACGTCCCCTGCTTCAGCTCTCGCTCGAGCTGCTGGGGGCCCCAGCCGGCATAGCCGAGGAAGAAGCGCAACACGCCCGAGCCCTCGGCGAGCAGCTCCTCGAGCGCATCCACCGTTTCACTGACGAAGAGCCCTGGCGCCAGCTGGCGCTTCTCCACGAGGCCGGCGCGGTCGTGAAGGACGAGCCCCCGCTGCGGGTCCACCGGGCCTCCGGCGTAGACCAGCTGTCGGCCCAAGCGCGGGGCCACCGAAATGGACTGTCCACGGGCGACGTCCTCGAGCGTCACGCGCGTGGGGCGGTTGAGGACGAGTCCCCGCGCGCCCTCGACGCTATGTTGAAGAATGAGCACCACCGAACGATGGAAATTGGGGTCCCCCAGCTGGGGCATGGCGATGAGAAATCCAGAGGAAAGTCGCTCCATCGTCGCGGGGCGTGAGTCTAGACCGACCGACCAGCCGAGTGGGGACCAGCTGCGCCGTGCAGTTTTGCTAACCCGAGTAGGACACCAATGCGAGCGCTAACCATTCTCCGCCACGGCGGCCCGGACGTCCTCGAAGTCCGCACGCTCCCGGACCCACTTCCCGGCCCGGGACAACTCAGCATCCGGGTGGCCCGTGCCGGACTGAATTTCGCAGACGTCAGCGCCAGGGTCGGGCTCTACCCCGACGCGCCCAAGCCCCCGCTGGTGGCCGGCTACGAGGTTTCCGGGAGGGTGGAGGCACTCGGACAAGGCGTGGCCACCCCGGCCGTGGGCAGCGTTGTCCTGGCCTTGACGCGCTTCGGCGGACAGGCCACCCATGTCGTGGCGGACGCCCGGCTGGCCTTTCCACTTCCGCCGGGCATGACGCTGGAGCAAGCCGCCGCGCTCCCAGTCAACTACCTCACGGCACACCACCTGTTGCACCGGGTGGGCGGGGTACAGCCCGGCCGTTCGGTGCTGGTGCACATGGCCGCGGGCGGCGTGGGGATGGCGGCCATTCAGCTGGCCCAGGCGGTGGGCGGCGTGACGCTGTTTGGGACGGCCTCGGCCAGCAAGCATGCGCTGTTGCGCGAGGCAGGCGTCGCGCATCCCATCGACTACCGCACCTCGGACTGGGAGGCCGAAGTCCGCCGGCTCACCCAAGGCCGCGGGGTGGACTTAATTCTCGACGCCCTGGGCGGGGTGGACTGGAAGCGCGGCTACCGCTCGCTTGCCCCGGCCGGACACCTGGTGTGCTTCGGCTTTGCCAATCTCGTCTCCGGCTCCACCCGAAGCTGGCCGCGCGTGCTGTGGCAGCTGGCGCAGGTGCGCCGTTGGGGGCCGTTGCAGCTGATGAACGACAACCGGATCGTGTCCGGCGTCAACCTGGCGCACCTCTTCGGCGAAGTTGAGCTGCTGGGCGAGTCCATGCGAGCGCTCTTCCGACTCTTTCAGGAGGGGCGCATTTCGCCCAAGGTCGACCGGGTTTTCCCGCTGGCCGAGGGCGCCGCCGCGCACCGCTTCCTCCAGGAGCGGCGCAACGTGGGGAAGGTGCTCTTCGACTGCAGTTAGCCCTGTGCGAATCCTTCAGCCTTGGTCGTGGCTCTGAAAGACACGTCCGACGCCGGAGGCGACAATTGTCCACTGCCCGAGAAATCCTCATTCGCCTCCCGGGAGGCCGCCGGGTCGAAGCCTCTGTCGGCTTGCACCTCGTGCGGACTGACCAGCCCCAGGAGAACGGCGGGGAGGACACGGCTCCATCGCCGTTCGACTTGTTCCTGGCCTCGCTTGGGACGTGCGCCGGCATTTTTGTTCAGGGGTTCTGCGCCCGTCGCGAGATTCCCTTCGAGGGCATTGTGCTTCGCGAGACGGTCGACTTCGATGCGGAGGGCACGCTCCAGACGGTGCACTTGGACATCGAGCTCCCGCCCAGCTTTCCAGAAAAGTACCGCGAGGCGCTCATCCGGGCGGTGGACCAGTGCTCCGTCAAGCGCGCCATTTCGGCCCAGCCCGCCTTCGAGGTCCGCGCCCTGCCGCAGCTTCAGGCCGCACCCGCAAAGCGCGGCGTCCCTGGCTGAAGGGCGTTAGGGTGAGGGGCTCCAATGCCCCGCACCGACGCCGAGCTTGTCCACGCTGCCAGGAGCGGAGACGCCCGGGCCCTGGACGAAGTCCTGGCGAAACACGAGAAGCAGGTCTTCCGCTTCGGTTTGCGCATGTGCGGCTCTGAAGAAGATGCCCGAGACGTCCTCCAGGAAACCCTGGTGGCCGCCTTCCGGGGTCTCCCAGAGTTCCGCGGAGACGCCGACCTCTCCACCTGGCTGTACCAAATCGCGCGCAGCTTCTGCATCAAGGCGCGTCGACTGCGCTCGGGCGAGCCGGCCGAGAAGGTGTCGCTCGACCAGCCCGAAGCGCAGGCCGTCCCGAGCGACGGGCTCGTGCCCGAGGCACGAGCGCACGCGCGGGAGATGGGCGACGTCCTCCAGGCGGCCATCCTCTCTCTGCCCGAGGGCCACCGGGAAGTCATCGTCCTCAAGGACGTCGAGGGCCTCACCGCCGAGGACGTCGCACGTGTGCTTCACGAGGACGTGGCGGCGGTGAAGAGTCGGCTCCACCGGGCGCGCGCCGGCCTTCGTCAAGCGGTCGCGACGCTGCTGGGGCCGGATGACTGGCCCCAAAGGACCGAGCCCTGCCCTGAGCTGGTTGATGAATTGTCCAACTATGCGTCGGGGGACATCGACCAGGCCACCTGCGCCCAAATTGAAGCGCACCTTGCCCACTGCGCGCGCTGCGCCGGCGCGTGCGAGACATTGCAGCGCACCGTCTCACTGTGCAGGCGAATTCCGGGGGATGAGGTGCCTGCGGCGGTCCGCGTTGCGGTTCGCGCAGCGCTTGGAAACTCCATGAAGTCCTGACGCTTGAGCTGCGAACCGGCGGACCAACGCCTTGGCTCTCAGTGAGGATGGACCTCCATCCTCCCCGAGCGGCGCTTGCGTTGCTGGTTGCTGCTGTCGCGGTGCCTCCCGTTGCTTGCGGTCGTCACCCTGGCCGCCCGCAGGCCGAGGCGACCCCGGAGAGAGTCGTACAACTCGTCAACCAACCTGCCGAGCATGGCGTTGACCCGGTGCCGGCGGTGCTTCAGGCCATTCGCCGAGCGACATTGTCCACCCGGATTCCGGCTCGGGTGACCCGCGTGCATGTGGCGGCGGGCGATGCCGTGCAGACCGGCCAGGTGCTCGTCTCACTCGCGGACGATGACCTCCGAGCGCAGGTGGCCGGGGCGCGCGCGACCTTCTCCACCGCCGCGGCGCACGAGCAGCGGATGGTCTTCCTCACGAACCAGGGCGTCAGCCCCCGCAGCGAGCTGGAGTCGGCGCAAGCGCGCCGGGCCCAAGCCGAAGCGGCTCTGCGGGCCGCCGAGGAGTCACTGCGCTACACCCAGTTGCGTGCCCCGTTTGATGGGCGCTTGCAGGCGAAGCGCGTCAACGAAGGGGACCTGGTGATGGCGGGCACCCCTTTGGTCGAGGTGGAGGGCAGGGAGCTCGAGCTCGTGGCCACGCTTTCAGCTCAAGAGGTGGCGGGCCTTGCCGACGGACGGTCGGTGGCCTTCGAAATGGGACAAATCCGCGGCCACGCAGTGGTGACCGCCATCGCTCCGGCCGCGGATTCGCTCGCGCACCGGGTGGAGGTGCGCGCACGCGTACTCGACGCTGCGCCCGAGCTTCGGGCTGGCCTCTTCGCCCGACTTCTGTTGCCGCGCGCGGCGGCTGGCGGGAGCAGCGTCTGGGTTCCGGCAACAGCGCTGGTGCAACGAGGGGACTTACGCGGAGTGTACGTGGCCTCGAATGGCCGAGCCGAACTCCGGTGGGTACTGGCCGGAGACGTTGTCGATGGGGCGGTCGAAGTCCGAGCTGGGGTCTTGCCGGCGGAGGCCGTCATCGACCGGCCGGGAGACCTGGTGGATGGGCAGCGAATCGAGGTCGCACGTGCCCCGTGAACCGCGCGGGCGCGGGGAGCGGCTGGGACTCGCCGGAAGGCTGGCCAGCACCTTCCTCGAGAGCCGGCTGACCATCCTCTTCATCATCGCTGCAGTTCTTCTCGGTTTGCTTGCCATCCACCTCACCCCTCGCGAGGAGGAGCCTCAAATCATCGTTCCCATGGTGGACGTGACGGTGGCGCTCCCTGGCGCAACTGCCCGGGAGGTGGAAAGCCAGGTCGCCACTCCACTTGAGCGAAGGCTGTGGGGGCTCCCCGGCGTGGAGTACGTCTACAGCACGAGCCGGGCCGGTGAGGCCCTCGTCACGGTCCGCTTTCACGTGAATGAGGCACTCGAACCAAGCGTCCTCAAAGTCCGACAGGAGCTTTCGGCGCACCCCGAGGTGCTGCCGAGCGGAGCGCTGGCTCCGCTGGTGCGGGTCCTCACCATCGACGACGTCCCCTTCCTGACCCTCATCCTGCATGGCACTCAGCCTCCCGGCATCCTCCGGCAGCTGGGCGAGGGGCTGGCTCGAGAGGTTTCGGAAGTTCCCGACACCGCGCAGGTGCATGTGGTGGGCGGCGCGCGGCGGCGAATCGCCATCCAGCCGGACCCGGAGCGGCTACGCGCTGCTGCCATTACCTTGCTCGAACTGCGGCGCGCGCTGTTGTCGTCGGATGCTTCGCTTTCTGCAGGAGCGGTCGTCGCGGGTGGCGTCCGAAGCAGCGTCGACGTGGACGGCTTCGTCCGGACGGCCACCGGCGTTCGGAGACTGGTCGTGGCGCAACGCGCTGGTCGACCGGTGTACCTGGAGGACGTTGCTTCAGTGGTGGACGGCCCGGAGGACGAGCCGGCAGTCGTGCTTTGGGGGACACGGGGAGTTCCGGGTCTGCAGCCGGCCATCGCGGTGTCGGTCGCGAAGCGACCCGGGGCGAACGCCACCGCTCTGGCGCAGGCGGTGGAAGCCAAGGTGGCGACGCTGCAAGGAAGGCTATTGCCGCGGGGTGTCGAACTGACAGTCTCGCGCAACTATGGAGAGACGGCCGGTGAGAAGACGAGCGAGCTCATCGAGCATCTGCTCATTGCGACGCTTTCCGTCGTGACGCTGATTCTGGTGGCAATGGGATGGCGGTCGGCGTTGGTGGTGGGAGTGGCGATTCCAGTGACGCTTTCGATGACGCTGCTTCTCACTTACCTGCTCGGCTACACGCTGAACCGCGTCACGCTATTCGCGCTCATCTTCTCGATTGGCATTCTCGTCGACGATGCCATCGTAGTGATGGAGAACATTCATCGGCACCTTCACCTACCGGACCGCCCCAGGGGCCTCGCCCCGGCCATCATCGCAGCCGTGAACGAAGTTGGTAATCCCACCATCCTCGCAACGTTTGCCGTCATCGCCGCCATCCTGCCCATGGCGTTCGTCCGGGGGATGATGGGGCCTTACATGAGGCCGATTCCGGTGGGGGCCAGCCTGGCCATGGTCTTCTCGCTGATGGTCGCCTTCGTGGTGAGTCCCTGGGCTGCCTTCAAGCTCTACCGAGGCGAGGCATCCACTGAGCCAAAGCTCCACCAGGCGCCGCCCGAAGGGCGGGCCACTCGCGCCTACCGTCGGATGATGCGTCTGCTGCTCTCCTCGGCTCACGCCCGCTGGGCCTTTTTTGGCCTGGTGGGACTCTTATTCGTCGGGGCGCTGGCTCTCGTCGCCACGGCGCGAGTGAAGGTGAAGATGCTCCCGTTTGACAACAAGTCCGAGTTTCAGGTGCAGCTGGACATGCCGGCAGGGACACCTCGCCAGACGACGCTGGCCGTGGGCCAACAACTGGCCCGGCGCCTTCTGCAACAATCCGAGGTCCGAGACCTGGAGGTGTATTCGGGGGAGGCCGCACCGTTCACGTTTGTCGGCCTGGTGCGGCATAGCTTCCAGCGGGGCGCTGAAGAGCAGGTGGACCTCCAGGTCAATCTGACTTCGAAGGGCGAGCGCGGGCGTCAGAGCCACGCCATCGCCACTCGAATCCGTCCCCTGCTCGAACAAATTACACGCCCGCTCGGTGCCCGTCTGAAGCTGGTGGAGATTCCCCCTGGCCCTCCCGTCCTGGACACCATGGTGGCCGAGGTTTATGGGCCAGAGGCCCAGCGCGAGTCACTCGGCCGCGGCATGTTGGAGGCCTTCCGCAGCACGCCTGGCCTGGTCGACTTGGACTCTTCCTTCGAAGCCACGCCGCCGCGGCGAAGACTCGAGGTGGACTCGGAGAAGGCAGCTCTCCACGGTGTGGCCCCAGCGGCGGTGGCTCAGACGGTCTCGGTCGCGGGAGCGGGCTTGGCGCTCGGAAGCTTTCACGTCGAAGAGGGCCCAGTGCAGGTCCCCGTCGTCCTCGAGCTTTCGCTCGCGCGCCGGACGGACTTCGCCTCGCTCCTGTCGATGGAGGTCACTGGCGAGCGTGGCCCGGTGCCGGTGTCGGAGCTGGTTCGAGTGCAGGAGATGCGGGAAGATGCGGCCCGCCTCCACAAGAACCTCATGCCGGTCACGTACGTCTTTGCCGACCTCGCGCGCGAAATCGAAAGCCCGGTGTACGCGCTCGGCGCGCTGAACGCGAAGCTCGACCGCCTGGCCAGCTCCAGTGGTCAGCCCATCGCCCGCTTCGGGCTCTCTCACCCGGTGGATACCGAGCATCCCAGCCTCAAATGGGACGGCGAGTGGCATGTGACCCTTGAGGTTTTCCGGGACCTCGGAATCGCCTTCGCCGCAGTGCTGCTGCTCATCTTCGTCATGGTGGTGGGCTGGTTTCAGAGCTTCTCCACCCCCCTGGTGATTTTGGCGCCCATCCCGCTCAGCCTGATTGGCATCCTTCCGGCCCACTGGGCGCTCGGGGCCTTCTTTACCGCCACCAGCATGATTGGCTTCATCGCAGGCGCGGGCATCATCGTTCGCAACAGCATCATCCTCGTGGACTTCATCGAGTTGAAGGTCAGGATGGGAACGCCTCTCGCCCGTGCGGTGGAGGAGGCCGGCGTGGTTCGCTTCCGCCCGATGCTGCTGACCGCTGCCGCGGTTCTCGTCGGAAGTGCGGTGATGCTCACCGACCCCATCTTCCAGGGATTGGCCATCAGCTTGATGGCGGGCGAGGTGGCGGCCACGGTGCTTTCGCGCGTCGCCGTTCCCGTCCTTTACTTCGTCGTCGCCCGCCGCTCACCGAGAGCCGGGCAGCAGCGGGCCTCCGTCGCATCCAGCTTAACGCCAGTCGCCCAGGAGCTTTCGTAGGCCTCAAGCTGCTGCCTGCAACCTTGCCGGCCCTTGGGCCCGTGGCCTCTCCTTCTCAAGCAGGGTGCTTCAGGTCACGCGGCCGTGCTAGTTCTGCGGCGCTCCAAGTGGGAGGCCCTTGCCCAATGCTGCGTTTCCGCAACCCCCTTCTTGTTTTGGCCCTCATCGCTTCGTGCCCAGCGCTTGCCGTGGATGCTCGCGTCGCGGTCGCGGTGAAGGCCGCCCACCTCATCGACGTCAAGGGGGAGCGGGTACTCAGTCCCGCCGTCGTGCTCATCGAGGATGGACGCATTACCCAGGTTGGGAGCACGGTGGCGATTCCCGCCGGCTCCAAAGTCATTGACCTCGGACAGGCGACTCTCCTTCCGGGGCTCATCGACGCCCACGTTCACCTCACTTCGGTTCCAGAGAATTCTGGCTACAAGGAGCTGGGCGTTTCTCTTCCGCGAGAGACCCTCTATGGAGCGACCAACGCCTTGAAGACGTTGCTTGCCGGCTTCACCTCCGCCCGCAACGTCGGCGCCGGGGGGTACTCCGACGTCGCGCTTCGGGAGGCCATCGACGCCGGGGAGCTGCCTGGACCCAGGCTGTTGGTTTCGGGGCCGCCGCTGGGCATCACCGGGGGCCATTGCGACGAGAACCTGCTGCCGCCCAAGTTTCACTACCGCGAGGAGGGCGTGGCCGACGGGCCCTGGGAGGCCCGCACCAAGGCACGGGAAGTCATCAAATACGGCGCCGACCTCATCAAAGTCTGCGCCTCGGGCGGCGTCCTTTCCAAAGGAGACCAGCCTGGAGCGCCGCAGTACTCCATCGAGGAGCTGCGTGCCATCGTTGAGGAGGCACACCGAGCCGGGCGGAAAGTGGCCGCGCACGCGCATGGCACCCAATCCATCAAGGAGGCCATTCGGGCTGGGGTGGACTCCATCGAGCATGCCAGCCTCATCGACGACGAAGGTCTCAGCCTGGCGAAGGAGCACGGGACTTTTCTAGTGATGGACATCTACAACGACGACTACATTCTTCAGGAAGGCCTGAAGGCGGGCATGCTCCCGGAGTCGATTGAAAAGGAGAAGGCCCTGGGCAGGCTGCAACGCGAGAGCTTCGCCCGGGCCGTGAAGGCCGGGGTGCGAATGGCTTTCGGGACCGACGCCGGCGTCTACCCCCACGGCGGCAACGCCAAGCAATTTGCGTTCATGGTTCGCTACGGCATGACGCCGATGCAGGCGATTCGCGCGGCCACGCTCGACGCGGCGGAGTTGCTCGGTTGGAAGGCCAAGGTCGGCTCCATCGAGCCCGGAAAGCTGGCCGACTTAATTGCCGTCCAGGGCGACCCTCTACAAGACGTGCGTGCCCTGGAGGACGTCGGCTTCGTGATGAAGGCGGGGACGGTGGTGAAGGACACGCTGCGACCGCCCGGAGGCGGTTGAGACTGCCCAGCGACGCGCAGCAGGAAACCGGTCGGCCCATCGATTTTTTCTAGCGCGGGAGCCCGAGACCTCTACTGGGCGACGCGCTGCACAACGAGTTTCAACGCGACGCTCGAAGCGCCTTGCGTGAGGACGACAACGGGTTCGGCGCTCTCGAAGCGAACAACTCCGCCGACGCTGATGCTGGCCCGGGTAACGTAGACGTGGCTGCCCTGGATGAGCGCTGGGTCGAAGAAAATCTCGAAGGGCAACGGACCCGGGCCAGTGACCGGGAATTTCCCCTCACCGACGGTCGACGACTCAGCCGGTTCAGCGGTGTCCCACACCCAGACTCTCAACACGGCATTGGGCGGAAGTGGCGACGGCTCCTGGTACGTCACCGTGCCGCTGAGAATGCCCTTGCGCATGGCGGACCGCGGCTGCGGCGCAGTCGAGGGCGTTCCACACGCAAGACAGGCGAGCGCCGCCGACAACACGACAGCGTACCTTTGGCGCATCCCTCACCCCCCCTTCCGCCGACAGACGAGGCCATAGTGAAGGGGAAAGAGCTGCTGCCGGAGGACGTCGAATCCGCTCTCTTCGAGACGCGCCGATGCTTCCGACGGGCCATAGACGTGCGCGCGCGGCGGTCCGACCGTTCGAGTGACTTCGGCATTCCAGTCGATGAAGAGCGCTGTTGCACCGGGTTTGAGCAGCGCGCGCACCTGCCTGAGTGCGTCGTCCCCCAACTCGTGAAGAACGTTGAGTCCGAGCACCCGGTCCGTCCGCCCTTCGAGCTCTTGACTCCCCGGGCTCGGCGCAAGGAGGGGCTCCACGTTCTGCACGGGATGCTCGGCGAGCTTCGCTTGAAGCCGGTCCAACATCTCCGGCTGCTCGTCCAGCGCGACGACGCGTAGGTCCGGTCGGTTTCGGGCGAGCTCAATGGCGTAGGTTCCGGTGCCGGTGCCGAAGTCGATGACGGTGCCGCCCGGAGGCGCGTCGAGCAGCGCAAACACTTCCGCCGGAGGCAGCGTCTCGAAGCGCTCGCGCTCATCGAGCACGCCCGCCCGTCGCGGGTCGAACCGGTGAGGCTGCCGAGCACCATGGCGGTCCTTGTCCATCCACCCTCTCCTGCGGGCGCTACATCCGCGCGACGAGCCACCCGAGCAGCGCACCATACAGCGTGCTGGCAAACGGATTCGAGGTGATGGGGCAGCCGCCGGTTCGGCAGCCGATGAAACGCTGGTACAGGTAGCCAATGACTGCTCCGGTGACGACGCCCGCGGTGGTCCGCAACATGACCTTCCTCCCCATGCTTGGAGCCAGAACCCATTGGTACAGGTTTGGGCTCTGACAGGGTATGAGGAGGAGACATGTGTCAACGCATTCGCTGTAAGCAGTGCGGCAAACCCACCTGGACGGGGTGTGGCGCTCACATCGAGCAGGCTCTGGCTGGCGTCCCGCGGGAAGCGCGCTGCCAATGCCGGGCGAAAGGCCATGGCGCCGAGGCGCCAGGACCGACGGCCAAGCCGCGAAGGCTGTTCGGCTTATTCTAGGAGTGCCTCTCTTCGCGCCGAGGGCGGCCGCCTGCCTCAGGCGCGCTCGAGGGCGCGGACCAGCCGTTCATCCGCCTCGTTGGCGATGGGCTGCAGCAGGGCATTTTGAACGACGCCCAACATGGCTTGAGGCTTCACCACCTGCACCACGGACTCGCCTCGGTCCCCCTGGAAAACCGTCACATTGCAGGGCAAGAGCAAACCCACCGACAAGTCCGCGGTCAACGCCCGCAAGGCCAGCTGTGGGTTGCACGCCCCGAGGATGACGTAGCGGCGGAAGTCCCGGTCCAGCTTCTTCTTCAGCGTCGCCGCAACGTCGATGGTGGTCAGCACGCCGAAGCCTTCGGCTTTGAGCGACTCGGTGATGCGGTCGACGGCAACGTCAAAAGGCACGCCTTCGAGCGTGCGCGTGTACCCATAGTCGGTGGCGTAGGACATGCGGTTACCTCCCCTTGGAAGGAGAACTCCTGCCTCCGGTGAGAGGCAAGCGCCGGCCCCAGGGATTCGTACCGGCTGCGTCTGCCCACCCCCTCCCCTCGCCTGCGGCGCGCAAAGTCTGCGCGGGCGGCGTAGCGCCTCGCGGCGGAGGTGTCGAGAACCGTTCTTGCAGAAATGAGGCTCGTACGTTTGGAAGGGGGCTTTCCATGAAGATGAACCTCTCCACGGTGGACCGAATCCTCCGCGTCGCCTTCGGGCTCGCCGTCGTCGTCTACTTCCTCACCACGCCCTATCCCGTCGTCGCCGTGGTGGGCGTCATCCTGGCCATCACCGGGTTGGTTGGTTTTTGCCCCATCTACCGCATGTTGCGCATCTCGACGCGGCGGCACGCGGAAGCGCCAACCGGCAGCTGAGGCTGACCCCGAGGGCGTCCGTGCCGACGCTGCGGCCCCCAGGCGGCGACTGCCTCAGGGGGCGACCGAGGGCTCGCTTGGGACCGGCAGGGGGACCCGGAAGAAGTCCTCTGGCTTGGCCAGCACCAGCGCCTCGCGCAGCACGTCGTCCATGAATTCCACGGGGAGAATGCGCAGCTTGTCACGGACACGCCGGGGGATGTCGCGCAAGTCCTTCCGGTTGTCCTTGGGGATGAGCACCGTCTTCAGCCCGGCTCGGTGTGCGGCCAGCACCTTCTCTTTGAGGCCGCCGATGGGGAGCACCCGGCCGCGAAGGGTGATTTCGCCCGTCATCGCGACGTCGTGACGGACCGGGATGCGCGTCAGCGCCGAGACGAGGGCAGTGCACATGGTGACGCCGGCCGATGGGCCATCCTTGGGGATGGCGCCTTCGGGCAGGTGGATGTGAATGTCGTTCGTCTCCGAAAACTTCCGGTCGATGCCGAAGCGATCGGTGCGCGAGCGGACGTAGGAGAGCGCGGCCTGGGCAGACTCCTGCATCACCTCGCCCAGCTTGCCGGTGATGATGAGCTTGCCTTTCCCCGGCATCACCGTTGCCTCGGTGGTCAGCAGCTCGCCGCCCATTTCCGTCCAGGCCAGGCCGGTGACAATGCCAACCTGAGCCTCGCGTTCGGCCTCGCTGGCGCGGTAGCGGGGAATTCCGAGGTACTTCATGGCCTGGCGTCGGTCGATGCGCACCGGCCGCTTGCCATTCTTGAGGACGTCGCGTGCCACCTTGCGCAGGACGGAAGCAATCTCCCGCTCCAGATTCCGCACGCCCGACTCGCGCGTGTAGCGGTGGATGAGGGTGCGGATGGCGCCGGCCGAGAAGGCGACGTCCACGTCGGCCAGCCCGTTCGCCTCGCGCTCCTTGGGGATGAGGTAGCGGCGGGCGATGGAGAGTTTCTCCATTTCCGTGTAGCCGGCGATGCGGATGACCTCCATCCGGTCCTGCAGGGGACCGGGGATGTTGTGCATGGTGTTCGCCGTGCAGATGAACATCACCTTGGAGAGGTCATAGTCGCAGTCCAGGTAGTGGTCGTTGAAAGTCGAGTTTTGCTCCGGGTCGAGCACCTCCAACAGCGCGCTGGAGGGGTCGCCACGGAAGTCGGTGGACATCTTGTCCACCTCGTCGAGGAGGAAAACTGGGTTGCTGCTCCCGGCCTTCTTCAACGACTGGATGAGCTTCCCGGGCATCGCGCCGATGTATGTGCGCCGATGCCCGCGAATCTCCGCCTCATCCCGGACGCCTCCCAGCGACTGGCGGACGAACTTGCGTCCGGTGGCCCGGGCGATGCTGCGCGCCAGGCTCGTCTTGCCCACCCCGGGCGGCCCGACGAAGCAGAGGATGGGCCCCTTCATCCGCGTCACCAGTGACTGGACGGCGAGGTATTCGAGAATGCGCTCTTTGGCCTTCCGCAGGCCGAAGTGGTCCTCGTCCAGCACCCGCTCCGCCTCGCCGATGTCCAGTCGGTCCTTGGTCTCTTCGTACCAGGGAAGGTCCAGCAGCCAGTCGATGTAGTTGCGGACGACCGTGGCCTCGGCCGACATGGGGCTCATCATCCGCAGCTTCTTGAGCTCCTTGCGGACCTTGAGCGTGGCTTCCTTGCTCATCCGCTTGGTGCGGATTTTCTCCTCAATCTCTTGGACTTCGTTCTTGAATTCGTCGCGGTCACCCAGCTCCTTCTGAATGGCCTGCATCTGCTCATTCAGGTAGTACTCCTTCTGGGTCTTCTCCATCTGCTTCTTGACGCGGGTGCGGATTTTCTTCTCCACCTGGAGAATCTCAATCTCGCTCTGCATCAGCTCGTAGAGCTTCTCCAGCCGCTTGGAGGCGTCGTCCATCTCGAGCAGCGCTTGTCGGTCATTGAGCTTGAGGCTGAGCTGCACGGCGATGGTGTCGGCCAGTCGGGCCGGGTCGTCGATGCTGGCCACCTGGACCAGCATCTCCGGCGGAATGCGCTTGTTGAGCTTGACGAAGGACTCGAACACCGAGTGCACACTTCGCACCAGCGCCTCGAGCTCGACCGAGCGCTGCCAGAGCTCCTCCACCTCGTCCACTTCGGCGGTGAAAAAGGACGTTGAGTCGAGGAAGCGCCGCACCCGGCCCCGCTTCATCCCTTCCACCAGCACCTTCACCGTGCCGTCGGGCAGCGGAATGAGCTGGATGACATGCCCCACCGTCCCGAAGTGGTAGACGTCGTCCACCCCGGGCTCGTTGGTCTTCGCCTTCTTCTGTGCGGCGAGGAAGATGAGGGCCTTGTCGCCGCCGTCGCTGGTCTTGCGCGCCATGGCCTCGTGCAGGGCAGCGATGGAACGCTCGCGCCCCACAAAGAGGGGAACCACCTGGTGCGGAAACACCACAATGTCCCGCAGGGGCAAGAGCGGGAGAATTGCCGGGCGCCGGTTGGCGTCGCGCTTGTCATCACGGCCGAAGAACATGCCCTTCGACTCTACACTTGGCCCCTGCGCCTCGCCACGTCTTGGCCTGGGCCTGCAGGGCCTTTCAGTGCGCGAGCGGTGGCGGCACGCCGAGCTCGGCAAAGAGGAAGGCGAGGATGTCGGTGGTCTGCTCCACCGACTGTTTCACCAGGTCGGCGCCACCGTGTCCGGAGTTCCGCTCGATGCGGAGCAGCACTGGCTGCCCGGAGACGCTCGCCGCCGCCACCGCGGCGGCAAACTTCCGCGCGTGCATCGGGTCCACCCGGTCATCATGGTCCGCCGAGAGAAGCAGCAGCGGCGGGAAATGTGTCCCCGGTGCAACATGGTGGTAGGGCGAGTAGGCGAAGAGCCAGTTGAATTCCGCCTCCACCGCGGGGTCCCCGTACTCCTCGGACCACGTCCGTCCACTGCCGAACTGTGTGTAGCGCACCATGTCTAAGAGGGGGACGGCGCACACCGCGGCGCGGAAGAGCTCCGGCCGCTGCACCAGGGTGGCTCCCACCAACAGCCCCCCGTTGCTGCCCCCATAGCTGGCGATGCGCCGCGGGTCCGCCCACTTCTGGCGGCCCAGCGCTTCGGCGGCAGCGATGAAGTCATTAAAGACGTTCTGCTTGTTTTGCCGCATACCGGCCTCGTGCCAGGCCTTTCCGTACTCGCCCCCACCCCGGAGATTGGCCAGGGCGAAAACGCCACCAGCATCCAGCCAGGGAATGAAGCGACGGAGGAAGGCGGGCGTCATGCTGAGGTCAAAGCCGCCGTAGCCGGTGAGCAGCGCTGGGGCCGTCCCGTCGCGTGGGACGTTCTTTCGGTGGACGATGAACATGCTCACCTCGGTGCCGTCCTTCGAGGGGTAGCGCACCTGCTCGGTGGCGTAGCGGCTCGCATCAACGGGCACCTCCACCCGCGCCCACAGCGTCGTCGCTCCGGTGCGTACGTCCGTCCGGTACACCTCCGAGGCTCGGGTGAAGGAGGTGAAGGAGTAGTACGCCACCGGGCGGTCCTCGAGGCCGGAGAGGTTGGACGAGCTGCCCAGCTCGGGAAGCGTCAGCGGGCGCACGGCCTTGCCCTGAAGCGTCGCCAGACGAAGCTCGGAGGTGGCGGCCCGGACGTACTCAAGCGACAACAGGCCCCCCACGATGGACACCGACACCAGGGTCGCCTCCTGGTCCTCCGGGACAATTTCCTTCCAGGCACTGCGCTCGGGATGGTCGACGGAGGCTCGAAAGAGGCGCTTGCGGGGCGCGCCCTCGTCGGTGCTGACGTAGAGGGAGTCCTTCCACACCTCCACGGAGTAGACGGCCGGCTGCCCAACCACGAGCGGGCGAAAGTCTTTGTCCTGGCCGAGGCGCCGCAGGTAGACGTCGTTACGGGTCCAGCCGTGTTGGACGTAGACGAGCAGCACCTTCCCGTCCCGCGACAAGGACTGGGCCAGAAAGGTGCTCGCATCATGCGTTGGCCCATGGACGAGCCCGTCCTGGGACTGCGGCTGCCCCAACCGGTGGAGCCGAATCTCGGTGAGTCCGGGCCGGTCCGCGACCGCCGTCCCCGGCGGGTTGGGAAGGTACTCGTAGTAAAAGCCGCGGCCATCGGGTGTCCAACTCGGGTCGGCGTACTTGGCGCCCTGCAGGACGTCGCCCCACACTCCGGTGCTGACTTCGACGACGTGCAGCACGGCCTCGTCGGCGTTGTTGGGACGCTGGGCGAAGGCCACCCGGCGCCCATCCCAGGACGGCACCCACCGTCCCAAGGACGTCTTGCCCCCGTCCCACCCATTGGGGTCGAGGAGGACGTGCTCTTCACCATTCTCCCCGTCCCGCCAGCAGAGGACGGCTTTCTCCTGGCTGGGAGCACGCTTCTCGTAGAAGAGGCGCGCGCCGCGCACCACCGGCGTTCCAACACTGCCCACGTAGTAGAGTGCCTCGAGCTGCTTCTGCAGCACGGCGCGGCCTGCCAGCCCGTCGAGAAAGGCACGTGCCTCGCTGTCCTGGGCCGCCATCCAGGCCTGCACCTCCGCGCTCTTCTCGTCCTCCAGCCAGCGGTAGGGGTCCGCAACGCGCTGACCGAAGAGGGTGTCCACCACCGGCTCACTGCGCGTCAGGGAGCGCCCTGGCCCGGCGTCGGGAGACACCGCCGCTGGGGGGGCTGGGACAGTGGAAGCGGCTCGTGCCGCGGCAGCGGGCGGGGGGCTGACCGGCCCAGGCGTGGAGCAGGCGGCCAAGGCGAGGGCCAGAAGCGAGGGGCGCATGGGCGTTCTCCGACAGGCAAACCGGCAGGACACACCACTGAAGCAGACAGCCACTCGTCCGTCGAGTTGGGAAGAGGGGCGGCTTCCGCCGCTAGCAGATGGAGGGGCCCCTCAGAGACATGCAATGGTGCTGTGCCGCTCTGCGTAGAAAGCGAAAATGCCCATGCAAATCCAGCCCGTCGACCTCACCGCGCTCGTTCCGGCCACTCTCGGCATCCTGGTCGTCCTCGTCCCCGTCATTGGCTTCACCGTACGGTTTGCCATCAAACCGATTGTCGATGCTCTGGCGCGGACGCGGGAGGCTGCCGGTCCAGCGCGGGAAGTCGAGCTTTTGGCGGCGCGGGTGCGGGAGCTCGAGGAAGAAGTCATCCGGCTCAAGAATACGGACCCGTACCGCGTCGGCCTGGGCGCCCGCCCCGAGGCCCTGCCTTCTGGACAGGGCCGCGGCTAGAAGCCCGGGCAGTCGCCAGCGGTTGGTTTCAGCCGGGCGGCACGCCCGCCAGCGCCCGCAGGACGGCCTCCGGCTTCGCTCCGGCCTTCACGGCCGCCGTCGACAGTCGGACCAGCACCGAGACGAGCTGGCCTTCGGCTTTCGCCGTCGCTTCGCCTCCTTGTGCCTCGGCCAGGGCAAGCGAGAGCGCACAGGCGCAGACGCCGTGGGCGGCCCGCAACAGCAGCTCGGGCGCGTCCTGGGCACGGCCCAGCTTCTCGAGGGCAAACATGCCACCGCGAGCGGCCTCGCCATGGCGCAAGCCCGGCAGCGCCCGCGCGGCCTGGGCTGCGCCCACCAACCCGAAGGCCTCGAGCCCCAGCGGAAGCACCTCTCGGACGGCCCGCTCCACGACGTCCCATGGGGTGGCGTCGGGCGCCCAGGCCAGGGGGCCGCTGGCCTCGACATCCATCCGCTCCGAGAGCTCCTCGAGCAGCTGGTGGCGAAAGCTGGAGGCCGAGCCCTGGCTCAGGCCGATTCCTTCTGCAGCTCCTCGTCCTTCGCCGTGGCGTGGAGAATGACCGGCTCGCTCTTCTTGAAGATGACTTCCTCGGAGATGACCACTTCACTGGCGGTCTTCATGGAGGGGATGTCGTACATGACGTCCAGCATCGCCGTCTCGAGAATGGACCTCAGCCCGCGTGCCCCGGCCCGACGGCGGATGGCCTCGTGGGCAATGGCCTTGAGCGCCCCTTCGGTAAACTTCAGCGCCACGCCGTCCAGGTCGAAGAGCTTCTTGTACTGCTTCACCAGGGCGTTCTTAGGCTGGCTGAGGATGCTCACCAGCGCCGGCTCGTCGAGCTCCTCCAGCGCTGTGACGATGGGCAAGCGCCCAATGAATTCCGGAATCATCCCGTACTTGAGGAGGTCTTCCGGCTCGACGTGCTGAAGCAGCTCGGTGAGGTTCCGCTCTTTCCGCGTTTGGATGTCCGCCCCGAAACCGAGGTTGCGACCGCCCAGGCGCCGCTCAATAATTTGCTCGAGCCCGCCGAAGGCACCACCGCAGATGAAGAGAATATTGGTGGTGTCGACTTGCAGAAACTCCTGCTGCGGGTGCTTGCGGCCGCCCTTGGGGGGCACGTTGGCAATGGTGCCCTCAATAATTTTCAGCAGCGCCTGCTGGACGCCTTCCCCGGAGACGTCGCGGGTAATGGAGGGGTTCTCACTCTTGCGGGCGATTTTGTCGATTTCGTCGATGTAGACAATCCCGCGCTGCGCACGGTCGATGTCATGGTCGGCGGCCTGGAGCAGGTTGACGATGATGTTCTCGACGTCCTCGCCGACGTAGCCCGCCTCGGTCAGACAGGTGGCGTCGGCAATGGTGAAGGGGACGTTGAGGATGCGAGCCAACGTCTGTGCGAGCAGCGTCTTGCCGCTGCCGGTGGGGCCGAGGAGCAGGATGTTGCTCTTCTGCAGCTCCACGTCATCCATCTGCACTTTGGACTCGATGCGCTTGTAGTGGTTGTGCACCGCCACTGCCAGGACCTTCTTCGCCCGCTCCTGGCCGACCACGTACTCATCAAGAATGGTTTTGATTTCCGAGGGCCGAGGGATGCGGAGCTTGGTGTCCTTCGTCTCCTCGCGGTCAATTTCCTCGGCGATGATGTCGTTGCACAGGCCGATGCACTCATCGCAGATGTAGACCGTGGGGCCCGCGATGAGCTTCTTCACCTCTTTCTGCGACTTGCCGCAGAAGGAGCAGGACAGCGTCTGGTTGGCCTTCTCCACGTTCTTCCCCGCCATGATGCCCCCGGGCGATGCCCCGCCGGTCAGATGGTATGGGGGGACGAAGTCCGGGTCCACGCCCCGCTCGCCCCCGCTGTCAATTCATGTGTGTCTGCTAACCGCTCCCACCTCTGACTGCAGGCGTTGGACTTACCGGTCGCGCTCCTTGGGCAACGTCTTCCTGTTGACTGAGACCACCTCGTCGATGATGCCGTAAGCCTTGGCTTCCTGGGCGCTCATGAAGAAATCCCGGTCGGTGTCCTTCTCTACCCGGTCGAGGGACTGCCCGGTGTGCTTGGCGATGAGCTCGTTGAGCATCGAGCGCATTCGAAGAATTTCCCGGGCATGAATTTCCACGTCCGAGGCCTGACCGCGGGCGCCACCCATGGGCTGGTGCACCATGATGCGACTGTTGGGCAACGACTGGCGCTTGCCCTTGGCCCCGGCGAGCAGCAGGACGGCCCCCATCGAGGCGGCCTGACCGACACAGATGGTGGCCACCGGCGGCCGCACGTATTGCATGGTGTCGTAGATGGCCAAGCCGGCCGTCACCGAGCCACCCGGCGAGTTGACGTAGAGGTTAATCTCCTTGTCCGGGTCCTCCGACTCGAGGAAGAGCATCTGCGCGACAATGGCATTTGCCACGTCGTCGTCAATCTCCGTGCCGAGCAGGATGATGCGGTCCTTCAACAGCCGGCTGTAGATGTCGTAAGTCCGCTCGCCGCGGTGGGTTTGCTCGATGACATAGGGGACAGGCATGTAGGGCATAGGCTTCGGTGACCTCAGAGGTTACGCTTCATCCTTCGCCCGAGACCTCAGGAATTCAACCGTCTTTTCCTCTCGGAGGCGCAGTTCGAGACTGCGGCGCTGATTGGCCTCCTTGAAGGCCTTGCGCACCTGGCTGATTGGCTGCTCGCTCTCCTTGGCAAGCTGCTCGATGCGCGCATCCACCTCGGCTGGCTGGACCTTCAGCCCTTCGGCCTCGGCAATGGCCTCGAGCAGCAGCGCCCCTCGGACTTCTGTCTCCGCACGCGGCCGCATCTCGCTGCGGAGCGCTTCGAAGTCGAGGTTTAACGCCCGGGGGTCGACTCCGCCGCGAGCCAGCGAGCGCAGCGCCCCCTCGAGCATCGCCTCCACGCCGCGTTCCACCATGGCCTTGGGGACGGGGAACGGGTTGCGCTCGATGAGCGACTTCACCAGCTGGTCGCGCTCGCCCCGTGCTGCCTCCGACTTGGCGGCGGCCTGAAGCTCGGAGCGAATGCGCGTGCGCAGGGCCTCCAGGGTGGGACCGCCCCCCACCTCGCGGGCCAACTCGTCGTCGAGGGGGGGCACCACGCGTCGCTTCAGCCCCTTGAGGGTGAAACGGAAGCTGGCCGTCTTCCCCGAGCGCGGGTGGCCCTCCGGAAAGGTGGCCGACACCTCCCTTGTCTCGCCCACCGACAGGCCGGCGAGGGCCTCGACGTTGCCGGCACTCACTTCCCCCGGCGCCACCTCGACCGTGACTGCCTCCCCCGAGCCCCCTTCGAAGGGCTGAGCGTCCACCGTCCCCTGGTAGTCAACCACGGCGAAGTCCGCGAGTTCTGCCGTCTTCCGCTCCTCCACCGGCTCGAGCCGGCCGAGGCGCTGGCGGAGCTCCTCGAGGCGAGCCTCTACCTGGGCTTCCTGCACCAGCGGTGTGACGCGCTTCAGCGGCAGCCCCTGGTAGTCCTTGGGCGCGATTTCCGGGCGGACCTCGACGGTGGCCTGAAAGGCGAAGGGAGCGTCCAGCACCAGGCGCGCCCCCGTCACC
>JBKQJL010000197.1:0-6214 GCA_052147975.1 Myxococcaceae bacterium
TTCGAAACCGCGTCGCAGGGGAAGTGTTGGCTTTGCCGGCTTGCCTTGGTGGGGCTTGTGCTGTCGGGCTGCGGCAAAGGGAAGGCCGCCGCGCCGGGCCTCGAGCTGCAGCCGTTGCCGGCGCCGCCGGCCCTCCAGGTGTCTGCTGAGGCGTTTCCCGGCGAAAAGGGAACGCTGGCGGTGGTGGCCGCCCGCCCGCGTGGCCAGGCCGGCACGGACGTGCGGCCAACGCTGACGTTTTCCCGTCCCGTCTTGGCGCTCAGCACCGTCGAGGCCCAAGCAGCGCTGCCCCCGCCGGCGCAGCTTCAACCGAGCGTGGCTGGGCAGTGGCGCTGGCTCGGCTCGGCCAGCGTGGAATTCGTCCCGCAGTCGCCGCTGCCGTTCTCCACGCGCTTCACCGTCACCGTGCCGGCCGGGCTGAAGAGTGTCGACGGGCAGGCGCTCGCCGAGGCGTACAGCTGGAGTTTCCAGACGCCGGCTCCGGCAGTCCAGGCCGTCGAGCCGGCTGCAGACTTCGCCTGGGTGACGCCGGGCCAGCACTTTTCGCTTCTCTTCAACCAGCCCGTCCTGGAGCTCGAGCAGGCGCTGCGGGTGCTGGTGGGTCCCGAGGAAACGGCGTGGCCCTTCCGCATTGCCAAGACGGAAGTGCTGGACACGGGCCAGCAGACTCCCGGACGGACGCGCACCCTCGTGCCCAGCCGGCAGACGCGGTACGAGGTGGTCCTCGGAAAGCCGCTTCCCTTGAGCACGCGGTTCAGCCTGACGCTCGCGGCCACGCTGCGAGGGGCCGAGGGGCCGCTCACCTTGGGGCGGGAGCAGCGCCTTTCATTTCAAACCTACGGGCCCATGGTGGTCAGCTCCGCCGTGGGCTGCGACCCCGAAGCCAGGCGGTGCCCCTATGGGCCGCTGCTGCTGCTCACCACCAACCCTGCCGTCCTCTCGAGCCTGAGGGAGAAGGTGACGGTCCAGCCGGCGGTGACGTTGGACTGGGAGAATGCCGAGGTATTTCCGGGCGGCCGCGCCCGCGGCCCAATGGTGGCCATCCCGGGCCGTTTCCGTCCGGGAACCACCTACCGCGTCAGCGTCGGCGCCGGGGTGAAAGACGAATTCGGGCAAAGTGCCCCGGCCGCCGCGGCCGACTTTCGCACCACCGACCTCGAGCCCGGCTTCGACCCTGGGTCAGACGTGGCCTTGCTGGAAGGCAAGGGCGACGGGGCCCTTCCGGTGGAGGTCACCAACCTCAGCCGCCTCCAGGCACGCGTCTGGGCGCTGTCGGTGGCGGACATGGCGCGCCTCCTCGGCGCGCGCCGTCCCGGACAGGCCATCCCTCCCGGCACTCCAGTCCCTTGGACGCTCGACACCTCCGGGTCTGCCAACCTCGTGCAGACTCGCCCGCTTCCCATTCGCTCGCTGTTGGCGGGCAAGGGGACGCTCCTCTTTCTCGCCGAGTTCACCGCACCGGAGCTGTCCGAGGACTGGCGGCGCACGCGGCGCGTGTCCGGACAAATGACCGACCTCGCCGTCCACGCCAAGCTCGGCGCCACCTCGAGCGCGGTGTGGGTAACGCGGCTCTCGGACGGCAAGCCGGTGGAGGGGGCCGACCTCCAACTCCTCGACCGGACGGGCGCCGTCCGCTGGCGGGGCAAGAGCGCCGCCGACGGCCTGGCGCAGCTGCCGGGCCTGGCCGAGGTGTTTCCCTCCGCAGACGGCCGGGACGTCTGGGACCCGCCCTTCGCCTTGGTGGCGGCGAGCCTGGGGGCTGACACCGGCGTCACGCTGTCCAGCTGGATGGGCGGCTTCGGCCCGTGGGCTTTCGACTTACCCACCGACTGGGACGGGCGAACGCCGAAGAGCCTGGGAGTGGTGTTTGCGGACCGCGGAATCTACCGACCCGGCGACACCGTCTTTCTGAAGGGCCTGGCCCGCTACCGCGAGCTGGGCAAAGTCCTCACGCCCCCCAACGGGACAGCCGTGCAGCTGCGCGTCGTCACCTCGCGGGGCAAGGAAGTCGCCAGCCGTGCCCTCACCCTCGACGAGTACGGCACCTTCTCCACCGAGGTGGCGCTCGACCGGGACTTGCCGCTGGGCACCTTCCAAGTGAGCGCCTCGGTGGTGGTGGACAAGAAGCCCATCCACTACGGAGGCTCCTTCCGCGTCGAGGAATACCGGGCGCCCCAATTCAAGGTGGACGTCACCACTGCCGCCCGGGACGTGGCCGCCGGAGACGACGTCCGGGCGCAGGTGCTGGCCCGCTACCTCTTTGGTGGGGCGATGGCCGGCGCCGAGGTGCGCTGGACGGTGACGCGCAACAGCCTCTCCTTCGAGCCCCCCGGCAACGAAGGCTTCGCCTTCGGCCAGGCGGTGGCGGCCTGGGACGAAGAGGCCCCCCAAACGGTGGCCGACACGTTCGCCTCGGGCGAAGGCAAGGCGGACGCCATGGGCGTGCTCGCGCTCCAGGCCGGCAAGGCCGAGACGCCGGGTGACCGCACCTACCTCTACACCGTCGAAGCCGAAGTCACGGACGTAAGCCGGCAGCGGCAGGCCAACCGGGTGGAGCTCACCGTGCACCCGGCAGCCCTCTACGCCGGCGTCCGGACGCGCAACACCGGCTTCGCCGAGGCTGGAAAACCCGTCACGCTGGAGCTGGTGGCGGTGACGCCACAAGGCGCACGGCAGCCGGGGGATGAGGTGGACGTCGCCATCGTCCGGCGCGAGTGGAAATTCATCCGCAAGAAGGGCGTTGGCGAGCGCTGGGCGACACAAACCGAGCCGGTGGAGGAGGCGGCCGGTGGCTGCAAGGTGAAGACCGAGTTGACGCCGATGGGCTGCACCTTCACCCCAAAGGAAGGCGGCTTTTACGTCGTCAAAGCGACGGTGCGCGACGCGGCTGGCCGCGCCCAAACCACCTCGGCCGGCCTTTACGTGCTGGGAAGCGGATGGGTTTCCTGGCAGCGCAACGACACCGACCGCATCGACTTGGTGCCGGACAAGCCTCTCTACGACGTGGGCGAGACGGCCCGCGTCCTGGTGAAGAGTCCCTTTCCAGACGCTGAGGCGCTGCTCACCGTGGAGCGCGAGGGCGTCCTCACCGCACGCCGGGTGAGGCTGCAAGGGGCCGCTACGGCGCTCGAGGTGCCCCTTGGCGAGGCGGACATTCCCAAC
Organism: Myxococcaceae bacterium; assembly: GCA_052147975.1. GTDB lineage: Bacteria > Myxococcota > Myxococcia > Myxococcales > Myxococcaceae > JADGRA01. The sequence goes on from JBKQJL010000197.1 coordinate 3,163, forward strand.
GTCTTCGTCTCGGTGGTCCTCGTCCGCGGCCGGGTGGAGGAGCCCATCGGGGCCAACCTCCGCGACGACCCAGGCCGTCCCACGGTGCGGGTGGGCTACGCCCAACTGCGGGTGGAGACAAAGAGCAAGCGCCTCAGCGTGGCGCTCACCCCAGACGCGACTGAGAAGCGCCCCCGGGACACCGTCCGGGTACGCGTCAACGTCACCGACTGGAAGGGCCAGGGGGTGCCGTCGGAGGTGACGGTGTGGGCCGTCGACGAAGGCGTGCTGCGGCTCACCGGCTACCAGGTGCCAGACCCATTGGAGGCAGTGCACCCGCTTCGGGGGCTGTCCGTGCGCCTCGGTGAGCCGCTCATTCACCTCGTCCAGCGAAAACTCTACGGCGAGAAAGGACTTCTCGGCGGGGGCGGAGGAGGGGGCGAGGGCTCGGGCAGCGGCTTCCGCAGCGAATTCAAGACGACGGTGCTTTTCGCGCCGGCGGTGCTGACCGACGCTGAGGGCCACGCCCAGGTGGAATTCACCCTCCCGGACAACCTCACCAGCTACCGGTTGATGGCGGTGGCCCTCACCCGGGGCGAGCTGCTCGGGAGCGGCACCGCCCACGTCAGCGTCTCCAAGCCGCTTCTGGCACTGCCGGCGCTTCCGCGACTGCTGCGCGTCGGCGACGTGGTGGAGGCGGGGGTGGTGGTGCATGCCCCCGCGGGGAAGGTGAAGGAGGTGGAAGTGAAGGCCGACGTCCAGGGCCTGTTGCTGCTGGGCCCGCCGGTGCAGAAGGTGTCGCTGCCGGACGCCCGCCCGCGCGAGGTCCGTTTCCGCTACCGTGCCGAGGCGCCGGGGGAGGCAGTGCTTCGCTTTACCGTCAGCGGCGGTGGCGAGCATGACGGCCTGGAGCAGCGCCTTCCAGTGCAGCTGCCGACGGCCTTCGAGGCGGTGGCGGTGGCCGGGGACACCACCGACGTCCGCCACGAGGCGCTGTTGCCTCCGGCCGGCATGCGGCCGGACGTCGGCGGGCTGGAGGTGACGCTGGCCTCGACGGCGCTGGGCGGCTTCTCGGAGGCCATGCGCCAGCTGGTGGACTACCCGTACGGCTGTCTCGAGCAGCTCTCCTCGCGACTGGTGCCCTTCGTCGCGCTGCGGGAGTTGAGCGGACGCTTTTCCATCCCCTGGAAGCCGGACACGGCCGCCGCCTTTGTGGGCAGTGGGGCCTTGGCCGAGCAAGGCACCCAAGACCCGGATGTCCTCATTCGCCGGACGGTGAGGGCCATCGAGCAGCTGCAGAACCCGGACGGTGGTTACCGCTATTGGTCCAGCGATGGGTGCTCGGCGGAGTGGGCCTCCTCCTACGCCGTCCTTGCCTTGGGCCGCTCAGCGGAGGTGGGCTACCCGGTGGACGCCGCTGCGCTCAAGCGAGGCCAGGAGTTTTTGGCCCGAGACGTGGCCTCCGGACGCGGGGCGGGCTGTGCCCGCTTTTGGGCGGCCCCGCTGGACGACACCACGCGCGTCTTCGCGCTGTGGGCCCTGGCCCGCACCGGGGCGGCTCGGGCCTCGTACAACGGCGAGCTCTTCGCAAAACGGGACGCGTTGCCCCTCTTCGCCAAGGCCATGCTGGCCGACGCCATGTTTGTCGGTGGCGGCGACCGCGCCCAGGCGCGCACCGTACTCGCCGAGGTGATGGACCGCGCCAAGGAGTCCACCGCCGGACTGCACTTCGAGGAGATGAATCCGGCCACCTATGCCTCGCGGTGGTCGAGCGACGTGCGTACCACCGCACTGGTGCTCCTGACCCTCACCGACGTCTCACCGGACCACCCCTATGTCGCAAAATTGGCCCACTACCTCACTGGCGTGCGCGGCGCGGATGGCCGCTACCGCACCACCCAGGAGGCAGCCTTCGCCCTCATGGCCCTCACCGAGGTGACGCGGGTGAAGGAGCGTGAGACGCCGGACTTCGTGGGGCGCGTCACGCTGGGCGGCAAAGAGCTCGCCGCGGCGCCCTTTCGGGGCCGCTCGCTCGACGTGCAGCGCGCCATCGTCCCCTTGGCGCAGCTACCACGGGCAGCGGGGCCAGTGTCTTTCGACTTCCGACGGGACGGCCACGCCGGCGTCCTCTACTACGGAGCGCTGCTGCGCTACGCGCCGGCCACCATGCCCACCACGGCGCTGGACCGAGGAATTGTCGTCCAACGCTGGGTGGAGCCCTACGCCGGCGGCGGCCAGGTCAGGGCGGTGCAGGCCGGGGAGCTGGTGCGCCTCCAGGTGCGTCTGGCGACTTCCATGGAGCGCAGCAACGTGGCCGTGGAAGTCCCCTTGCCCGCCGGCCTCGAGGCGGTGGACACCAGTCTCTCCACCAGTGCCGGCCTGCCTCACGCTGTGCCTCAGCGCCGCGGACTGCCGACGGGCGAGGAGGGCGACGACGGGGACGGCGAGGGCGACGAGGAGGCGGCGGTGCCCTGGGCCTCCGGCTTCTGGTCGCCCTTCAACCACACCGAGCGCCGGGACGACCGGGTGGTGCTCTTCGCGGACCACCTTCCGCCCGGCATTCAGCTGGCCACCATCATCGCCCGCGCCACCACACCGGGGGAATTTGTCCTCATGCCGGCCCACGCCGAGGAGATGTATGCCCCGGAGGTGTTTGGGCGCTCCGAGGGTGGCACTTTCCGGGTGGTGGTGGACAGCAGCCTGGCCGAAAAGTGAGTGCGCCCGCGACAAGCGCCGCCTGGGCCTGGTCGCGGCGCGCCGGCGGTTGTGTGTTGTTGGCCGGTCTCGCCCTTGTCTTCGGGTTTGTCCTTTGGCCCCTGCCGGCGGGACTGCTCGACCGGAGCGCGCTCGCCTCGCTGCGGGTGCTGGACCGCTCCGGCGGCGTGCTCCGCGAGGTGGCCAGCCGGGACGGCCGCAACCTAGCGCTTCCCCCGGAGCAGCCCCTTCCGACCCGACTGGTGCAGGCCTTCGTCGCCGCCGAGGACCGGCGCTTCGGCAGCCACCCTGGTGTCGACCCGCTGGCGGTGGGCCGAGCACTCCGCGACAACCTGCGCGCCGGCCGAGTGGTGAGCGG
>JBKQJL010000198.1:0-4949 GCA_052147975.1 Myxococcaceae bacterium
GGGAAGTCCCGCCGGTCGGGTCGAGTGTTGAGACTCCCAACGCCACGGTTTGGCCTGGCTGAACGGTGTCACTCCCGTTCGACGGCAGGACCTCTGTAATTTGCGGCGCGAGGACGAAGATGGGCGAGCTGTCGAGGGCCGGCCCTTCGGCTCCGGTCACGACAATCGCGAGGGACGCGGTCACCGAGTCCTGCTCGTCACTGTCGACAGTAATTTCAACCGGGCAACCGCCCGTTGTCGGCACAGTGTTGGGGGCAGTCCATGTCGGTGTAGTGCTGGAGGGGTCGTCAAACGTCCCGCACGGCGCGGTCCACTGGTAATTCAAGTTGTCGCCCGCGAGGTCGTGCGCGGCCACCGAGAGCCGAACCGGGGTGCCGACGGTGACGACGTCGGCCGTGGCGGTCAGGCGGTCGATGACCAAAAGTTGGCCGTTGAGGCCTCCACCAGAGTTCGCCTCCTGCAGGAGCATGAAGACGTTGGCGGTCGCTCCAACGACGATGTCCGAGGTGGCGTCGCCGCTGTACAGCACGTTGGCCGGCGTGGCGTCGTCGAACGCGTCGATGTGAAAGGTGCGACCGTTCCCGGCGGGGACGCCCTGGACGTAGGCCGTCCAGTTCGAGTCGGCGGTGTCCTCGGTCATCCCCGTCACGATGGAAATGAAACTGGGCATTCCAGTTCCAGCGCCGATGGTGAGGGTCGCCTTGGCGATTGGGACGACTTGCGCGGCGCTTTGGAAGTCCGCGCCGGCTTTGACGTTACCCTTGGCCTCTACGGGGACGTCGCATGCCGCCAACAGGGCGACGGCAGTCACCCCCCCGACGAGCCCCACCCGCTCCCCCAACCAAACCAACATCCTCTACTCCATCGCCGCCACGCGAAGCGAGAACCAGCCTATATCGCGCGAGCACTGTCGCGGCGCTAGTTGCAGCACCCTCGTAGCAGACGTCACCCACGTCGACGCGGCTCAGCTAACAGTAGGACCGGGAAGCGCGTCCGGAAAGTGTCGGGCCCGCATTCGCTTAGACACTGACTGACGCGGCCCCTCCACACGCGGCCGGTGAACCTCATTCCAGTGCAATTGACGAGCCGACGTCGCACCTAAACGAGTAGCAAAGCCCGCGCTGTGAAGGATTTGCCAGCGTGAGCCTCTGCCCGATTGAACGAACGCAGCTTCTGCGGATTTGCCTGGAGACCAAATTCCGTGCAGTTGCCGCGGCCTTTCGGGCCGTGGCTTAACCCGCGTGGTTGCGAACGTCGTTGCCTTGCCAACACTTTCCCGGCGCACCAGCGTCTTGGCGCGCAGAGTCGAGCGCCGTCAGCCAAATGGTGCGTTGAGTGCCGAGCCGTCCGGGAACTCGGACGGTCCATACCTCAAGGGGCTCGCCGATTCGGCCCTGGCATGGCCATGCCACGCAGTGAGCCGTTGTGCGCCTCTTCGGCAACAACGGTTGGCCCTGACTAAGGGCCCACCAGCGCCACCGACGCCGCGCGGCTGGGAGTGCTTACGGCAACGGGGCGCTGCGCCACGGACCACTCCTCGACGTCCCCCCGAAGGGCCCGTTGGGCTCTACCGGTGCAAAACTACTGAAAGCTGAAGCGCCAAGCGGAGGCGTAGCAGGTGTCCGCCATGGCGCCCGTCCCATACGCTCTGGCACTGCTGGCAAAGTCGTCCATGTTGGCAAAGGGGCCTACCCCGTAGACCGTCCATTGGGGAGCGAAGTTGCCCAGGGAAACCCCCTGAGCCGAGAGGTCAGGCAGCGTCGTGGTGGTGGCGGCGGTGAAGATGGTGATGCTGGCGCTACCGCCGGAGAAGGCAACCGTGTGGATGCCGCCGCTGTACGGCGTCCAGCTGAAGGCGGTGTTTGCCGGAAGCCCGCTGGCTCCGTTGGCTGGGGAAATGGGAACCGCAGCCTCGGGGACGTTTACTGACACTCCCGTTGCGTCCGGAGAAAGCCCGCGGACGTAGACCGTGCTGCCCAGCGTGTTGTCTGGCGTCGAGGCAAAGGCGCTAGCACCGACGCTAATGGTGGCGTCGATGCCGGCCGGCGTGGGGTAGGCAAAAACCGCCGCCGGCGTGTAGTCCGTCAGGACGAGGATGGAGGCGCCGTCCGCGAAGTCCACCGACACCGTCGCGCTGGGGGAGCTGTAGGAGGCGGGGCCGCTCACCGAGCCGGTCAGGGTGGAGAGTGCAGCAGCCGTCATGGCGATGTCCTGGTTGGCGGTGGTTTGCGAGGCGGTCACTGTCACATTGGACAGCACTCCATAAGCCCAGGCGTAGGGTTTGCCAGTGACGGCATCCGTCAACAGCTGCAGCGCGTGGAGGTTTCCCTCGATGGACACCGCGCCATTCCAGTACAGCGTTAGGCTGAAGGGGCTCGCGCTCACGGTTTGCGCCTGTAGGCCCGTGGCCGGTGAGGCCCAAGCGAGGTTTGCCTGGACGGCGCCCGCGGCGCTGCTACTCACGCTGCCGGTGACGGTGCCTGCGTTGGAAGGGTTTCCGTCCCGGTAGTCAGAGAAGGTGATGGTTGGGTCGGCTCGGGTGAGCGCCTGGTAGACGACGGCGAGGGTGCTGTCGGGAGAAACGACTGCCACGTCGTAGGGGGGCGTGACGTTGGAGAGGCTAAAGCCCCCGTCGCTGTCGGTGGTGGTGATGCTGCTTCCAATGGAGACCGAGACGCCCGCCGCTGGCCAGAGCCCCTCCTCGGTGAGGACAGTCCCCGCGACGGTAATGGGCGGAAGGTGGGGGAGGATGGTGATGGCCGCGCTGGCTTTGAGGCTGCCGCCGGCTGTGGCCGTCAGCGTGGCCATGGTGGAAGACGGCACGTCGGCCGGCGGGGTGTAGGACGTACTTGCGCCGACTGCCGGGCTAAAACTTCCGGGCCCAGACAGGCTCCAAGCGACCGGGCTCGACGAGCCAGTCAGCGTTGCAGTGAAGGCTGAAGCCGCGCCGCCGGCGGTGACAGTCAACGCCTCCGGCTGGAGGGAGAGAGTCGCCGAGGGCCCACTGCTGCAGGCCAGCGACCAGAACGAGCCGAGAAGGAGGAGTGCCCCGGCCGGGAATCCACTTTTGGAATGCCGCATCGGCCGCTCTTGTAGCTTAGCTTGTGGCGGGAAGGCGCAAGAAGGTGGTCTCCAGCGCGCGTTGGAGCGTTCCTCCTAGCTGTGTCGCGCTGCCCTGGGAGCTCGCTGACTCACTCACGCGAAGCCTGCGGAGCAACGGGGAGCCCCGCAACCCTTTCGCAGTCCTCGCTCGTACTTCGGTGCGTCTGAAGCCTCGCGGTTGCACAATTTGCGCGGCCAGTAGTTTCGCCGAGCGAGGAGTGCAGAAGCGCTTCACCGCAGGCGCTGGTGCCTCGGGAGCAGGTGGTTAGTTTACTTCTGCGTCTGAGCGTACTGCTCAGCGCTCGAGTCATCTGGACTAGGTCAGACGCAGCTCGATTTATAAATGCTTAGTCAGAATGAATCTGAGGACAACATGTTCGCTCGCAATGTGCATCTGCAACTCAAGCCCAACACTGCAACGCAATTCACCACCACGCTGGAGAGGGACGTCCTTCCCCTTCTGCGCAAGCAGCCTGGGTTTCAGGAGGAAGTTGCCTTCATCGGCCCCAACCCCAACGAGGCCTATGCCATTAGCTTCTGGGAGTCGAAGGAGAAGGCCGAGCAGTACGGCCGCACCGTGTACCCAGAGGTGATGAAGACCCTGGCCAGTGTGGTGACCGGGACGCCGCAGCTGCTGGTGTACGAAGTGTGCAGCTCGACCATTCCCAAAATCACGGCTCGCGCCTAGCGCACCGCCGTTGAGGCGTTGGTAAGAAAGGGCGGCTCAGGGGCCGCCCTTTTCTTGCCTGCTCCTTTGGAGTCCCGAGGGGAGAGCGTGCGGCTCTGAAGCGAGGCGTCAGTGTGTCTTCGAAGCGCCCGTTTCCGTCTTCAGCCGGCGGACTGTCTCGAGGGCCTTCTCCATGTGCTCCACCGACTGCAGCTGCGCGGAGAATGCCATTCGGACGATGCCGGCAGCGTCAATGACAAACGTCACCCGCCCGTCCACCAGCCCCAGCGTCCGGTGCACGCCGTAGGCCTTCCGCGTCGTCCCGCCCGGGTCGCTGAGCAGCACAAAGGGAAGCCGCTGGCGCTGCGAGAAGCCCCGGTGCGATTCCTCGGAGTCCGAGCTAATGCCCACGACGCTGGCGCCGGCGGCCACGAAGTCCTCGTAGGCGTCGCGAAAGGCACAGACTTCCCGCGTGCAAATGGGCGAGTCGTCGCGGGGGTAGAAGAAGAGGACGAGAGGGCCCTTGGCATGCAGCGTGTCGAGAGACCACGCCTTTCCAGAGGCGTCCTTCAAGGTGAAAGCAGGTGCGGGCTGCCCGGAGTCGACCATGGCTTTAGGATGCTCGGGGTGGGCCCGCGTTACGCAAATTTCAGGAGCGGGTCGGGTCCCAGAGTGGCGCCTGCCGAGCATTGAGCTCGGCGGTGGCGCGGTGCTTCCCCTTCAACAGGCAGGCTCGGTGGTAGTCGCGGAGGAATTTGCGGAAGTCCGCGTCCTCGTATCGCGGACGTCCCTGCAGCATGCTCTTGAAGTAGCCCTGGGCGATGGCGAGGCCACCCACCAGCAACGGCGGGCGCGTCATGCGGAAGAGGGCCGAGGCCAACAGGTAGCTGGGGGCGGTGCCCATGAAGTATTGGCCGAAGCCGTGGCGCGCCCGGCCCGTCCACCAATTCTTGTGGCTCGTCCCCATCGCGCGGAGGTGGACGAAGCGCAGCTCGGGCGCGTCCCAGGAGACGGCAATCCACCCCAGCTGGCGGCAGCGGTGCCCATCAATCCCGTCCCACATGACTTCCCGGACGAAGCCGCCAATCTGCCGGAAGCAGGCGGTGCGGTAAAACTTCGTCATGCCCACCGAGTTCTCGTCGCCCGTCACCTCGGAGATGAGGCGTGAGGTGTCGGTGAG
>JBKQJL010000199.1:0-2755 GCA_052147975.1 Myxococcaceae bacterium
CTGATGGCGGTCGAGTCCATCACGTGCAGGTTCTGGTTGAGGACGTCCATGTAGGTCAGCGTCCGGTACCGGCGCGCCTGCGGGTCCTTCTTGGGGTCAGCACTGTACACGCCATCCACCCGGGTCGCCTTGAAGATGACCTCGGCCCCAATCTCCATGGCTCGCAGGGACGCCGCGGTGTCCGTCGTGAAGAAGGGGTTCCCGGTGCCGGCGGCAAAGATGACGACGCGCTGCTTCTCCAGGTGGCGGACCGCGCGCCGCCGGATGTAAGGCTCGGCAATCTGCTCCATCTTGATGGCCGACAGCACCCGGGTGGAGTTGCCCTGCTTCTCGAGCGCGTCCTGGAGCGCGAGCGCGTTGATGACGGTGGCCAGCATTCCCATGTAGTCCGCGCTGGCGCGGTCCATCCCGTCGGTGCTCGCCGCCACCCCGCGGAAAATGTTGCCCCCGCCGATGACGATGGCCACTTGCACGCCGGCGGCGACGACGTCCTTGACCTCACCGGCGATGCGCTGCAGCGTCGGCGGATGGATGCCGTACTTGCCATCGGCCATCAGCGCTTCACCGGACAGCTTGAGTAGGATTCGCCGGTAGCGGAGCGGGGCGGACACGTCCCTGACTTGTACGCCCCTGGCTGGGGCCGAGGCAATGACGAGTTGCCGCCGTGGGGGCCCAAGAGAGGCCACCGCGACGGGCACGGGCTGCCCCTCTGGGACGCGGTCGCGGGTCTGGGCCGGGGTGGCGCCAGCCACCGTTTTGGCCACCTCGGCGGCGAGGTTTTCTTTCTTCTTCTCGATGCCCTCGCCCACCACGAAGCGGGCGAAGCGCCGCACGGCGATGTTCTCGTGGATTTTTGCGACGGCCTCGGTGATGAGGTCCTGAATTTTCTTCTTGTCGTCCTTCACCCACGGCTGGTCGAGCAGGCAGGACACCTCGAAGAATTTCTCCAGCTTCCCGGTGAGGATTTTCTCAATCATCGCCTCGGGCTTCTTCTGCTCGCGCAGCTTCGTCCGCTCGATGTCCTTCTCCCGCTCGAGCACTTCGGGCGGGACTTCCTCGCGGCGGACGTATTGCGGCGCGGCGGCGGCAATGTGCAGGGCCAGCTCCTTCACCAGGGCCTGGAAGTCCTCGTTGCGCGCGACGAAGTCCGTCTCGCAGTTGACTTCCACCAGGACGCCCACCTTGCCGTTGTGGACATAAGCCCCCACCAGGCCTTCGGCCGTGGTGCGGCCGGACTTCTTCGCGGCGCCGGTAATGCCTTGCTTCCGGAGCCACTCCTCGGCCTTGGCGAAGTCCCCCTCGGACGCGGCGAGGGCCTTCTTACAGTCCATCATCCCCGCGCCCGTCTTCTCGCGGAGCTCCTTCACCATTGCAGCGCTGACGTCTGCCATTTGCACTCATCTCCGGCGCACCGGGCACCCGCGGCCGACCGGGCTTGCCTGACGAGGACTCTTCCCCCCGGCAACCCACCCGGCCACGGCGTTGGCCCCAGGCGCCCCGCTTTGGGTTGTGTCCGAGCCTGGGCAGAAGGCCCCGGCCCTTGAAGCTCAGGCCTGCTCCACCTTGGCGTCCACCGGCGGCGCCTCGGCGGCGGCGGCCACCTCCGGGCTCTCCTCGGGAGGCGTGTCCAGGGTGCCGCTGGTGGGCTGGCCCTTAATTTCAACCAGCGGTCCACGGCGCTCGCCGGCCGGGGCTCCCACGCGGCGGTCGCTGCGGCGGGCGTTGGCGAAGCGCCGGTCCTCGCGGGGGCGCTCCTCGCGGCCGTCCTGCTCGTCGCGCTCGCTGGCGCCACTGGCCTTGTAGCGGGCCATGCCTTCCAGCGCGGCATCGGCCACCTTGCCGGTGAAGAGCTTGATGGAGCGGATGGCGTCGTCGTTGCCGGGGATGACGTAGTCGATGCCCTCCGGGTCGCAGTTGGTGTCCACCACCGCGATGACGGGGATGCCAAGCCGGCTCGCCTCGTGGACGGCGATGTGCTCCTTCTTCGGGTCCACGACGAAGACGCAGCCCGGCAGCTTGCTCATGTCCTTCACGCCGCCCAGGTTTTTCTCGAGCTTCTCCTGCTCCCGCTGCAGCGAGGCCACTTCCTTCTTGGGCAGTCGGTCGAAGGTGCCGTCCTCGGACATTTTCTCCAGCGTCTTGAGCCGGTCGATGCCCTGCTTGATGGTGCGGAAGTTGGTGAGCGTCCCGCCCAGCCAGCGGCTGGTGACGTGGAATTGGCCGCAGCGCAGCGCCTCCTCGCGGATGACGTCCTGGGCCTGCTTCTTGGTGCCCACGAAGAGGACGGAGGCGCCCCGGGCGGTGACATCCGAGACGAAGCGGAAGGCAGCGCGCGCCAGCGTCACCGTCTTCTGCAGGTCAATAATGTAGATGCCGTTGCGGGCACCGAAGATGTACGGCTTCATCTTCGGATTCCACCGGCGTGTCTGGTGGCCGAAATGCACCCCGGCCTCCAACAGCTGCTTCATGGTGATGCCGCCAGGGGCGGCGATGGCCTGCGCTTGGGCGTCGGCCGGGGGAGTCTCTTGAACTTGTGCTTCCATGAGGTTTCGGTTGCTCCGCCACACCCGTCAACGGCTGGCTCCTTCGACGCGTCCGGGCGGACAGCCCTTAGCGCCACCGGGGAGAAAGCCTCGGGGCGTGTGTGAATTTTAGGGGTTACGACTTAACCGGGCAGAGGAGTGCATGCAGCCAGGCTCACCTTCCCGGGGAGGGGCTCGTTACCACCCCCGGGAGCGTGCGTGCAAGTCGGCGT
>JBKQJL010000200.1:0-4153 GCA_052147975.1 Myxococcaceae bacterium
TGGTGGACGAGGGCGTGTATGCGGTGCTGCCCCCCGGCACCAAGCGCCGGCCGGTGACGCCCGAGGAAGTCGTCGAGCGCTGCGTGTACCCGATGGTGAATGAGGCCATCCGCTGTCTCGAGGAGGGGATTGTGAGAAGCCCCCGCGACGCGGACGTGGGCGCGGTGTTTGGCCTCGGCTTCCCCCCCTTTCGCGGCGGCCCCTTGCGCTTCGCCGACGCCTTCGGGCCGGCCGCCCTCGCCTCGCGGCTCGAGTCCCTGGCCTCGAAGCTGGGGGCCCGTTTCGAGCCGGCCGCCCTGTTGCGTGAGAAGGCTTCCTCCTCGGGGCGCTTCTACCGGTAGGGGGCCGTCGACAAGGGGTGGCCAGGAGGCCACCGCCTCCTCAGCTGGCCACGCTTTGGGACTCCAGCATCCGCACCGGCAACACCATGGCGTTGAGGCCGCTGAATTGAAGCGTCCGCTGTAGCTGGTACGCCGTCTCGTTGTGGAGCAGCCGCTGGTACCACTGCTCCTTTTGGAAAATGAGTTTCCCGGCAAAAAACATGGAGCGCGGAAACTCCCTGCCCACCTCGCGGCATACCCGAGTCGCCACCTCCACGGCTTCGGTGCCAAGCGCAAAGCGGAAGTCCGAGGCCAGCCCCAAACCGCGGGCCAACGCGACGTAGCGCTGGAGACTTTTCACGGTGTGCTCCTTCACCTCCCGCACCTCGTCGCTGTCCTTGAAGCTGGCCGAGTCGATGACGCCCACCGAGACGAAGATGAAATTCTTGTAGTAGTTGGGAAAGAGGCGCTGGACCGTCAACAGGCAGTGCACGCCCAGGCCGGCGTAGCTGCCCACCAGCAGCACCGCCGTCGGCTCGCGCGGGTCGAGCGGCTTGGGCGGGGCGTCCGGCCGGACGGGGAGGGAGGGAAGAATTTCATCCAAGCGCAAGAGGCTCTTCTGCACCGTGGTGTAGTGGCGACGGATGATGAGGCACAGCGAGACGAGCCCCCCCGTCACCACCACCGTCACCCAGGCTCCGTTGAGAAATTTCTCGTAGAGGTTGACGAAGAGAATGCCAGCGCACAGCACCAGGCCCACCACGTGGACTGCAATGCCGCGCCCCCACGCCGCGTCTCCCCGCTTCCGCCGCCGCAGCCAGAAGCGGCACATGGCGGCCTGACTCAAGGAGAAGGTGAGGAAGACGTTGATGGCATACAGCGTCACCAGCGTCGAGATGTTGCCCCGCGTGTAGACGAGCGCGCTCACCGAGGCCAGCCCCATCAGGACGACGCCATTCTGCATGGTGAGCCGGTCCGACAGCTGCGCGAAGCGGTGCGGAAGCCAGCTGTCAATGGACATGTTGGCCATGACGCGCGGGCCGTCGATGAAGCCGGCCTGGGCGGCGACGAAGAGAAGGAGGGCCTCGGAGAAGAGGGTGAGCCACAGGAAGCCCTTGCCCACCGCCAGGCCGCCCAGCATGAAGTTGCCGCAGAAGCGCTCGGTGAGGACGGCATTCATGGTGCGACCCTCCTCCGGGACGACGTGGAGGAGCAGGTAGGCCACCGTAATTCCGCCGGCCGTCACCGCCAGCGAGAACGCCATCAGCGCCATGGTGCGCTTGGCGGTGGCCACCTTGGGCTCACGCATGATGGCCAGCCCGTTGGAGACGGCCTCGATGCCGGTGTAGGTGCCGGCACCCATGGAGTAGGCCCGGAGGAAGAGGGCCAACAGGCCCGCCAGGCCCAAGGTGGACAAGTCCTGGTGAAAGCCGCTGCGCACCTCATGCACCACCCGGCCGGTGGTGCCGACGCTCGAGCCGAGGGCACCGGAGATGAGGACGGCGTGGGTGAAGAGGAAGACGAGAAAAATGGGCGCCAACACGGTGACCGACTCCCGCACCCCGCGGAGGTTGAGGAGGACGAGGGCGGCGATGGCGAGGAGCTCCACCAGAAGCTTGGCCCCGCCCCAGCCGGGCGGAAAGAGACTGAAGACGGCCTCGGTGCCCGCGGCGATGGAGGTGGTGATGGTGAGGACGTAGTCCACCACCAGCGCGCTCCCGGACACCACGCCGGCGCTTGGCCCGAGCAGCCGGGTGGCGACGATGTAGCCGCCGCCCCCGAAGGGGAAGTGCTCGATGATTTTGCTGTAGCTGAGGGCAATAACGACGACGGTGAAGGCCGTCGCCAGCGCCAGGCCCACCGCCAGCGAGGTGTGGGTCCCCAGCGCGCGAAACATCTCCTCCGGGCCGTAGGACGACGAGGAGAGCCCGTCCGCTCCAAGGCCCACCCAGGCCAACAGGGTGACGAGGGAGACTTTGTGGAAGACGCTCGGGTCCTCGACGCTGCGCGGCCGGCCCATGAGGACGTGGCGCAGCCGCCTCCAAAGCCCAGGGGACTCCTGGGGCGAGCCCGGACCGCCGCTCTCTGGTGTCGTGCCGGGCACGGCGGCCGGCAGTCGTAGCCCTAAAGGCGTTCGGCCAGCAACCGAAAGGAAACCCAACCGGCGGCACGGGAGGCCGTGCTAAGCGTTCCTCCCCAAGAGGGTTGAGGATGCAGCTCTGGGTCGCCAGCACCCGGTCCACCACCCGGGGGAATTTGGTTCCCGCGCTCGAGCAGGGCGGATGGGTGTGCACCCTCTTCGACGACGGGGCGGCCGTGATGCGTCGGCTGGACGCCGAACCCCCGGACGCGCTCCTGTTGGAGGACCCGCTGGGGACGGAGGACGCCTTCTCCGTGCTGGGCCGGCTTCGCCTCAGCGAGGCGCGGGTGGACTTGCCGGTGGTGTTGTTGACGTCCTCCCCGGAGGCGCTGGCGGCCGCCTTCGAGCTCGGCGTCGACGACGTCCTTTCCCCACCGGTGGAGCCGGTGGAGCTCCTCGCCCGGCTGGCGCGACGGCGCGCCCTGAAGCAGCGCACCGACGCGCTCCTGGTGCAGGGCGAACGGCTCGAGCGCCTGGCCCTCACGGACGGGCTGACCCAAATCCACAACCGCCGGCACTTCCAAATTCGCCTGGCTGAGGAGTTTCGGCGTGCCCAGCGCTACGACAACCCGCTGGCCCTCATTCTTGCGGACATTGACCACTTCAAAGCCGTCAACGACACGGCCGGGCACGTGGTGGGCGACCAGGTGTTGCGCAAGGTGGCCGGCTGCTTCCAGGGCTGCATCCGCGACACGGACACGGTGGCGCGCTGGGGTGGGGAGGAATTCGCCGTGGTGCTGCCCCAGACGCACCTGGCCGGCGCGCTCACCGTGGCCGAACGCATCCGCCGCGACGTCAGCGCGCTGCGGCTGGGGCCCGCGGACTCGGTCTCGGTGACGGCTTCCTTGGGCGTCAGCAGCTACCCGGCGGCGCACGTGCACACCACCGAGGAGCTCGTTCGCTCCGCCGACGAGGCCCTGTACCGCGCCAAGCGCGACGGACGGAACCGGGTCTGCCTCACCGACCCAGCGGGTCCAGGCGCACACGAGAGCCACCCCACCTGAAGCATTCCAAGGGGATGGCTGCACCCTCCCCCCGTCGCATGGTGAGGACTCCCCCGGGTCACTGCTGACTTCAAAAGGCCCAATGGGTATAGAGTGACCCCAGGCAAAAGGCCCTTCAACAGGCCTGAAGTCTTGGAATTTCAATGCCTTTGGGAGGACGCGGCGGATGGCCGACCCGTTGCAGAAACCGGGTGCAGTCCAGACCCCCATGCAACCCGCCCTCAGCTCCGCTGTTTCCCCGGGACGCCTTCTCGTCGTCGACGACGAGGAGAACATTCTCCGCTCGCTGCGGCGGGTGCTGCGCCATGGGGACTGGGAGATTCGCACGGCGCTGGACGCCGAGCAGGGGCTGCTGGAGCTCGCCTCCTTCACCCCGGAAGTGGTGCTCTCGGACTTTCGCCTTCCGGGAATGAATGGGGCGGAGTTTCTGGCGCGGGTGAAGGAGCGCATGCCCCGGGCACAGCGCATTCTGCTCACCGGGCATGCCGACCAGCGCGCCATCGAAGAGGCCATCAACCGCTCGGAGATTTTTCGCTTCATCGCCAAGCCCTGGAATGACTCGCAGCTGCTGCTGACCGTCCAGAGCGCCTTCGAGCAATTCGCCGTGGCCTCGGAGAACGAGCGGCTCTCCGAAATTACCCGGAAACAACACGACGAGTTGCGGCTGCTGAATGCCGACCTGGAAGAGC
>JBKQJL010000201.1:0-2511 GCA_052147975.1 Myxococcaceae bacterium
TCACGGCCATGTCGATTGCGATGGTGATGAAGGAAGGGTCCGCCGCGCCGTCCACCCCGGCGAAGAGCGACGCGGTGACGGCGCTGCATGGCCGGCGTTTCGCAGGCATCAGTCGGCCGTACACCACTGCGGACGTCGAGCGGCTGCGCGGGACGGTGCGGGTGTCGTACACGCTGGCCGAGCTCGGGGCGCGGCGGTTGTGGGAGTTGTTGCACACCGAGGACTACGTGGCGGCGCTCGGTGCGCTCACCGGGAACCAGGCGGTGCAAATGGTTCGCGCCGGATTGAAAGCCATCTACCTCTCCGGCTGGCAAGTGGCCGCGGATGCCAACACGGCGGGGCAGATGTACCCCGACCAAAGCCTCTACCCGGTCGACTCGGTGCCGCAGGTGGTGCGGAAAATCAACCAGTCCTTGCGTCGGGCAGACCAGATTGAGCACGCCGAGGGCAAGTCCCAGCACCACTGGCTGGTCCCCATTCTGGCCGACGCCGAGGCCGGCTTTGGCGGTCCGCTCAACGCCTTCGAGTTGATGAAGTCGATGATTGACGCCGGCGCCGCCGGAGTGCACTTCGAGGACCAGGTCGCCTCGGAGAAGAAGTGCGGCCACATGGGTTGCAAGGTGCTCGTTCCCACCAGCCACTTCATCCGGACGCTGGTGGCAGCGCGGCTCGCCGCCGACGTTTGCGACGTCCCGACGCTGCTGGTGGCCAGGACGGACGCCGACAGTGCGAAATTGCTGCTTTCAGACGTCGACCCGCGGGACCGGGACTTCATCCTCCCCGGCGAGCGGACTGCCGAGGGCTTCTTTCACCTCCGCGGCGGGCTCGAGTGCGCCATCGCCCGCGGCCTGGCCTACGCGCCCTACGCGGACCTCATCTGGTGCGAGACGTCCACGCCGGACCTCACCGAAGCCCGCCTTTTCGCCGAGGCCATCCGGGCCAAGCACCCCAACAAGCTACTGGCCTACAACTGCTCGCCGTCCTTCAACTGGAAGAAGAACCTCGACGACGCCACCATCGCGCGCTTCCAGCGCGAGCTGGGCGCGATGGGGTACAAGTTTCAATTCGTTACCCTGGCCGGCTTTCACGCGCTCAACTACGCGATGTTCGAGCTGGCGCATGCCTACCGCACCGAAGGGATGACGGCTTACTCGCGGCTGCAGACGGCCGAGTTTGCCGCCGAGGGGGATGGCTACACCGCCACCCGCCACCAGCGGGAAGTCGGGACTGGCTACTTTGACGACGTGGCGCAGGACATCTCCGGTGGCCTCGCCAGCACGATGGCGCTGCACGACTCCACCGAGTCACAGCAATTCTAAACTGACGAGGGGCGCTCTGGCGGCCGGCGCTTTCACCGAAGGCGCCTGCGGCTCGTTACCGAAGGCGCCTGCAGCTCGTTGGGGGGCGCGCTCTCGGGGTCAGCCGCGCACCAGCAGCACCCGGGCGTGGCCCCGGTGGGCGAAGTAGCGGTAGCCGGTGCGCGACGTGGCGCTCGCGCCCCGCGCCCCCACCCGGACGTCCTTGGGCACGTGGAAGAGCTCGCCGTCGCCGAGGAAGCGGTTCTCGCGGACTTGGAGCATGCAGGCGAAGAGGAGGGCGGACTCGGCACTGTCCAGCTCGACGTCGGCCTCGGCGTCGACGACTGCAATCTCCACGTCCTCGCCTCCCAGCGTCGCCATTCCGAGGGTCCGGTAGGCCCGCCGGTCTTCGGTGAGGGCCCAATCCATCCACGCCCCGAAGGGACGAGCGCTCAAGTCCTCGAGGTCGCCCAGGCGCCGCAGCGCGTCCTCCCGCGCGAGCGCCAGTTGCCCAGCGCGGTGCAGGACGAGGCCCCGCCCGCCGGACAGCAGGAGAGCGCGGAGGAGGCGGGAGGCGCGCCGCAACGTGCCCTGCGCGGCCCACGGGTCGGGGAAGTCCGCCCCGAGTAACCGGCGCTCGGCGGCCGGCTCCAAGGCCGCGGGCACCAGCGCTAGGTGGTGGCTGCCAGCAGAGAAGCCCGCCGGCAGCGCTCGTCGGTCGGCGCGCTCGAGCTCCCAGGGCTGAGCCGTCTCGGTGAGCAGCATGTGCGTGGTGGGCCAGACGAGCTCCACCATTGCCCGGCCGGGGGCTGGCCGGTGTAACGCGAGCCGCGGCGGAGGGTGCCCCAACGCCGTCACCAAGGACTCGAGCGTCGCTGGCTCCTCGAGGAGAGGGGCGTCGCGAAGCACCGTCACCCAAGGCACGTCGGGCGAGGGCGTGCTGTCGGCTTTGCTGGGGTGGGAGGGCAGGTGCACGCGCTGCACGGCGCCGTCTTCTGCGAGCTGCGCGACGACGGCCAAGCCCGGGACGGGGACGAAGCCGGTGGCCACCCGCAGGGGAAACGGGGCCAGCGTGCCGTCGGCGAGCCGGAGGGTGCCGGCCCCGGCGCGGGCGTCGACGGACACCACCTGCGCGCCGAGGCTAGTCACTCATGCGCCAGCGGCCGGACTGGGGTTCAGGTCCGAGCGGGCCGGAACCCCCGGGGGCAGCTGG
>JBKQJL010000202.1:0-15375 GCA_052147975.1 Myxococcaceae bacterium
ACGTCCTCCGCCAGGGCCACGCCGGCCGCCCGGACGTCCCGGGGGGTGAGCTCCTCCGGCGCCGCCTCCAGCCCCCAGGTGGACAAATGGCGCAGCCCGGCGGTGAATCGCTCGGCCTGCGCGCGCCCCTCTTCGGGCCGCGACCGAAAGGCGTCGGCCAGGGCCCGCAGCAGCTTGGGGAATGCAGGCAGGCCGTGGCGGTCCACCGGCGGGAAGTAGGTGCCGCCGTAGAAGGGCTCCAGGTTGGGGGTGAGAAAGACGGTGAGTGGCCAGCCGCCGCCCCGCCCCATCAGCTGCACCACGCCTTGGTACAGCTGGTCCAAGTCCGGACGCTCCTCGCGGTCCACCTTCACGTTGACGTAGGCCTCATTCATCAGCCGTGCCGTCTCTTCGTCCTCGAAGGACTCATGCGCCATGACGTGGCACCAGTGGCAAGCCGAGTAGCCGATGCTGAGGAGCAGCGGCCGGTTCTCGGCACGCGCCCGGGCCAGGGCTTCTTCGCCCCAGGGGTACCAGTCCACCGGGTTGTGCGCGTGCTGGCGCAGGTAGGGAGACGTCTCGGCGGCGAGTCGGTTGGGAGTTTCCACGCTGGTTGCCCTTGCCGGGCTTCACCTAATGCCGCCCCGGCCGGGCGCACAAGCTGCCAAAGAGTGGACGCCGGCCCAGCCGGGCGGGCAGGCTGCGCCGCCTTTGTCGGCCATGGCCCTGGACGTCGAGCACTTCGCGCAGCTGCAGAGACTGCTGCGGCTAGAGCAAGCGTGCGCGCGCCGGCGCCAGGCCGAGGAGCAGGCCAGCCTGACGCAGGCAGAGCGCGAGGCGCGCGGGCTGTCTCTGTCCGGCCTTCTCGCGGTGGAAGAGTCGGTGGGCCTCGGCGGACGCTTCGTGGTGGCCTTGGAGCGCCCGGGGGGCACAGCGCTCCCGGCCCGGCTGTCGCCGGGGGAGGTGGTGGACGCCCACCCCCGCGCCTCCAGCGCGGCCGCGGCGCGCGCCGTGGTGTTGCGCAGCACCCGCACCCGGGTGGAGCTGGCCTTCGAAGGGCCGCCGCCCTCCTTCGTGCGCTCTGGACGCGTGGTGCTGGACGTGGTGCCAGACGACGTCACCTTTGGCCGCGCGGCCGGGGCAGTGGCCGAGGTGGCCGCCCTGGAGCACGGCCGGGGGCGGGGGCTGCGGGAGCTGCTGCTCGGCCGGCGCGCTCCGGAATTCGACGCCCTCCGGCCACCCCCCGCCCTGGGCCTCAATGCCGAGCAGGCCGAGGCGGCGGCGCTGGCCTTGACCGCCCGCGACGTCTTCTGCGTGCAGGGGCCACCAGGCACCGGGAAAAGCACCGTCCTGGCCCGGGTGGCGGCCGAGTCGGTGCGGCTCGGGCACACGCCGCTGTTGTGCACCGCCGCCAGCAACGCGGCCGTCGACCACCTGCTTTCCTTGTGCCTACAGGCGGGCCTCCGGGCAGTGCGCATTGGCCATCCGGCGCGCGTCGGCGAGGGGCTGCAGCACGCGGTGCTCGACGTCCTGGTGGAGGCCCACCCCGACCGGCAGCTGGCCAAGGGCCTCTTCGACGAGGCCTACGCCTTGCTCGGCCATGCCCGCAAACAGCGCGCCCGCGGCCGCAGCCGCGAGCGCTTCGCCAACGCGCGCTCGGCCCAAGCCGAGGCGAAAGGGCTGTTGGCCGAGGCCCGCGCGCTGGAGCGCAAGGCGGTGGACGCGGTGCTGGGACGGGCCCAGGTGCTGTGCGCCACCCTCACCGCGCTCGGCGCGCCGCCGCTGTCTCGCATGCGCTTTCCCTTGGCCCTAATAGACGAGGCGACACAGGCCACCGAGCCGCTCACGCTGTTGGCCTTCCTGCGCGCCGACCGCGTGCTGTTGGCCGGAGACCACCGGCAGCTTCCTCCCACGGTGCTGTCCGAGGAGGCAGTGCAGGGCGGGCTTGCCCGTAGCCTCTTCGAGCGGCTGGTGGACACCCACGGAGTGGCGGTGCACCGCATGCTGGCCGAGCAATACCGGATGAATGACGAGCTCATGTCGCTCGTCTCTGGCCCCTTCTACCAAGGGGCGCTGCGCGCTCACCCCAGCGTCGCCCAACGGACGCTGGCCGACGTGCTGGCCAGCGGCGCCAGTGTGGACGCCCCGCCCTTTCTCTTCCTCGACACCGCCGGCAAAGGCTTCGACGAGGCCCAAGCGGCGCGCTCGGAGAGTTACGACAACCCCGGGGAAGCGGCGCTGGTGGCCGCCCGGGCGAGAGCGTTGCTGGGGGCCGGCCTTTCCCCCGAGGCACTGGCGGTTATTACCCCCTACCGCGGCCAGGCCAGCCTGCTGCAGGCGGCCCTGGCCGGCAGTGGCGTCGAGGTGGACACGGTGGACGCCTTCCAAGGCCGGGAAGCCGACGCGGTGCTGGTGAGTTGCGTGCGCAGTAACCCGGAGGGCCGGTTGGGCTTTCTCCAGGACTTGCGGCGGATGAATGTCGCGCTCTCCCGGGCGCGTCGCCACCTCTTCCTGGTGGGGGACTCGGCCACCCTCGGACGCCACCCCTTCTACTCGGCCTTGGTGGAGCGAGCGCAGAGCAGCGGCGGCTACCGCAGCGCGTGGGAGTGGCCCGAGCCCTAAAAAGGCGAGCCTCGCCGGACGTCGCCCCCTTTCCGGCCGTCGGCGATTGGCCCGCCGACAGGGGAAGGGGCTACTGGCCAACCACCGTCAGCACGCCGCCATTCATGGTGCGTCCCTGGCCGTCGACAGCTCACCGGGGTGTAGGCGGCGCCGAGCGACAGGTTGACAGGTTGAGGAAGCGGCTTTGGCCAAACGTCCCGTTCTGCAGAAGGGCGTAGACGCGGCCGTCTTCGCTGTTCGCAGACACCGTGCCGTTCTCGTCGACAGCAGCAGCATTCACACACCATTCGAAGCCGGAGGGATGGTCGGACCAGCGGTTCCCGAAGAGCACCCCAGGCTTTTCGGCGAGTGCGAGGAAGACAATTCCACGAAGTCGCATCGACGCCTCTCCCCCTCTGCTGGTGCACGCTTGGCCTCGGGAGGCGTCCGACTGGCCTGCATTCACCCCCCGCCGTTTGCAAAGGCGGCCTCTGCTGCGGCTAGGGCTTCCCCCCCACGGGCCACGCCGTCACAATGCAATTTTTGCATAGCAAGGCTTTGCGAGGTCTCGAGCGGCAGCTCTCTATCCCCCCGAAATTCCTCAGGACGGGCCCAGTCGCCTTTTCGGCATACCTAGTGCTTCAGCCCTTGGACTTCTGAGGGGAGTCCCCTCGCGCCATGGCCAGCACGCCCGCAGTCATTCGACAGGAAGAGGACGTCTGGGTGCTGCGCATCGAGCAGCCGAATGGCCGCGTCCAGGAGTACCGGTGCCTCTCGGAGCTTCAGGCCAAGCAACTCGCCGCCATGTTGCTTACGCCGCGCGAGCAGCCGAGTCCCTGACTTTCTTCTTCGGTGCCAGGGCGCTGGCAGGACTGCGCAGCCAGCGGGGGTGCTTGGCCGCCGGAAAAACGAGGTAGCGCAACAGGAAGAGCTGTCCGAGGCCGAAGACGGCCAGGTCGGCGATGAGTTTGGCCAGCACCACCGGCACGGCAAAGAGGTCCGCCAGCACGTGCACCAGCGAGGCGTGCAGCGCCATGCCGATGCTGACGGTGGCGATAAAGCGCACCAGCTGGGGCCCCATCTCCGGCTCGCAGTCCGGAAAGGCGAAGGTGCGGTTTCCGAAGAAGGCCACCGTCGAGCCCACCGCCACCCCCACGGCTGCTCCCAAGGGGTTGGGGAAGTCGAGCCATTTGACGCAGAGGAGAAGCACGCAGACGTCCACCAGGGTGGCCACCGCGCCCACGGCCAGGCTGCGACTGGCCCACCCGCGGGCGAGCCGGCGGAGGGCATGCGTGAACGGCTTTGGCGTCGACGTCCGCATGGGCGAGCGGCCCCCTCCCAAAGGAGTCTGCCTCCCAAGGGGGGTGTCCCCGGGCACCTCATAGCAGCATGGGGCGGTACAATGCGACGCTGGAAAACCTGCCCGGGAGGCCCCTACCCCACAGCCAGTGTGAGTCCGAGCAGTGCCCGGTAGCCCAGCGGGGGAGCGGCGGTGAAGCGCTCGGCGCGGAAAACGTCCCGCAACAGCGTCGGGCCCTCCGGCAGCTGGGCGAGCCCCAACAGCCCGCGCTGCAGCCGCACGCCGTCCGCCGGCGCGAGCGAGGGGGCAGCGGCAATGGCGTCCAGGGGCCCACGGCCTGTCACGAGGAGTGCTCGGACTTCCCGGCCGCTGCCCGGGGCCACCTCCTCGGCGCCGGTCAGCACGTCGTCTCCTGAGGGGGAAGCAAACATCGCGGCCACGTCCGCCTCTCCGGCCAAAAGCGCGTCCAGCGCGGCGCGGAAACTTCCGTAAAATGTCTGCTGGAAAAATGTCCGCTCGGGTGGGTGGCCGGCGGCGCGGAGGGCCGCCGCCGGCAGCAAATAGCCGGCAAGAGAAGCGCGGTCCACCCACGCCACCCGGGTGCCGGGTAGGCCCGCCAGCTGCTCAGGGCCATCGGTGCGGGTGAGGAGAACGGCGCGGCTGTCGAGCGCCCCATGCCGGACGGCCCGCGCCAACACCCGCGCCCCGAGCGCCTCCAGTCGGGCGCAGGCCAGCGGGGGAGCCCACACCGCGTCCACCCGCCCACTGCGGGCCGCCTCCACCAGGCGTTCGTCGTCCGGGGCCACCACCAACTCCACCGCCCGGCCCAGCGCCCCAGAGAGGACTCGCCTCAGCCGGGCCAACCCGCCCGGGGGTGCCGCCACCGGCAAGGAGGGAGGCAACCCGAGCCGGACATCCATGCTGCCTGCGTCCAAGACGTCCACTCCCCCCTCTTTTGGCCTCAGGCGCTCTCGAGGCGCAGCGTTTCCACCTCATCATCCGCCAGGCCGAAGGTGGCCTGCAGCAAATTCAGCACCCGTCGTTCCGCGGCCGAGGGCTGACCCTTGGACTGCGCCACTTTCAGCGCCAGGCGGAAGGCGCGGCGGCGTTGGGCATGGGTGGAAATGCCCTGGGCCAGCGCCCGAAGTCGCGCCGACGGCCCATGGCTGGCGAGCGTGCTCACCGCTTCGGTGATGAAGGCCTGGGCCCGGTCGGCGCTGACGTCATGGAAGAGCGGGTCGCTGGCGAGGCTTTCCACCATCGACCGCGCCTCTTCCTCGGCAAGGTTCCCGTCGGCCGCCGACACCAGCACCATCACCTCCGCATAGAGGCGCTCCAAAGGGTCCCCCAGCGCCTCGTCGAGGGAGCCGCCGGCCTCCAGGACGTCAATAATTCTCGCCACCTCGTCCTCGGCGATGCCGAGCGCCGCCTGAAACGTCTTGAGCAGCCCGAGCTCGGCCCGCGTCGCCCGGTGGTCGGCCAAGGCAACCGCCGCCGCCAGCCCAAAGGCCAGCATGCGGTGCTGGTGGGTGGGCAGCCGCATGCGCAACGAGCCGAGAATGGCCTCCAAGTCCTCGGCCGAGGCGAGCGTCTTGGCACTCTCTTGCACCAGCGCCGTCAGCTCCTCGGCCTTGGTCCCGTCGAATTCCGGGCGCTCCAGCACGCGCTCCACCAGCGCCTGCATGCCGACGTCCGAGGGCGGTCCATCGGCCATGGAGGCGAGCAGCATCACCTCCACCAGGGCGGCGTTTCGTTCGGTGCGGGTTACTGCGGACTGGTCGCGAGCCATGCGCTCTCTCCTGACCGCTCCCTCGCTGCTGGGCGCTCGACGTCTCGGCCGAGCAGCCCTTGGTCGATGAGGTGCGAGGGCCGCACGTTCCCCATCGCCGACAGCACGCTGGCGCGGATGTGCGGGTAGTCGTGTTCCAGCTCGTCGAGCATGCGCTTCATCCGTTTTCGCTGAAGGTTCTCCTGACTGCCGCACAGCTCGCAGGGGATGATGGGAAACTTCCGGAGGGAGGCGTACGCCGCAATCTCCGCTTCCGGCGCGTAGGCCAGCGGCCGGATGACGGTGTTGCGTCCGTCGTCGCTGTGCAGAAGCGGCGGCATCGCCTTCAAGGCTCCGGCGAAAAAGAGGTTGAGCAACAGCGTCTCCACCAAGTCATCCCGGTGGTGCCCGAGGGCGATTTTATTGCAGCCCAGCCTCACCGCGGCGTTGTACAGAATGCCCCGTCGGAGCCGCGAGCAGACCGCACACTGCGTCTTGCCGGGGGGCGTCTTCTCCAGCACCACCTGGTAGGTGTCCTCCCGTAGAATTCGGAAGTCGTGCCCCTCCGAGCGGAAGTAGGCCTCCAATGTCTGCGCCGGAAAGCCGGGATGGCCCTGGTCGAGCGTCACCGCCAGCAGCTCGAAGTGCACCGGGGCCCGGGCCCGCAGCTTGGACAACAGGTGGAGCAGGGTGTGCGAGTCCTTGCCGCCCGAGACACCGACGAGAATTCGGTCTCCGTCGGCGATGAGCTCAAAGTCGGCAATGGCCCGGCCCATGTGGCCAAGCAGGGACTTCTCCAATCGGGCTTCGTCGTCGCGGCTCATCAAGGCGGCGCATCCTAGCGGCGCCCGGGGAAAAAACGACTAGGGTGGGGTGCCTGGTGAGCCCGTTTCAGCAGCCCGCCCATGACGTGCGCACCCCGGCCGACGTGGCCAGTGTGGCCGACGCCTTGGGCTCGGTCCCTCTGTTGGCGGTGGACGTCGAGGCAGACGCGCTGCACGCCTTCCGGCCGCGGCTGTGCTTCGTCCAATTGGGAACAGACGAGGACATCTGGCTTCTGGATACGCTGGAAACGCCGGGACTGGCCCCGCTGGCGCCGGTCTTTCACGACCCCTCGGTGGTGAAAGTCTTCCACGCCGCCGGCGGAGACCTGCAATTTCTGGCGGAGGGGGGCGTCCGGGTCCGGGGCCTCTTCGACACCCACCGGGCCGCCACCCTCCTCGGCTGGCCCAAGGTGGGGCTGGCGGACTTGGTGGCCGAGCAGCTCGGCGTCACCCTTCAAAAGGAGCACCAGCAGGCCGACTTCGCCCAGCGTCCCTTGCCACCGCCGCTGCGCGCCTACATTGCAGACGACGTCCGCTACCTGAGCGAGGTGGGGCGCCGGGTGCGCGCGGCCTGCGAGACGGCCGACATTCTCGAGGAAGTCCTCCTCGACTGCGAGCGCCTGGCGGACGAGGCGGCGGTGCGGCCGGACGTCGCGCGCTTCGAGCCGAAAGTGTCGCGCACGCTGCCGCCCAACGAGCAGGCCTTCCTGGCCGCCGCCGGCGCGGCGCTGCACGGGCTGCGCCTGCAATGGGCCGAGGCCGCCGACGTGCCCATGGGGAAAATGTTGTCCAACGCCGCCATCTCCGAGCTTTTGAGCAAGTCCCCGAAGGACCTCCGCAGCCTGCAGCGCACCCCGGGGGTGCGCGGGCAGGTGGTGCGCGAGCACGGAGAAGAGGTGCTGGCGCTGCTGGCCCGCCTGCGCGCCCAGGCCGACCGAGGGGAATTGCCCATTCCCGTCCCGGCGGTGCGGGACCCGGCGCGCAAGAAGCGCGAGGAGGCCCTCAAGGCCTGGCGCTCCGAGGCAGCCACCGCCCGCAAGGTGACGCCCTCGGTGGTGCTGACCAACCCACTGGTGGAAGCGCTGGCCCGCGAGCCGCCGGCCTCGCGCGAGGCGCTGAGGGCCGTCAGCTACCTCGGGGAAAAACGCGTGCGCCTCTACGGCGACGCGCTGCTTCGCCTCTTGCGCTAACCCGCCGCGCCTGCCCTGGCGGGGCCCGGCGGCTTTACAGAGGGCGGCCGGACAGCGCGCCGTATTTTCGCCGGAGGTAGGTCACAAAGTCCCGGTCGGTGAGGCCCTCCCCCGTCACCTTGCGCACCAAGTCCTCGGCGTCCAGCCGCGCTCCTTCGGCATGGACGTGGGTGCGCAGCCAGGTGCGCAGTGGCACAACGTCTCCCCTGGCAATGGCCTCCCACACCCCGGGGAGGGCCCGTTCGGCGGCGCTCATCAGCGAGGCGGCGTAGAGGTTTCCCAAGGCATAGGTGGGGAAGTAGCCGAGCTCGCCCCAGGCCCAGTGGATGTCCTGCAGCACGCCCTTCACGTCATCCGCCGGCTCGACGCCCAGCAGCGCGCGACTTCTGGCATTCCAGGCGGCCGGAAGGTCCGCGGCGGGCAGGTTTCCCCGCAAGAGCTCGAGCTCGAGCTCTGTCCGCAAGACAATGTGCAGGTTGTACGTCACCTCGTCCGCCTCGACGCGGATGGGCGAGCGCGACACCCGGTTGAGGGCGGCGTGAAAGGCCGACAGCGGCACGGCCCCAAGCTGTGCCGGGAAGCTGGCCTGCAGCCGTGGGTAGAGGGCCTGCCAGAAGGGGAGGCTGCGGCCCACCAAGTTTTCCCACAGTCGCGACTGGGACTCATGCAGCCCCATGGAGGGCGCGGCGGCCAGCACGGTGCGATGGTCCACCGGACGGAAGCCCTGCTCATAGAGGCCATGGCCGCACTCGTGGATGGTGCCGAAGAGCGCGGCTGAGAGGTTTTCCTCGGCAATGCGGGTGGTGAGGCGAACGTCGGTGGGGTGGGTGCCCCCGGTGAAGGGGTGGACGCTCTTGTCCTGACGGCCCGCCTCGAGGTCAAACCCGAGGCGGCCGAGCAGCTCCACCGTGAAGCGCCACTGGGCGTCGGCCGGGAAGCGCAGGCCGGCGAGAATGTCCGGCCCCGGCGGCCATCCGGCCAGCGCCGCCACCAGCGGGACGAGCTGGTCCCGCAGCGCGTGCAGCACCGGCATCAGCCGCGCGGTGCGCATGCCCGGCTCGAAGCCGGCCAGCAGTGCGTCGTAGCGCTCCCCTTCATGCCCAATGGCGTCCGCCTGCTCCCGGCGCAGGGCCAACAGTCGGTCCAGGGCGGGCGCAAAGGCAGCGAAGGCCCGTCCTTCCCGGGCCACGCGCCACGCCGTCAGCGCTGCCCCTTGTGCCTCGGCCAACGCGCGTACCAAGTCCACCGGGACGCGCACGGCGCGGTCCCGCTCGCGGGCCAGCAGCCGCACCATCGCCCGCTCGTCGTCCGAGAGCGGCGCCTCCGCCAGCCGGGCCAGCCATGCCCCCACCTCCGGAGCCACCAGTCGCTCGTGGTAGAGGCCCTGCAGGGTGGACAGTTGGCTGGCCCGCGCGGCCTCGGCCTTCGTCGGCAGGTACGTCTCTTGGTCCCAGGTGGCCAGGCCGATGATGCCGGAGAGGTCCCTGAGCTCCCGCATGCGGCCCAACAGCGCCTCGCGTGACTCGTCCATTGCTAGAGACGAAGCTTACCTCGCAGCCGGCGGCCCTGGGCCTTGCGTCCAAGGGGCGCCCTCGCCCACCCTCCTTGCCCCACATGGCCCAGCGGCTCCTGTGTTTTTTGGCCCCGGAGGACGAACGGGCCTTTCTGCGCTTCCTCGCCCCCCACCGGCTGGAGGTGTACCCGCGCCGTGTCCCCCCGGGCTGGAGGCCCTTTCTGGCCAGCCCGGAGACGCAACCCCAACTTCCCGAGGAGGTGTACCTGGCGGCGCCGGAGCTCGGCCCGGTGCTGGTGGACAGGGTGAAGCGCGGGCCGGACAAGGGCGCCTTCCGGGTGGATGAGGTGCGCTCGCCCGTCATTTTCTGGGAGCGCTGTCGCCGCAACGAGGAGGGGGAGCTCACCTCCGGGCAGCTGTGGGCCGAGCTCAACGTCACCCCCCAAACCGGACGGCGCACCTCCGCCCCCGAGCGCTTCCGCCAACTCTTCGAGCAGGCGGAGGACTGGCTGAAGAAGAATTGCCGCCGCAGTGACCCGGTGGGCTTTCTCGTCGGCCCGGCCGCCGCCCGCGCCTGCAAGGAGGGGCTGGTGCTGCGCGAGGCCGGCCACCGCGGGGACACCGTCCGGCCGGGCCGTTAGGGAGTAGCCTGGCCCCCCCCTCGACCGGGGCCGGCAGAGGCTCTTCATGGCGCTACGCATTGCGACTGGCGCAGTGGTGCTCTTGCACCTGCTCTTCATCGCCGCGGTGGTGGGCGGGGGACTGCTGGTCGCGCGCTGGCCGCGGCTGGCCTGGGGGCAGATTCCCGTCTTCCTCTGGGGAGCGGTGGTCAACCTCGCCGGTTGGCCCTGTCCTCTCACCACGCTGGAGAATGAGCTCCGGGTGCGCGCCGGGGCCACTCCCTACCCGGGCAGCTTCGTCGGCCATTACCTGTGGCCCCAGGGTGCGCCCACGGTGGCTGGACTTCCGGCCGAGGTTGGCATTGGCATGGTGGTGCTGCTGGTGAATTTGGCGGTGTACGCCTACCTGCTCCTGCGCCGGCGGCGAGGTGCCCCGGCGCGGAAAAGCCCCGCCACGGAGAGTTTGCCCCACTGACACCTGGACGAGCCCCTCGTCCCGCATGCTGGCTTCCCGACCCAGCTTGTCGCACGCCGTTTCCCCTCCCCCAAGGCGTGCTGGGCAGACGAGGCCGGATGGCGACCATTGGACTGCTGTTGCTGCTCGCCGCGGTGCTGGGCGTGGCCATGGTGGCAGCCATGGTGCTGCTCACCGTACTCCACCTGCGCAAAGTGGCGCCGCTGCCCACGTGCTGGCCCGGCATCTCCGTCCTCAAGCCGCTGTGCGGCGCCGATGATGGCTTGGCCGAAAACCTGGCCAGTTTCGTCGCCCTCCCCTACCCGGGCGACTACGAGGTGCTGCTCGGAGTCCGCTCCGAGCAGGACGCCGCCTACCCGCTGGCGTGCGAAGCCGTTCGCCGCTGGCCGGAGCGCGTCCGGCTCGTCGTCCAGCAGGGCGAGACCGGCTTCAACCCCAAGGTAAACCAGCTCGTCTGCCTGGCACGCGCCGCCCGGTTTGACCTCTTCGTCGTCAGCGACTCCAACATTCGCGTGCCCGCCGGCTACCTGCTGGACATCGCCGCACACTTAGGCCGGCCGGGCGTGGGCTGCGTGACGCACCCGGTGGCGGGCAGCGGGCACAAGTCGCTGGGGGCGTTGCTCGACAACCTCCACTTGGGAGGCAGCATCGCCCCAGGCATGGTGTGCGCCCAGCGGGTGCTGAAGAAGGACTTGGTGGTGGGCAAGTCCATGGCGCTGTGGCGGCACGACTTGGACCTGCTCGGCGGCTTCGCCTCCGTGGCCAACGTCCTGGCCGAGGACCATGTGCTCGGCAACCGGCTGGTGCGGGAGCTCGGCGCCGGCGTGGCGGTGAGCAGCCTCCCGGTGTGGAACATCGCCGTGGAGAAGAGCGTCGGCGCGTTTTTTCAGCGCTATTTGCGCTGGAGCGTCACCCACCGCACCGCCATGACGTTTCCGGCCTACCTCGCCGAGTCGCTGCTCAACCCCATTCCCTTGGCCGTCATCGGCTTTGCCTTGCGTCCCGGGCCCGGCGCCGCGGCGACGCTGGCGGCCTGCGCGGTGCTCAAGCCAGCGCTCGACTCAGTGGCCTTCAGCCGGCTGCGGCAGCAACTCTTCTCCTGGCGTGCCTTTGGGGCGGGCTGGGTGAAGGACGGGCTGCTCTTCATCACCTGGGTCCATGGCCTCTTTGCCCGCACCGTCCGGTGGCGGGGAAACCGCCTGCGGGTGCTTCCCGGTGGGACACTGGCCGCGCCCCGTGGCCAGCCTGCCGGGGCAGTCGCTGAGAGTTTTCCTGCGCTTCATGGGAGCGCCCCCCGCGCCTGGTCGAATGTTCAGGCATGAGCCTTCAGACGCTCGCGCACCTGTCGGACTTGCACCTCGGCCGTAGCCCGGCCGACGAGGCGGCGGCGCGGGCGCTGGTGGAGACGCTGCAGGAAGCCCAGGTGGACCAGGTGGTGGTCACCGGCGACGTCACCCACCGCGGCCGGGACGAGGAGATGTCCCTCTTCTTTGACGTCTTCGCCCCACTGACGCGCTCGCACCGGCTGACGGTGGTTCCCGGCAACCACGACCGGACGACGGATGACGCCGGGCAGGCCCTCATGGCCGGCCGGCGCGTCGCGGTCGAGGAGAAGCCGGGGCTGTGCCTCATCCGCATCGACTCCACCGCCGCCCACAACCGCTCGTTCATCGCCTCCCACGGCGAAGTCACCCCAGCCATGGTGGAGGACGTCGACGCCGCCCTCAAACAGGCCCCGAAGAACGCGCTCCGGGTGCTTCTGCTGCACCACCACCCCCTGGCACTTCCCGAGGAGACGTGGCTCGAGCGCTGGAGCGAGCGGCTTCGGCTTCCTTACTGCTCGGAGCTCCCGCTGGGGCGCGCCCTGCTTCGGCGGGCGCGGGGCGAGGCCGACTTGGTGCTGCACGGACACCGCCACGTCCCCAGGGAAATTCACCTCGGCGCGCCCGGGCAGCGACCGTTGGCCCTGTACAACGCCGGGAGCTCCACCCAGCTGCGCCGGGCCCGACTCTTCTCCCACGCGGACGGGGTGCTGCAGGCCCCGCCGCGCTGGCTGTGGGCGGAGCCAGCGGACGTCCGGGACGCCAAGCGGCTTCCGGCCATGGTGCCCGCCCCGGCGCGCGACGTGGAGCAGGTGGCTCTGGCCCTCACCGCCGGAGGCTGAAGGCGACGGCCAGCCCGGAGACAGGCCAGGCGCCTCGGCCCACCGCCAAGTCCCCGCCGCCGTGCTAGGCCCCGTTGGCCCATGAGTTTCCCCGCGCATGCGCTGCCCTTCGCCGGGGCGCTGTTTCTCCTCATCACCCTTCTGGCGATGAATGTCACCCGGCTGCGCTTCGGCGTGCGCGACACGCTGGGTGACGGTGGTGACAAACGCCTGGGGCGCGCCATCCGCGCCCACGGCAACGCGCTCGAGCACGGCCTGTTGCTGGCGGTGGCGCTGGTTTTTGGCCGAGGCCACGGGGCTCTCCGCCCCGTGGGTGGTGGGCCTCGGCTGGGCCAGCCTCGCCGCGCGCCTGGCCCACGCGGCCGGCTTTCTGCGCCTGGGCCCCCCGGTGGTGCGGACGGCCATGGTGGCGACGTACGCCTTGGAAGTCGGGCTCAGCGTCTACCTGTTGTCGCGCGCCTTTCGCTAGCGCCTCTCGCAGGCCTCCTCGGCCAACCTCACGCCAGGGGGGGCTACAGCGAGGAGCGCTCGCTGGCCGGGGCGCCCCGGGACGCCCCGAGCGGCGGCGCTGCCGAGAGAAACCGTAGCTCCGGATGCTTTTCCACCGTGTGCTGCAGCGACCAGTCATCGCGGAAGAGCACCAGCGGCTGCCCGTCGCGGTCCTGCACCGTCTGGCGGTTTCCACCCCAGTCGAAGCTCTTCGGGTCGAACTCGCCCACCACCCAGCGGGCGTGGCCGTAGGGCAGCTTGTCGAGGAGAATGTCCGCGCCGTACTCGTGCTCAATGCGGTACTGCAGCACCTCCAGCTGCAGCGGCCCCACCACGCCGACAATGGGGTCGCGCATTCCCATCTGCAGCTGCTGAAAAATTTGGATGGTGCCTTCCTCGCTGAGCTGCTCGAGGCCCTTTTCCATCTGTTTGCGCCGCATGGGGTCCCGGGCGCGCACCACGGCGAAATGCTCCGGTGAGAAGCGGGGGACGCCTTCGAATTCAAAGTTGTCCCCTTCCAACAGGGTGTCGCCGATGCGGTACAGCCCAGGGTCAAACAGGCCGATGACGTCCCCGGGCCAGGCCTCCTCGATGGCCGTCCGCTCGGCGGCCATGAATTGGGTGGGG
Source organism: Myxococcaceae bacterium (assembly GCA_052147975.1). GTDB lineage: Bacteria > Myxococcota > Myxococcia > Myxococcales > Myxococcaceae > JADGRA01. The sequence goes on from JBKQJL010000202.1 coordinate 13,551, forward strand.
TTGGCGAGGCGAACCGTTTTCTGCAGACGCACGTGAAAGGCGTCCATGCCCTTCTTGTACTGGCCGGACACCACCCGGACGAAGGCCACCCGGTCGCGGTGGGCGGGGTCCATGTTCGCCTGGATTTTGAAGACGAAGCCGCTGAATTTGGCGTCGGTGGGTTCCTGGTAGCCGTGGCTGGTGCTGCGCGGCGCCGGTGGCGGAGCCAGCTCGAGGAATGCGTCGAGGAAGGGCCGTACCCCGAAGTTGGTCATCGCGCTGCCGAAAAACATGGGGGTAATTTGTCCCCGGTCGCTCTTGTCCCGGGCGAAGGCGTCTCCCCCAATATCGAGCAGCTCGATGTCCTCGCGCAGCTGCGAGAGCTCCGAGGTACTCAGCACCTGGGACGCCTCCTTCGACTCGAGCGGCACCACTTGCTCGCCGGCCGCCGACTCGCCATGGCTGCCCTCGGCCCTGAAGACATGCACCGCCCGCGACGTCCGGTTGTAGACGCCGCGGAATTCGGGCCCCATTCCAATGGGCCAATTCATCGGGTAGGCGCGGATGCCGAGGACTTGCTCGAGCTCGTCCATCAGCTCGAGGGGAGCCCGTCCGTAGCGGTCCAGCTTGTTGACGAAGGTGAAAATGGGAATGGCCCGCAGCCGGCACACTTGGAAGAGCTTCTTCGTCTGCGGCTCGACACCCTTGGCGGCGTCGATGAGCATGACGGCGCTGTCGGCCGCGGACAGCGTCCGGTAGGTGTCCTCCGAGAAGTCCTGGTGGCCGGGCGTGTCCAGCAGGTTGACCGCGTGCCCCTGGTACTCGAATTGGAGCACCGAGGAGGTGACGGAGATGCCGCGCTCCTTCTCCAGCTCCATCCAGTCACTGGTGGCATGGCGGCGGGCGCGGCGCGCCTTGACGCTTCCCGCCAGGTGGATGGCCCCTCCGTAGAGAAGCAGCTTCTCGGTGAGCGTCGTCTTGCCGGCGTCGGGGTGACTGATGATGGCGAAGGTGCGCCGGCGGGCGACTTCGCGCTCGAGCTCCGTGGGCATGGGGCGTGTTTGGTGCGGGTGGCCTCCTACCACGAAGCGACCCACCAAGGCCTCAAAGCCCGCCCACGCGGGCTGCCCTCTGGACAGCAAAAAACCAAGGGGCCGAGCGACTGCCGCTCGACCCCTTGGGGTTTGCCTCGCTAGACGCCTTTAGCTTGGGCTGTCGAAGCTGGGCATGCCAGTGAGCGGCACCACCGTCGGGTCCGGGGCGCCCGGCTCGAGGGCGGTACTCGTCCCGTCGGTGGGGGCCTCCGGTGTGTCGTCCTGGAGGTCAACGGCGCAGGCCATAACATTGCCCTGCTCGCTCTCGACGGTGCACGCCCCCGGAGCCGTGCAGGCCCACACTTTCCGCCAGCTCAAATTCTCGTTCACGTCCCAGCACTCGGCGCCGTAGATGAGCTCGCCGTTGGGCACGTTGCCGCCGGAGACGAGCGCATCGGCACGCCCGCCCACGCCGGGGTTGAAGCGGGCGCGGCCCAGCAGCTCCTCGGCGAGGTCCGGGTTGCCCCCGAATTCGGGCATTTGGCCGTAGTACAGCACCCGGGCATCACGCACTCCGGCCAGCGTCTTGTGCCCCACGAAGGCGGCGGAGATGGGGGGGTGGACGGAGGTGTCGAGGGAGAAGTCTTGCAGCACGTACACCAGCGTCTTGGCATCCCCCGCCACTGCGCTCGAAGTCGAGCTTCCGGCGTCCGGGCTGCCCGCCGCTCCGGGCGTCGCGACGAGTTGGTAGTTGCTGTAGGCGCAGTACAGCGTCCCCTGGCCCATGAAGCCCGGGCTGACCGTCTTGAAGG
>JBKQJL010000203.1:0-4837 GCA_052147975.1 Myxococcaceae bacterium
CCGGCTGCCACCAATTGCTCGTGCAGCGCGCGCGCCTTGAGCGCGGCGTTTTCCGCGTAGTCGCGCTCACCTTCGACGACATCACGATACCCCTCGTAGGTCGCGATCTCGTACGGCGTCCCGGCGAAGAGCGCCTCGATCTCACGCCGCTTCCCGGCGTTCTTCGTCGCGAGATAGACCAGCAGCGGTCAGGTCTCGTCGAGCTGCAGCACAGCCATGAACGCCTCTTGCGGTAGGTCGACCCGCCCGACGCGCTTCATCCGCTCTTTGCCGACCTTCTGCTTCTCCAGCAGCTTGCGCTTGCGGGTGATGTCGCCACCGTAGCACTTCGCCAGCACGTTCTTGCGCATCGCGGAGATGGTCTCCCGGGCGATGACCCGACTGCCGATGGCGGCCTGGATGGCCACCTCATACATCTGCTTGGGGATGACCTGCTTGAGCCGGGCGCACACGTCCCGTCCCCGTTGGTAGGCCCGGTCGCGGTGGACAATGACGCTGAGCGCGTCGACTGGGTCCCCGTTGATGAGGATGTCCAATTTGACGAGCTCCGCCGGCTGATAGCCGGCCAACTCGTAGTCGAGCGAAGCGTAGCCGCGGCTCACGCTCTTCAGCTTGTCGAAGAAGTCGAAGACCACCTCGGCCAGCGGCATGGCGTAGGTGACCTGCACCCGCTTGCCAGAGCTTCCCAGGTACTTGATGTCCTTTTGCACACCCCGTCGGTCCTGACACAGCTTGAGCACGCCGCCCAGGTACTCATCAGGAACGTGGATGTGGCAAGTCAGCAGCGGCTCCTCCAGGTGCTCGATGTTCTGCACCGCCGGAAGCCGCGCCGGATTGTCCACCAACAGCTGCTCGCCCTGGTGGGTGAAGATTTTGTACACCACCGAGGGGGCGGTGGTGATGAGGCTGAGATTGTACTCGCGCTCCAGCCGCTCCTGGACAATCTCCATGTGCAACAGCCCCAGGTAGCCGCAGCGGAAACCGAAGCCGAGGGCCGTCGATGTCTCCGGCTCATAGGTGAAGGCCGAGTCATTCAGCCGCAACTTCTCCAGCGCGTCGCGCAAGTCCTCATAGTCCCCAGCGTCGATGGGAAAAATGCCGCTGAAGACCATCGGCTTCACTTCCTGAAAGCCGGGAAAGGGGACCGCACACGGCCGCTCCGCTTCGGTCACCGTGTCGCCCACTTTGGCGTCGTGAATGACTTTGACACCGGCGATGAGGACTCCTACCTCGCCGGCCTGGAGCTGCGACACCGGCTGGCTGAAGGGGCTGAACACGCCGAGCTCCTGGACTTCGAAGGTCTTCTGGTTGCTAAACAAGAGAATCGCCTGCTTGTTCCGCAGGGTGCCCTCCAGCACCCGCACCAGCATCACCACGCCCCGGTAGCTGTCGTACCAGCTGTCAAACACCAGCGCCTTGAGAGGCGCGGCGGGGTCCCCCTCCGGTGGGGGGACCCGCTGGACCACCGCCTCGAGGATGTCGGTGATGCCAATCCCCTCCTTGGCGCTGGCCGGTACGGCACCGGAGGCGTCGATGCCGATGACGTCTTCGATTTCGGCGCGCGTCCGCTCGGCGTCGGACGAGGGCAAATCAATCTTGTTGATGACCGGAATGACTTCCAGCCCCTGCTCGAGCGCCATGTAGACGTTGGCCAGCGTCTGGGCCTCCACCCCTTGGCTCGCATCGACCACCAGAAGCGCCCCCTCGCACGCGGCCAGAGACCGACTGACCTCGTAGGCGAAGTCCACGTGCCCAGGCGTGTCGATGAGGTTGAGGACGTAGGCTTTCCCGTCCTTCGCCGTGTAATTCATCCGCACCGACTGGGCCTTGATGGTGATGCCCCGCTCGCGCTCGAGCTCCATGTTGTCCAGAAACTGAGCCTGCGACTCGCGCTTGCTCAGCGTGCCGGTGACTTCCAGCAGCCGATCGGCCAGCGTCGACTTGCCATGGTCGATGTGGGCGATGATGCAAAAGTTACGGAGGTGGGCGTTCTCGGGCGGCATAAAAGGCGCTGCGGCGGGCGGTGCCTAGCACACCCTGGGGGGCCGCGCGTAACAGGGGGCTGCGGAAGGCGCCGTCAGCCGCGCGGATGCTCCCGGAACCATGCCAACGTCCGCGCCAGGCCCTCCGCAAGCCCCACCGATGCTGTCCAATCCAGCACCCGCGCGGCCAGCGCGACGTCCAGCGACGACCGCAGCTGCTCGCCCGGCTTGGCCTCGGCATAGCGCGGCGCCACCGGCCGACCGGCCGCCTGGGCCAACAGCGAATGCAGCCGGGTGATGTCTGTCTCCACCCCGGTGCCAATGTTGACTGGCCCCTCCACCGCCGCCGTGGCAGCGAGGAGGTTGGCCCTGGCCACATCGGCGGCGTAGACGAAGTCCCGCGTCTGTCGGCCGGTGCCGTAGATGGTACACGGCAGACCGCTCAACAGACGCTCGCTGAAGATGGCCACCACCCCCGCCTCGCCATGGGGATTTTGACGTGGCCCGTAGACATTGGCGTAGCGCAATGAGACGGAACGGAGCCCGTACTGCGCCCGGTAGTAGCCGAGGTACAGCTCTCCGGCCGCCTTGGACACCCCGTAGGGCGACACCGGCCGGGTGGGATGGGTCTCCGGAGCCGGAAAGACGTCTTGCTCCCCGTAGATGGCCCCACCGGTCGAGCTGAAGACGACCTTTCTCACGCCGACCGTCCGCGCCGCCTCGAGCAAGTTGAGGAAGCCCTGGATGTTGGTGTCTGCGTCGAAGCGCGGGTCCACCACGCTGCGGCGGACGTCCATCTGCGCGGCCAGATGGCAGAGGATGTCGGGACGCTCGCGCCGTACAAGCGCCGCGGCCTCCGGGTTGCGGATGTCCTCCACCACCAGCGTCACTGCTGGGGCGAGGTTTTCCTTACGGCCGCTGGAAAGGTTGTCGAGCGCGACGACTTCATGTCCCGCGGCCAGAAAGACGTCACACACCTGCGAGCCGATGAAGCCGGCTCCGCCGCTCACCAGCACCTTCACTTGGCCGTCGCCCGCAGCGTGCCGACGTTCGCCAGCCCGGCGCCCGGTTGCTTTCGAAACCAGGCGATGGTTTCCCGGAGCCCCTCGGCGAGGTCCACCCGCGGCTCCCACCCAAGCAGGGCTCGCGCCCGAGCAATGTCGGGCTGACGTTGCTTCGGGTCGTCCGCGGGCAGCGGACGGAAGACAATTCGCCCACCGCCTCCGGCGGCGGTGCGCACTGCCTCGGCAAATTGAAGAATGGTCATCTCCAGGGGGTTCCCCAGGTTGACCGGGTCCTGGACGTCGGAGTGGGCCAGCCGGAGCAGCCCGTCCACCAAGTCGCGCACGAAGCAGAAGGAGCGCGTCTGACTGCCGTCGCCGAAGACGGTGAAGTCCTCTTTGGCCAGGGCTTGGGTGACAAAGGCGGGCACCACTCGACCGTCGTTGAGCCGCATGCGAGGCCCATAGGTGTTGAAGATGCGAACGATGCGCACCGACAAGCCGCGGCTGCGTCTGTAGGCCGAGACCAGCGCTTCGCCGTAGCGCTTCGCTTCGTCGTACACGGCCCGTGGCCCCACTGGATTGACGTTCCCCCAGTAGTCCTCGCGCTGGGGATGGACCAAGGGGTCCCCGTACACCTCGGAGGTGGAGGCCTGAAGGAAAATAGCCCCCGCCGCTTCGGCCAGCCGCAGGCCGTGCTCCGTCCCACGCGAGCCGGCGCGCAACGTCTCCAATGGCAGCTGGTGGTAGTCCACCGGCGAGGCCGGCGAGGCCAGGTTGAAGACGACGTCCAGGGGCCCGTCCACGGCCAAGGGCTCGGTGACGTCGGCCCGCACATCTTCAAACCCCGGGCGGCCGCCGAGCCCAACCAGGTTGGCACTGCTTCCGGTCACCAGGTTGTCGACCGAGACCACCCGGCTGGCACCCTCCGCGACGAGCCGCTCGCACAGGTGGGAGCCAATGAAGCCAGCCCCGCCCATCACCAGGCACCGCTTGCCCTGCCAGGTGCCCTTCACCGCCGCAGCTCGTCGAAGCTAGACTGACCGGGAAGCTGCGAGCGGTACTTCTCCAGCACCATGTCGATGCCCTGGCGGATGTACTCTGCCACCGGAACTTTCGTCTTCTGGTTCAGCTGCTTGAGCAACTCGCTTTGCTCGGGCGTAATGTAGATGGTGGTGGACAGCTTCTTGCGTGGCATGGCCGTAGGTGAAGGTACATGAAGGGTCACCCCGTGTGCCAGGACGACGCGGGCGGTGGCCCGAGGAGACATGCAGTGAGCCCAAGGTTTACCCGGCAGTTTGCCCTCTTCGCCACGGCGGTGCTGGCCGCCTGCGGAGGCAACAAGGCGGTACAGCCCGACGCCCACGGCGCAGTTGCCGGAACGGCGCCGGAGGTGCACCAAGAAAAGCGCAGCGACGAGAGAGTGGTCCAGTACGACCTCAACCGGGACGGCAAACCGGACGTCTGGGAGTACTACGTCACCGTCAAGGACGCGAGCGGCCATGCCACCGAGCACCTGGTGCGCAAGGAGATGGACCTCAACGGCGACGGGAAAGTCGACGCCGTGTACTGGTACGACGACAACGGCGAAAAAGTCCGCGAGCAGCTGGACTTGGACTTCGACGGGAAGGTCGACGAAACCATCTTCTTCGAGAAGGGCCAAGTGGTGCGGAAGGAAAGGGACCTCAACGGCGACGGCAAAGTCGACACCTGGCTCTTCTACGAGCATGGCCAGCTCGTCCGCAAAGAGCGCGACACCAAGGGCACCGGCAAGGTCGACTACTGGGAGTTTTGGGAGAATGGGCAGATAGACCGCATTGGCGAGGACCTCGACGGCGACGGCAACGTCGACCG
>JBKQJL010000204.1:0-12451 GCA_052147975.1 Myxococcaceae bacterium
AGGCCAATGATGAAGAGGGCCGCTCCGACCAGGGCGCAGCCCCAGTAGGGATTAATTTTGAAGAGGGTGTAGCCGAAGTACGCGATGTACATGCCCACCATCAGGAAGGCGCCGTGGGCAAAATTCACCAGCCGCATGACGCCGAAGATGAGCGCCATCCCCATGGCGATGAGGGCGTAGATGCCCCCCACCAGAAGCCCGTTGAGGATGGCCTGGAGGGCGGCCACGCGTTACGGCCGCGCAGACCAGGGCGGCGTCGGGAGGATGACAGTCGCGGTGGCCTGGTCGGACGGGGCCACAATTTGGAAGGCGCCGTGTTGCACCTGCGTCATGAGGACGGGGTGCTGGTTCTGCTGGTTGACGAATTTAATCGGCCCGAAAATGCTCATCATCTCCGTCTTGGCGATGGCGTCGCGGATGGCGGCCGGCTCCCACTTGCCGGCGTGCTTCACCGCGTCGGCCACAATTTTCAGACTCACGTAGGCCTGCACCGCGTGGTAGCTCGGGTACTCACCCCAGCGGGCCTTCACCGTGTCGGCAAATTGCTTGCTGCCGGGCCACTTCGACTCGCGCATCCACTGCTGGCCACTGACGGTGTACTCGGCGTCCTTGCCCGCGCCGCTGAGAAAGGACGGGAGGGCGAAGCCCGTGCCGGCCGAGGTGTAGACGCGGGGGTTGAGGTTGACTTGGCGCGCCTGCTTCATGAGCTGGGTGGCGTCGAGCAAATAGCTGGCGAAGTAGATGGCCTCCGGGGCCTTCTCCTTCACCTTCTGCAACATGGCCGTGTAGGAGGGACTTCCGGCGCCATAGGCCTCGTCGGCGACGACGGGGATGGCGAAGGCCTTGGCCCAGGTGCGCATGGCGCCGGCGTTGGCCTGCCCGAAGTTGGTGTTCTCGTAGACAATGGCGATGCTTTTGGGGAGCCCGGTGGCCTTGAGGAATTCCACGGTGGCGTGGGCCAAGTCATCCGCCCCGGAGCACACCCGGAAGACCCAGGGGCTCTTGCTGGCCAGCACGTTGTCCGCGGTGGCGGTGGGGATGACGAGAGGCACCTGGCGTTTGATGACCGCCGGCACCAGCGCCAGCGTGGACTGGCTGGCGTAGGCGCCAATGACAACCGGCACCTTGTCCTGGTCGACCAGCTTGCTCACGCCCTGGACGGCCACGTCGGCCTTGCTCTGGTCGTCGTATTTAATAATTTCGAGCGGCTTTCCCAGGACGCCGCCGCTCGCATTAATTTCCTCCAACGCCAGGGTGTAGCCGCGCTCGTGCTGCGTGCCGAAGGCCTGCTCGGAGCCGGTGAGCGAGCTGATGACGCCCACCTTCTGGGTGTAGGCCTGGGCCCAGGCAGGAGCTGCCGCCAGCAGGAAGCCTGCAACAAGCGTCCGGGTGAGCATGGGGGAGGCCCTCCGGCGAGGAAGCGATGCAGCTGCCTTCACGCCTGTGGAGGCAACTGCCTAGTTCACCCGGCCAGGGCCAGCAATGCCAAAGCGCGGACACCGCGGCGCGTCAGGTGCGCGCTCGCAAGGTTTGCGCTGGGCGCAAACGCCGGCGCTGGCCGGCAAGAGAAGCCGCTTCGGCGCGGGCGCCCTCAGCCGTGGTGCCTCTGGGCGTCCACGGCCAGCGCCTCTTGGGCCCGCCGCAGCTGCTCGACAATGTGCTCGGCGTCCACCACGCTGCGCAGCGCCAGGCCGCAGGCCGGCGTCAGCACCGAGTGCTGCAGCGTCTTGGCCGCGCGCTCCGGGCCCAGCACCGACTCGAGGGACGTCTGCGTGGCGGCCACCAGCTCCAGCACCGAGGCGTCCTGGCCCAAGTCCGTGGGGACGATGCCCAAAGACAGCCCCCCGCCGCCGCGGAGGAAAGCCTCCAGCGGCCCGGGGACGTCGAGCAGCGCGTCCAGCGAGAGCCGCACGTCAAAGGACAAGAGGTCGAGCCCGAGCTCCAAAAGCGCCTCCCACCGGGTGTTGCCGCAGCAGTGCAGCCCCACCAGCGCCCCCTCGCGCTTTAGGGCCACAATGAGGAGGCGCAGCTCCTGCAGCATGAGGAGGTGGCGCCCCTCGGAGGTGTCCAGGGCGTACAGGCCGGGCTCGTCCAGGTAGAAGAGGGGCGTGGCGCCGGCGGCGCGCAGCGCCTTCACCATGGCCAGGCAGCGGGCCAGCAGCAGGCGAAACACCTGGCGGTCCAGCGCCGGGTGCTCGGACAGCGGGCCGCCCACGTCGAGCTGCGTCCCCCAGCGCACGGTGGCCGGGCCCGCCAGCTGCGCCTTGGCCAGCGCCAACGGCCGGTGCCGCACCTCCCAGAGAAAGGGCAGCCAGGCGCGGCGCGCCGCCGCCGAGGGCTCGAAGCCCGAGAGGTTGCCGGAGGCCAGCGCTTGGTCCAGCTGGGCGCCGAAGGCAGCCGCGCCCTCTTCCCAGAGGCGTGTCACGACGGTGCACATGCCCTGCGCGTCGAATTCCAGGCCGGGCAAGCCCTCCAGCGCCGAGGCCATCATGAATTCCCCGGGGTTTCCGGCGGGGAGCTCGGGCAGGAATGGCACGTCCAGCTGAAGCGCGAGCTGCAGCCCCAGCTCGCCTTGGCTGTGGGGCAGGCTGCCAATGCCGGTGGTGGCGTGCGGCGGCAACAGCGCGAGCGCGGGGCGCGACACGTTTTTTTCTTCAACCTCGTTGGAGGGACGGGGCGGCGGGGAGGAGGGCGAGGGCGCGGGGTTAGGCCACCGAGAAGTAGAACGCGTCCGGGTGGTGGAACACCAGCGCCGAGACGCTGGCTTCCGGCTCCATCATGCAGCCGTCGGTGAGCTCGACGTTGAGCTCCTCTGGGCGCAGGACGGCGAAGAGTTGCTGCTGGTCCTCCAGTCTGGGGCAGGCCGGGTAGCCAAAGGAGTAGCGCTTCCCTGGGTACTCCGCCCGGAAGCGCTCGAGCATGCTGAGGCCTGGCGCGTCCGGAAAGCCCCACATGCTGCGCAGCCGGGAATGCAGCAGCTCGGCGTAGGCCTCGGCCGTCTCCAGGGCCAGCGCCTGGACGGCGTGCATTTGAAGAAAGTGCCCCTCCGCCTTGAATTGCTCGCTCCACCCTCGGATGCCGGTGCCGGCCGTCACCAAAAACAGGCAGACGTTGTCTCGGGGCTTGCCCTGCTGCAACGGAGCGACGAAGTCGGCCAGGCACACGCCGCCCTCGCGCGCCTGGCGCGGAAAGGTGAAGCGCGTTTGCTCGGCGCCGCTCTTGGCGTCGAAGAGAAGCACGGTGTTGCCGTCCGAGCCGGCCCGGAAGAATTGAAACACCGCCTTGGGGTGAAGCCGTTCGCGCAGGAAGGCTTTGAGGCCAGAGATGACGTCCTTCACCTCGAGTGCCTTGCGCCCCTCCTCGGTGTCCTGCAGCGCGGCCTCGGAAGGAGTCCCCAGCGCCCGGGCCACCGAGCCCTTCACCCCCAGGTGCCGCCCGTACAGCATCACCGGGTTGATGAAGCGCCAGATGTCGTCCAGCGGCGTGGTGGAAAGCACGTGGCGCTCGAAGTCCGGGGCCTCGGGGAAGGCGTCCAAGAGCCGCACCTCGCGCGAGCGTGCCGCCGGAGCGCTCACCGGCGCCGGCCGCGCCGCGGCCTCCGCCTTGAGCGCGGCCCGGCGCACACTGAGCTCGCCCTCCAGCACCGAGCGCTCGGTGGGGTGGACAATGCGCTTGGCCAGCTCGAGCCCGCTCATCGCGTCCTGGGCGTAGGCCACCGTCCCGGCGTAGGCCGGGGCAATGGACTTGTCGACGAAGTTACGGCTCAGCGCCGCGCCGCCCACCAGCATCGGGATGGTGACGCCGGCCCGCGAGAGGTCCTCGGCGGTGGTCACCATCTGGTGGGCACTCTTCACCAGAAGGCCGGACAGCCCGAGGATGTCCGGCTTGTGCTCGCGCACCGCCTGCACCAGCTGCTCGGGGGGCACTTTGATGCCGAGGTTGACGACTTGGAAGCCGTTGTTGGCGAGAATAATTTCCACCAAGTTTTTCCCAATGTCGTGGACGTCCCCCTTCACCGTGGCCAGCACCACCTTGCCGCGGACGCTGGTGGTGGAGCGGTCCATCTTCGGCTCGAGGTAGGTGACTGCCGCCTTCATCACTTCGGCGCTCTGCAGCACCTCGGCCACGATGAGCTCGTTGGCACCGAAGAGCCGCCCCACCTCGTCCATGCCCTTCATGAGGGGCCCGTTGATGACCTCCAACGGGCTGCGGGTGGCCAGGGCCAGCTCGAGGTCCGGCACGAGCCCGTCCCGGGTGCCCTCCACCACGTAGCGGGCCAGCCGCTCGTCCAAGGGAAGCTCGGCCACCTTGGGGCGCGCCGCCCGCGCCTCGCGGAATTGCGCGGCAAACGGCGTCACCGGGTCCACCCCTCGGTTGTAGAGAAGGTCCTCGGCCAGCTTTCGGTCCGTCTCGCTGAGGCTGGCGTAGCGCTCCAGCTTCTCGGCATTCACCAGGGCCATGTCCAACCCGGCCAGGGTGCAGTGGTAGAGAAAGACGGAGTTGAGGACTTCCCGCCCAGCGGTGGGCAGGCCAAAGGAGACATTGGAGATGCCCAGCACCGTCTTGCAGCGAGGAAGGCGCTGCTTGACGAGCCGCACGCCCTCGATGGTTTCCACCGCGCTGCCGGTGTACTGGGCATCCCCGGAGGCGCAGGGAAACACCAGCGGGTCGAAGTAGATGTCCTCCGGCTGGACTCCGAAGTCCCGGGTGAGCAACTCGAAGCTGCGCTCGGCGACGGCCAGCTTCCGCTCGCGCGTCACCGCCATCCCCACCTCATCAATGCAGCCCACCACCAGGGCGGCGCCGAACTTCCGGGCCAGCGGCACCACCTTCTCGAAGCGCTCCAGCCCGTCCTCGAGGTTGACGGAGTTGATGAGGGACTTGCCCTGACAGAAGGTGAGCGCCTCGGCAATGCAGCGCGCATCGGTGCTGTCAATCATCAACGGCACGCGCACCTTCTTCACCACCACCTCGAGGAAGCGGCGCAAGTCGGCCTGCTCCTCGCGGTCCGGGTTGGCCAGGCACACGTCGATGACTTGGGCTCCGCGCTTCACCTGGGCGCGGGCCACCTCGCTGGCGTCCTCCCACTGCTCGGCGACAATCAACTCCTTGAATTTGCGCGAGCCAATGACGTTGGTGCGCTCCCCCACAATGACTGGGCGCACCTCCTCGCCCACCTCGAGGTAGTCGACGCCGGACAGCCGGCTGCGCTGGGGTGGGTTGGCCCGCCGCGGCGCCAGCCCCCGCACCGCCCGGGCAATGGCCCGGACGTGGTCCGCGGTGGTGCCGCAGCAGCCGCCGACGACGTTGAGCCAGCCCTCCTCGCAAAAGCGGCGCAGCACCCGGGCCAGCATTTCCGGAGACTCGAGGTAGTGCCCATTCTCGTCGGGAAGCCCGGCGTTGGGGACGCACCCCAGGGCAAAGCGACTCATGGCGGCCAGAGAGCGGATGTGGTCGGTCATGAATTCCGGGCCGGTGGCGCAGTTGAGCCCGAGGTAGAGCAGCTCGGCCTGCTCGAGCGAGGTGGCCAGCGCCTCCACCGTCTGGCCCGCCAGCATGGTGCCGGTGGGCTCGATGGTGCCGCTGACGGCCACCGGCACGCTTTCGCCCAGCGTTTGAAAGGCCTGCTCGCACCCCAAAAGCGCCGCCTTCACGTTGCGCGTGTCCTGGGACGTCTCGATGAGGAGGTAGTCCACGCCGCCGGCCAGAAGCCCCTGCGCCTGGACGCCAAACGTCTCCACCAGGCCCTCGAAGGTGACGCCGCCGGTGACGCTGATGGCTTTGGTGGTGGGGCCCATGCTGCCCGCCACCCAGCGCGGCCGGCCGTCCTCGGCTTCCACCGCCGCCGCCGCCTCCCGGGCCAGCTCCGCCGCCCGGGCGTTGAGGGCGCGGGCCTCGGCAGCCAGCCCGTACTCGGCCAGCACCAGCGGCGTCCCGCCGAAGGTGTCGGTTTCGGCCACGTCCGCCCCGGCCCGGAAGTAGGCGGTGTGGATGTCGCGGATGACGTCTGGCCGGGTGAACACCAGGTGCTCGTTGCAGCCCTCGAGCTCGGGGCCGCCAAAGTCAGCGGCCTTCAGGTGCCTCGACTGGATGAGCGTCCCCATGGCTCCGTCCAGCACCAGGATGCGGGCGGACAGGGCCTCCTTCAGTGCGGCCAGGCGCTCGGCACGGCTCGCGCTCATCGCTTCTCTCCGGTGAGGAGAAAGACGCGGAAGGGCGAGGTGGCCTCCCGGGCGTGCACCTCCCGCACCAGCGTCCCGAAGCCGGCGCGCTTCAGGCTGGCCTCGAGCCTCGCCGGCGAGAAGCCGAGGTGGCGGTGGCCCAGTCGCTCGCGCACCCATGTCTCCTCGTGCACCATGAGCTCCAGCACCACCACCTTGCCCTTGGGCCGAAGCAGCCGGGCGGCCTCGGCCAGCACCGCCAGGGGCTCCTCAACGTGGTGCAGGCTCTGGCTGAGCACCACCAAGTCCACCGAGCTCGCCGGCAACGACAGCGCGTGCAAGTCCTCCCGGAGGAAGGTGACGTTGCGCCGCCCCTCGCGGCGGGCCCGCGCCCGGGCCTGGGCCAGGGCCTCCGGGTTTTGGTCGATGGCCAGCACCGTCTTGGCCCAGCGCGCCAGCGAGACGCTGAGGACGCCCGAGCCGCAGCCAAAGTCGGCCACCTCCAGCGCCGGAAGCAGCGAGGCCAAGGCCGAGCTCCACAGAAACCAGGACTGGCCGGGCTCCAGCAGCCGCTCATTGAGGACGGTGCGGTCGACGCGCGCGCGCAGCAAGTCGGTGAGCCGGGCCTGGTCTCCGCTGACGTCCTCCGCCTCACAGGCCAGCCGGATGAGCGGGTAGTGCAAGTCCGCGGCGTCCACCGCCAGCGAGTAGTAGGTGAAGCCCGCGGCGCGCTCCTCGCGCACCAGCCCCAGCTGCCGCAGCTTGCTCAAGTGGTGGCTGACGCTGGACTGGGCCACCCCCACCACCGAGACGAGCTCGCTCACGTTGAGGGGGGCGGCGGACAACAGCCGCAAAAGCCTCAGCCGGGTGGGGTCCCCGAGCGCGCGAAAGGACTGGGAGAGGGCCTCCATATAGATGCATGCTCATACGTCGATTCTATTTTGCGCACAACCCGCGCTGCAGCCAAGGCATGCTGCCCCTGGCCAAAGCGGCGCCCTGCGTGGGGGCCTGCCACATGACGAAACGCGTCCACCCCAAGGCTGCCCCGCGCGCGCCGACGCTGGCCGAGGCGCTGGCCGGCCGCCGGGTAGGGCTCGTCCTCTCGGCAGGCTACTTCGGCTTCTTCGGGCACACCGGCTTCCTTGCCGGCCTGCTCGCCTCGGGCCTCCGCCCGGCGGCTTACGCCGGGACGTCGGCCGGGGGCCTCGTCTCGGCCTTCGCCGCCGCAGGCCTGTCCCCCACAGGGCTAGAGGCGCTGGTGCTGGGGCTGCGCCGGGAGGGCTTCTGGGACGTGGACGTCCTGGGAGGCCTGGCCAACGCGGCCCGCGGCGGGACGGGCGGCATGGGGCTGCTGGCGGGCCGCCGCTTCCGCCGCCTGCTGGAGTCCGCCCTGCCGGTGCGCCGCTTCGAGGAGTGCCCCACGCCGCTGTTGCTGGTGGCGGCGGACGTCCAACACGCCTGCAGCGTGGCCCTCACCCAAGGCGAGCTGGCCCCCGCCATTCAGGCCACCTGCGCCTACCCGGGCCTCTTCCGTCCGGTGGCGCTGGGCGGAGGGCTTCTGTGGGACGGGGGCCTGGTGGACAAGGCCCCAGCGCTGGCCCTGGCCCGACACCTGCCGGGAGGCTTGGACGCGCTGTTGGTGCACCTGTTGCCCAGCCGCAGCGGGGCGGCCCTGGGGGGGCCCTTCGCCTACGCGCGAGGCCTGTCGGCCGGCATGGCGGCGCTGCGGCACTCCCACCTGGAGCTGCAGTGCGCGCTGTTGTCCCTGGAGGGGTTGGAGGTGTACCGGGTGGTGTCCGAGTTGCCCAGCGTCTCGGCGCGCTCGCTTCACAAGGGGCCCGAGGCACTGGCCGCCGGCCGTGCCGCCGCGCTGCGCGCCCTGGCCCAGCCAGCGGCGGCGCTGCGGACGCCCGGGCGCCAGGGGCAGGCCTTCTAGCCGCCGCCGTGCCGGCGGTGCTCCACCATGAGGCACCTGTCCTGCACCACGTCAATGCCGGCCGCGGCCAACTTGTCCGCCACGGCGTCATTGCGAATGCCCAGCTGAAACCACACCGCCTTGGGCTTTTTCGCCAGCAAGTCCTGCAGGTGCTGCTCGAGGTCCACCGGGCGGCGGAAGACGTCCACCAAGTCAATGTCCCGGGGAATGTCCTGCAGCCGCCGGTACACCTTCCGGCCCAATATTTCCGTCGTCTCGGGGTAGTAGACAGGCACTGGAATGACGTCCAGTCCGGCGCGGACGAGGTAGGCCGCCACGTCGAAGGCGGGCTGCCCGGCTTGGGCCTCCGTCTTCACGCCGAGGACGGCAATGCGGCGAGAGCGCCTCACCACCTCGGCCACGCCGGCCTCCGTCTCAATACGGTGCGCTGAAAGGGTGTCCATGGGTACCTCCCTTTTTGGGCCTACATAGCTGCCAGCGCGAGGCGAGGCAGCCTCATTCGCCCCCCAGCATTGTTTAACGTCACCCGGAGTCCTGGCCCCCGCTGAAGGGCTTGCACGCGGCGAGGCAGGTCAGCATGAGCAGCTTCTGTGAATACCCTGCAGCTTAGCCATGCGCGCGCCCGTGAGTTGCTCACCCGTGGGCTGAAGGCCAGCCCGCCCCGCTTGGACTGGTCGGCCTGTGCGGTGGCCTCCCTCGTCGACGACGACTTCGACGTGGAGGAGGTGGAAGCCAGGCTGGACGCGCTGGCGCGCCGCGTCGAGGGCGCCCTGCCCCCCGAGGCGGACCTCGCCGCGCGGCTGACCGCCCTGCGGCGGGTGCTGGTGGAGGAGGAGGGCTTCACCGGCGGCGCCGCGCTCGACGAGTCCCCCCAAAGCAGCGCGCTGCACCACGTGCTGGCCCGCAAGACGGGGCTCCCCATTGCCCTCTCGGTGGTGTACCTCGAGGTGGGACGGCGCTCGGGCGTGCCGTTGGTGGGCGTCCCCTTCCCGGCGCACTTTCTGGTGGCCACCCCGGGCCCGGGGGAGCGCCTGGTGCTGGACCCCTTCAACCACGGCCGCCTTCTCACCGGGAATAGCTGTGAGGAGCTCCTGGCCCGGGTGGCGCCGGCGGTGCGCTTCACCCCGCGGCTGCTGTCGGCGGCCTCGGTGCCCACCATTGCCACCCGCATGCTGTCCAACCTCAAGCGCTCCTACCTCTCGCGGGGCGACGGGGAGCGCGCCCTGGCGGTGGTGGACTTGCTGCTACTTCTGGCCCCGGACCACCCGGGCGAGCTGCGGGTGCGCGCCGGCATTCTCTCCGCCCTGGGCGCCTACCAGGCGGCACTGGCCGACGTGGAGCGGTGCCTCGAGCTGTCTCCGGACGCGCCGGACCAGCGCAATTTGCGGCTCGCTGCCCGGACGTTGAAGGCGCGGGTGGACTACCTCAACTGAAACCCGCCGGTGGAAGGCCCCCGGCGGCGGAAGGGGCAGAGGCCAAGGTGGACAGCAGCCCCCCGCGGGCCTGGCGACGGGCAGCCCTTGGGCCGGAGCAGGACTTCACCATTCTCCGCGTCCGGGAGGACAGCTTCCTCGACCCGCGCGACGGCAGCCTCCACCCGCGCGTCCGCCTCACCGCGCCGGACTGGGTGAATGTGGTGGCGCTGACGCCCTCGCGCGAGGCCCTCCTCGTCCGGCAGTTTCGCTTCGGCGTGGAGGCCTGCACCCTGGAAATACCGGGGGGCATGGTGGACGAGGGTGAGACGGCGCTGGCCGCCGCCGCCCGCGAGCTCGAGGAGGAGACGGGCTTTCGTGCCGCGCGGCTCGAGTTTCTCGGCGCCGTGCACCCCAACCCGGCCCTGCAAAAAAACCTCTGCCACAGCTACCTGGCCTTGGGCTGCGAGCCGCTCGCCTCGGCGCGGGCCCAGCCGGACGAGGACCTCCAGCTGGTGCGCGTCCCGGCGACTGACCTTGAGCGCCTGGTGCGGGAAGGCCAAATAACGCACGCGCTGGTGGTGAATGCGGTGTACTTCGCCGCCCGCGCCGGGGCCCTGTAGGGGCCTCCCCGGGGCCGAAACCCGTCGGGCCTCCGCTGCGTAGAAAGAGGCATGAAGCCCCGCCACCTCGTCCTGTTGGTTTCCGTCCTGGCCGCCACCTTCGCCGCGGCCCAGCTTTCAGCCCAGCCGCACCCAGTCGTCCCTCTGCCCGTCGGCACCGCGCCGGGAGGGGTGGGCCACGGCACTCCCTTAAAGCCGCAGCCCGGGCATGCCCTGGCCATTTTCTCCCAAGGCTGCTTCTGGGGCGTGGAGTACCGGTTTCGACAAGTCCCCGGGGTGGTGGCCACGGCCGTCGGCTACACCGGCGGCCACACCGCCAACCCCAGCTACGCCATGGTGAGCTCGCACGGCACCGGCCACGCCGAGTCGGTGCTGCTCGAGTTCGACCCGAAGCAAGTCTCCTACCAGCAGCTGTTGGCGGTGTTTTGGGCCTCGCACGACTCCACCAGCGGAGACCGGCAGGGTCCGGACAGGGGCTCGCAGTACCGCTCGGCCATTTTCACCTTTGGAGAGGAGCAACAGGCCCTCGCCCTGGCCAGCCGCGAGCAGGAGCAGAGGCAGCTTCTGCGGCCCATCACCACCGAGGTGGCGCCGGCCGGCCCCTTCTGGCTGGCCGAAGCCGAGCACCAGCAGTGGGACGAACGACATGGGTACGAGTCCTGCCCGCTGCCCCAGCATGCGGAGAAGAAGCCAGCCTCTTAAAGCGTCCCGCACATGAGGGGACGCCCGGGCCGCTTAGCGTCGAGGCCGCCGTTTCGGCTTGGGGGACAGAGGGCGCTGCCAGGTGCCGCTGCGCCCGCCGGACTTGTGCTCCAGCTGCAGCGCCTCGAGCACCATCCCGCGGTCGATGCTCTTGCACATGTCATAGACGGTGAGCGCGGCGGCGGCGGCGGCGGTGAGCGCCTCCATTTCCACGCCGGTGCGGTCGACCGTCCTCACCTCCGTCCGCACGTCCACCCCGGCGCCGCGCGTCCACACCGCCACCTCCACGCCGGAGAGGGCAATGGGGTGGCACAGCGGCACGAGGTCCGGGGTGCGCTTGGCGGCCATGACGCCGGCCAGCTGGGCGGCGGCGAGCACGTCCCCCTTTTCCAGGGAGCCGGCCACAATGCGCCGCGCGGTGGCTGCCTTCATCCGCAGCCGCGCCGTCGCCACCGCCACCCGCTCCGTCTTCGGCTTTCCGCCGACGTCCACCATTCTCATGGGGCCACTGCCTGCAGGAGGTCCCGGACAATGTCCTCCGGGTCCTCCAGCCCCACCGAGACGCGCACCAAATTCTCGGAGATGCCGGCCTGGGCCCGCTCCTCGGCCGTCATGCGCCGGGCCGCCGCAGAGGCCGGGTGCATGACGAGGGTGGCCACGTCTCCCAGCGTCGGCGCCGGCCGGGCCAGCTTCACCCGCTCCAGAAAGCGAAACACCTCGGCCCGGCCGCCCCCGGCAATTTCAAAGGCCACCATGCCCCCGTCCCCGTGCAGGAGCAGCCGGCGGGCCACCACGTGCTGGGGGTGGCTGGCCAGCCCCGGGTACAGCACCCGGGACACCCGGCCGTCCTCGGCCAGCCGGCGGGCCACCGCCAGCGCGTGGGCGCTGTGGGCCCGCATGCGCACCGGCAGCGTGCGCAAGCCCCGCAGCGTCAGCCAGGCCTCGAAGGGCCCGAGAATGGCGCCCTCCAGCACCCGCGCCTGAAGCAGGGGGCGGAGGAGCTCGGCCGAGCCGGAAATGGTGCCTCCGGTGGCGTCGGAGTGCCCGTTAATCCACTTGGTGGAGGACTGCAGGGCATAGTCCGCCCCTTGGGCCAGCGTGCGCTGCAGCACCGGCGAGCTAAAGGTGCCGTCCACGGCGAAGCGGGCTCCCACCGCGTGCGCGGCCTGGCCCAGGGCGGGAATGTCCGTCACGTTGAGGAGGGGGTTGGTGATGGATTCGGCCAGGACGAAGCGCGGGGCCAGGGCAGCAATGCGGCCCGGCGCCTCGGCGTCGGACAGCAACAGCGCGTGCAGCTCCACCCCGGAGCGCGCCGCCAACTCCTTGTAGAGGGCGCGGGTGGCGCCATACCCATCGGCCGCCATCACCACCCTCTCGCCCCGCTTCAGCCCCTGCACGTCCCACAGCGCGCGCAAGGCGGCCATGCCACTGCCGTAGGCGGCCGCCGCCTCGGCGCCCTCCAGGGCGGCCACCGCCTCTTCCAACAGGGCGGCATTCTGCGCGCGGATGCGGGCGTAGACGAAGTCCTTGCCGTCCAGCGAGGCGTCCAAGTCCTCGGCCGACGCGAAGTACCCGACGGCGCTGAGGTGCAACGGGGCCACCAAGTCCACCGTGCGC
>JBKQJL010000205.1:0-14085 GCA_052147975.1 Myxococcaceae bacterium
CCCACCAGAGACGTTTGTCGAGAAGGGAGTCAGCACCTCCGCGGGGTTGCTGACGTAGTCCTTCGGAGTGGTGTACAGGTTGGAGCTGCCATCGTTAATGTAGATGAGTCCGGTGGGGTAGGCGTTGCCGTCCACGGTGAGGGAAACAATGCCCCCGACGGTGCTGATGGAGCGGGACAGCGGAGTGGCACTCGGCACCAGAGTGTTTCCGGAGACCGTGAAGTCCTGCTCGTACAGCGTCCCTTGGCTCCCTCCCGTGCTGAAGTAAACGCGAACTGTCGGCGTGGGTGACATCGTCGTCGTGTCGACGGTCATCGCCGTCGGCGCCGTGGCACCGGTTGTGAGCGCCGGGGTTTGCGCGGTGAAACCAGTTGGGCTCCACAGGAAGGCGTCGATGCAGGGGGACAGGGAGCACGCCGAGCCAACGTCGGCCGCAAACACCAACGTCGTCATCCCGGCACCGAGCGGATATTGGTCCGCCACCGCAATGGCAGTGAAGGTTCCCGGCTGGCTGTTGACCAACGAGGGCGGGGACGTCGTGTTGTAGACTTCAATGTCCTGACCGGCGTTGGCCAGTGCATAGGCCGGACCGGCGGTGACGACATAGGCGTTGGTGAAGCCAGTCCCCC
Organism: Myxococcaceae bacterium; assembly: GCA_052147975.1. GTDB lineage: Bacteria > Myxococcota > Myxococcia > Myxococcales > Myxococcaceae > JADGRA01. Next base: position 630 of record JBKQJL010000205.1, read on the forward strand.
CGTCGAGCGTAATGCTGACAGTTGCCGTGTAGGTGGTTTGGGCAAGCGCTGACGCGGCCCACAGCCCCACCAGGAGAGGAAGCACTCGACGTCCCGTCATCGGCCGCAGGCTACCAGCGGCCTCGGACCCCTCCAAATTGCCGTCCCCTGGAGGTGGCACGCGCACACCAGCGGCCGCCATCTCCACACACGCCCCCCTCCGCGCAGGCAGTCACCGCTTGGAGACGGCCCGGTAGACCTCGGCGAGATGCTCGGCAGTCCTCGCCCACCGAAAGCCAGCCGCGTGGCGCACCCCTGCCTCCACTCGGAGACGTCGCTCGGCTGGTGACTCGAGGAGCAGCATCCGGAGCGCCGTGGCGAGGCCTCCCGCGTCGTCCGGGCGCACCTGGACGGCTGCTTGGGCGTACACCTCCGGCAAGGCCCCCGCGGTGCTCACCACCGCCGGCGTCCCCAGCGCCATCGCCTCGAGCGGCGGAAGCCCGAACCCCTCGCCCAGCGACGGGAAAACGAGAAGGGTGGCACGCTGCATGAGTGCATGCAGCAGGGGCTCGGGCTGGAACCCCAGCGTGCGGATGTCATAGCCGGCCCGGCGCATCGCGCGAATGCGACGCTCGACTGGGCCCGAACCGTACCAGCGCTGCCCCACCAGGACGAACGGCAGTGCGCGCCACGAGCGGAGCTGCTCCAGCGCCTCCAACACGAGCCCAACGTTCTTTCGGGCGTCGAGCGCCCCGACGTAGAGGAGGTATTCTCCTGGGAGCCCCAGCGCGTCGAGAAACGCGCGGCTGGTGGCGTCCAGCACCGGCGGGCGGACATGGTCGACGCCGAGGTGAGCGACGCTCAGACACGCCTCGTCCAGCCAGCGGAAGCGCGCGAGGAGCGCCTCGCGCGTGGTGCCGCTGTCGCAAACGACGTGGTCCGCCACCCGGAGACTGCGCTCGAGCCACAGCCGGAACTGCCAGTAAAACGCCGGGGAGACTGTCTTAGGCAGTTCGAGCGGGATGAGGTCATGGACGGTGAGGACGTAGGCCGTGCCAGTCAACCGCTGCAGCGGAAGATTGAAATTGCCCACCGCGTGGACAATGGAAGGCCGAAGCTTCGCCAGCACGCGCGGAAGCTCGGCCAGCAGGTAGAGGCTCCGGCTCCGAAAGTGGCGCGGGTACTCGCCTGAGCTCCGCGCGCCGAGGCGAACCACTGGGATGCCAAGCTCGCCCAGCGCCCGGGCCACCTGTCGCGCGTAGAGCCCAATCCCGGTGGTGGACTCGTCCCAGAGCATCGCGTCGAGGGCCACCGTCGGTTGCGTCGCGGCGCTCATGCCAAGGGCCAGACCACCCGTGGTGGCCACGCAGGACAGGGAAGGTTCGAGTCCAAAGAGAGGTTGGGGCTGTAGTAGGGGTCTCTTTCAATGAGCGCGCCCCAGCGCTGCCTCATCACCGATTCCTCGCGGAGGAAACGCCGGCGGTGTTTTCCCCGCTCGTCCGTCCCCCGCGATGCGGACTCGCGGTGGTACAGCTCGGCATAGGGCGTCCAGAGGTTGCGGTAGCCGGCCTTGAGAAGCTTGAAGCAGAAATCAACGTCGTTGAAAGCCACGGGCAATTCGGCTTCATCGAGCCCTCCCACCTCCAGGAAGCGCTCCCGGCCGACGACGAGACATGCAGCCGTGACCGCGGAGACCTCCCGGGTGGTCTGCAGCTGGAGCAGATAGCCGTCAGCCTCGCGCGGCTCGCGCAAGTAATTGTGTGCGGCAACGCCGAAGAGTCCCGCGACAGCGCCAGCGTGCTGCACGGTGTTGTTGGGGTACAACAGCTTCGCACCCACCGCTCCCACACCCTTTTGAAGCGCGAGTCCAACCATCTCGGTGAGCCAACCGGGCTCAATTGCCTCGACGTCATTGTTGAGCAGGCAAAGCACCGCGCCGCGGGCTTCCCGGGCGGCGAGGTTGTTCATAGCGGAGTAGTTGAAGGGCTCCCGGTAACGGAGCACGCGCGCCGCGCCTTGCATCTCGAGCTCTTGCAGGTAGGCGAGCGTCCGCCCTTCACTACTGTCGTTGTCCACCACCAGGACTTCGAGCGGTTGGTAGTCCGTCCGCGTCTTTAGGCTTTGGATGCATCGGCGAAGCAGCGTCAGGCGGTCTCGCGTGGGGATGACAACGCTGACCAGCGGCGTTGGAGTGGGGACGGCGAAGCGCACTCGGTACGTCCGAGGGCGGCGCCCGGCCTCGGCGCGCGCCTGCAGATGAGCCCGGTCGAGACTGGTTTGGACGGCGTTGACCCCCTCGCGCCACTCCTCAGAGCTTGGACTTTGCTCTTTCCCCGAGTGCACGAGGACGTAGGGAAGGTGCACGACGCGCTCCGGCGAAACCTCCATCGCGGCGCGCACCAGCAACTCGTGCCATGAGACATCCCCGGGCCCACTGTGCCATCCACCGAGCGCCCGGGCCGCGTCGGCGCGGAAGAAGGCCGAGCGCCCGACGTAGTTGTAAGAGCGAAGCAGCTCTGGGCTCCAGTCGGGTTTGAAGGCCGGAGCTAGGCGGCCCTCCGCATCCTCTCCATCGCCGTCTGTGTAAACCAGGGCCAGATTGGGGTCGCGCGCAAAGACTTCTGCAACGGCAAACAGTGCGTGTTCCGCAAGAGCGTCCCCAAGCTTGACCCTCAGCACCAGTTCGCCCCTCGCAGCGCCGAGGGCCTCTGCGTGCGGTGACCAGCGAACCTCGGAGGCTTTACCCAACGCCTCCGCCAGCGGCCGGAACTTGTCTGCGACTCCTTGCTCGCCGACGCAGAGTTCCCACCGGGGGTAAATCTGCTGTTGGAGGCTATGGAGGGTGCGCCGCACGGCCGCTTCGGAGGCCTCCCCCGGAGCAATGACAATCGAGAAGAGAGGCCGAACGTCCAGCGACGACACTCGGGCGCGCAGCCCGCTACGTTGCTCCTCGCCGAGAGAGGCGTACCGTCGAGCCCACCCCTGGTAGCCCTCTTCCGTGAGTTGGCGTTGGGTGCCCCGACGAAGGCGCTCCAGCACCCCCTGCGGCCCCCGGTAGCGAAGTAGACGCAGCGCCCGCGCCGCGAGGACGGCGAGTTGCGTCGGTCGTCGCACGAGGCGGCCCAGCTGTGGCCCACCATGGGCCAGCACCGCTCCAACCGCGGAAAGCTCGACCGCCCGGACGGCACCGAGCCGGAAACCACCGAGCGGGCCAGGGTCCAAGCCGATGGAGACAGTCGAGGCCGGTAGCGTCACGACACAGGCAAAATCCCCTGGCCGGAGCGCCCGCAGGGGTAAGCGGAGTGACGCGCCTTCCAATCCGCCACCGGTGTCGATGCTGAGTGTGGCATGGACGGGTGTGGTGACATCCGTCAATGCGAATTCGAGGCGGACATCGCCTGTCGGCGCGTCCTGCCCGTCGGCAGGCAAGAGGCGGATGAGCGGCCGCGGCCCCGTGACCTTCCAGTGGCCTTCGGCGCCACGCTGGACGTCCCGAAGCGCCTTCGGCTCGAGTCCACGGACCCGCCCGACGAGCAAGTGCTTCCGGACACCGATGCGAGGCACGGTTTCTTAGAATCCAGTCCCGGGGCGCCATTCGACGGCGCCTCCGACAAATGACTCGAAGTTGGGCGTCATCCCGAAGGAGCGACTCTTAGTTGAAAGCTTCCAACGCTGCACCTTCGGGTTTCCCGCCTCCGGTTTGCGCCGGCTCGCCAGAAAACGTGAGCCATTTGCTTGGTTGCTCTCTTCGTCCACGGAGGTGCAAGGAAGCGTCCTTTCCCGTATGAAGCGGCCGCTTCGATGATTCGGAACCTCCGCGAGCTGTGGCAGTACCGTCCCCTCCTGTGGAATCTCACCCAGCGCGAGCTGAAGGCGCGCTATCGGGGGTCCGCGCTGGGGTTTCTCTGGACGTTCCTCAACCCGCTGCTGTTGATGGCCGTCTACGGGCTGGTCTTCGGCGTCATCCAACGCAACAAGATTGAGCACTACACATACTTCCTCTTTGTCGGTCTGCTTCCCTGGCTGTGGTTTTCGTCTAGCGTCGGGGCCGGGGCCAGCACCATCAGCGATCGACGGGACCTCCTCACCAAGGTACGTTTCCCCGCCCAGGTACTTCCGGCGACGGTGGTCCTCACCAACCTGGTCAACTACCTGCTCTCGCTTCCGCTGATGATTGCGCTTGGGGGCATCGCTGGCATCTGGCCGTCCTGGCACATCGTGATGTTCCCGGTGGTGCTCTGTGTTCAATTGGTCTTCACCCTCGGGGTCTCGTTTCTCGTTTCCTCCTTGAACGTCGCGTTTAGAGACTTGCAGCAAATCGTCACCAACTTTCTCACGCTGTGGTTCTTCGTCACGCCCATCCTCTATCGGCCCGACGACATCCCCGCGGCGTTCCGCCGCTTCTTCCTCATCGCCAATCCGATGTCGGTCATCATCACCTCCTACCAGGGCATCTTCTACGAGCACCGGCTTCCCCACTGGCGGGCGCTAACCGTGGTGACACTTGCGTCGTTTCTCCTCCTCTGGCTGGCATCGCGCGTTTTCGAACAACGCCGTGAAGAGTTCGCCGAGCTGGTCTGACCGATGGATGCCATCGTTCTTCGCAACGTCAGCAAGGAGTTTCGCAAGAAAACCATTCGGCGGGAGTACACGACTCTCAAGTCGGAACTCGTGCAGTTTCTTCAGCGGAAGCAGGCCCGTGAGCCATCCGTCGCCGTCACCTCCGCATTACGTGACGTCTCCCTCACCGTACCCAGAGGAAGAACCGTTGGTCTGGTGGGCCGCAACGGCTCCGGGAAAAGCACCCTGCTGAAGCTGGTCACCGGCATCTATCGGCCGACGGAGGGGTCGGTGGAAGTCAATGGCCGCATTTCTGCCTTGCTCGAGTTGGGCGCGGGCTTCCATCCCGACTTCTCCGGGCGAGAGAACATCACCGTCAACGGCATCATTCTCGGGATGTCCCGGCGGGAGATTCGCGACCGGATGGAGGAGATTGTCGCTTTCAGCGAGCTCGGTGACTTCATCGACGAGCCGGTACGCACCTACTCGAGTGGCATGTACGCGAGGCTGGCCTTCAGCGTCGCCACCCACGTCGACCCGGACCTTCTCATCATCGACGAGATTCTCTCCGTCGGGGATGAGCACTTCTCTCGGAAAAGCACCGCAAAAATGGAGGAGTTTCGGCGGGCTGGCAAAACCATCCTCCTCGTCACGCACGACCTCGCCAGCCTCGAGTCTCACTGCGACGAGGCAGCGTGGCTCGATGCCGGAACCCTCAAGGCCTACGGAGACCCGGCGTTCGTCGTCTCCGAGTACCGGAAGGCCGTCGCCTTATCCGAAGTGCAGGCGGAGACGTCCCCCGGGAGCGCTCTCACGCCCGCCATCCATCCGACTGGCCGCCAGCCCCGAAGGGGGCCGCCAGCCGAGGTTGGCCGTCGATGGGGAACCTTCGAGGCGGAGGTGGTGGCCGTTCACCTTCGCAGCCCAGGGGGCGGTGAACGCGCCGTGTTCGACCCAGTAGACGCCTTGCAGGTGGCTCTGGTCGTGGAGGCGGAGGAGTCACTCACCAAGCTGAGCATCGAGATTTCGCTGGTCTCGCTGGATGGCACTCTGCTGTGGCGGGGCGCACAAGCCATCACCGCGGCGACAACCACCACGGCAAGTTTGACGTTGGAACGTCTCGGGCTTGCTGACGGCAATTACCGCCTCGACCTCGCGGTCTTCGCCGAGGACGGGCGGGTCTGCTGCGACTTCCAAAAAGGACTACATGGCTTTGCGGTGCGGAGCGCTGCGCCTGCTGCTGGGCTGCTGCGACTCCTCCATTCGTGGACGGTCGAGCCCCCCGTGCCCTCCCCGGACGCCTCTTAGGGCCGGTAGACGGGCAGCGTGGGTGCCTCCGCGAGGGCGGGCGCTGAGCGGTCCTTCGCCGAAATGAGTGGAGACGCAAGCGGCCAGCCGATGCCCAACGCAGGGTCATCCCAGCGCACCGCTCGCTCGCATTCAGGCGCGTAGAAGTCCGTGCACTTGTAGAAAAAGTCAGCAGTCTCCGAAAGAACGCAGAAGCCGTGAGCGAACCCGGGGGGAATCCAGAGCTGCCGGCGATTGTCGTCCGTCAGCTCCACCGCGAGCCAAGCTCCGAAGTGCGGCGAGCCTTTCCGGACGTCAACGGCGACGTCCCACACGGCTCCCCGCAGCACCTGCACCAGCTTGCCCTGGGCGCGTGGCTCCTGAAAATGGAGGCCGCGCAGCGTGCCCTTGGCCGAACGAGAGAGGTTGTCCTGGACGAAGGGGCCCTGAATGCCGGCAGCGGCATAGCGTTCAGCTTGAAAGGTCTCGAGAAAGAAGCCCCTTGCATCACCGAAAACGCGAGGCTCGACGAGGAGGACGCCCGGCAGCTTCGTCGGCGTGACGTTCACCGTCGGGCCCCCCCAGTTCGCAGAAGCTCGAGCAAATACTGGCCGTACGCATTCTTCCGCATCGGCTCCGCAAGCTCGGCCAGATGCTTCGCGTCGATGTAACCCATCCGGAAGGCAATCTCCTCGACACACGCCACCTTCAGTCCCTGCCGACGCTCGACAATCTCGATGAAGCTCGATGCGCTTTGGAGCGCGTCGTGCGTTCCTGTGTCGAGCCAGGCATAGCCACGACCGAGGACCTCGACCGTGAGCTGGCGACGCTCGAGATAGCTAAGGTTGACATCGGTAATCTCCAGCTCACCTCGGGCCGAGGGCTTCAGCGCCGCAGCAATGTCCAGCACTTGGTTGTCGTAGAAGTAGAGCCCAGTGACGGCGTAGTTGCTCTTGGGGTGACTCGGCTTCTCTTCCAACGACAACGCCTCATTCGCTGGACCGAGTTCAACGACGCCATAGCGCTCGGGGTCGCTGACGTAATAGCCAAAGACAGTGGCCCCTTGGCGGCGGCCCGTTGCGCGCTGCAGTCGCTCGCTCAGCCCGTCCCCGTAAAAGATGTTGTCGCCGAGGATGAGCGCCACCGGGTCGGCGCCGACGAAGGCGCGGCCAATGACGAACGCCTGCGCCAGTCCTTCGGGTCGCGGCTGCGGAGCGTAGGCCAGCCGCAGTCCCCATTGCTCTCCAGAGCCAAGCAGCTCCTCGAACCGAGGGAGGTCCTGCGGGGTCGAGATGATGAGAATCTCTCGGATTCCCGCCAGCATGAGCGTGCTCAGCGGGTAATAAATCATCGGCTTGTCGTAGACGGCCAGCAGCTGCTTACTCACCACCCGCGTGAGCGGATAGAGCCGTGTCCCAGAGCCGCCCGCGAGGATGATGCCCTTCATCATTTCGCTCCTTCGGACCGCTGGACAGCCTGATGGAAACGCTGGAGCGAGGCGGCCAGGGCCAGTGGCCGCGCCTTCAGCTGGGCTGCCGCCTTTTCGGTGCGTAAGCCACTCCGGGACGGCCTCGGGCTCTTCAAGTGGGCGTCGGCGAGCCGCGACGGGACTACCAGTGTCGGGTCGAGGTCGAATTCAGCGCAAAGTGCGAGACCGAACTGAACTCGGTTGACCACTTCGGCGCCGCAGACGTTCCAGAAGCCGGCCAGCCGCCGCTCCGCAAGCTCGGCCAGCTGCTCGGCCACGCTATCCGCAAGACTCGGCGAGACGAACTGGTCCTCGAAGAGGCGGACCGGCGTTCGCTTGCGAAGCGAGTCGAGCAACCAGCTGCCAAAGTTCGGGCGACCTGCTGGCGGCCAGCCATACACCACGGCAGTCCGTGCGATGGCCCAGGAGCCGCCAACCGCCTTCACTGACTGTTCACCGACATGCTTGCTGAGAGCGTAGACGCCGCGTGGGTTGGGGATGGCGTCCTCGGCGTACGGTCCGTTCTCACCATCGAAAACATAGTCGGTGGAGACATGGACCAGGTGAGCGTCCGCATCGCGGGCGGCCAAGGCCAAGAGGGCTGGGGCAATGCCATTCACACGAAGGGCTTCGCCCGCGGCGCTCTCACAAGCGTCGACGTCGGTCATCGAGCCCGGATTGAGGATGACCTCGGGGCGCGCAGCTTCGACGGCCGCGGTCAATGCAGCCTCGTCAGCGAGGTCCACGGAAGCGTACGTTCCTCGAGTGTCAAAGCGCCGACGGCCCTTCCCCAGCCCCGTCACTTCGTGGCCACGCGAAGCGAGGACTGCCGCCAAGCGCGTTCCAACAAGGCCGTTGACACCGGTGACCAGGACGCGCATCGCAGCTCAGCCCGCGCTGGCGCCCAGGCGCGCGCGGTACTGACTCTCGAAGTACTGGCGATAGGCGCCGCTGTTGACGTGTTCCCACCATGCCGGGTTGTCGACGTACCAGCGCACGGTTTCGGCAAGCCCCCGCTCGAAGGTGTGCGCCGGCTTCCAGCCAAGCTCACTGCGGATTTTGGTCGGGTCGATGGCGTAGCGCCGGTCGTGACCGGGGCGATCGGCAACAAAGCGAATGAGCTCTTCGCCCTTGCCGAGCAGCTTGAGCAGCCCTTGGACGAGCTCGAGATTCTTCCGCTCGGCACCACCACCAATGTTGTACACCTCGCCCGCGCGGCCTCGTTCGAGAACAGCGAGGAGAGCTTCGCAGTGGTCCTCGACGTGGAGCCAGTCACGGACATTTTCCCCGTCGCCGTAGACCGGCAGCGGTTTGTCGTGAAGCGCGTTGACAATCATCAACGGAATGAGCTTCTCGGGAAACTGGTAGCGGCCGTAGTTGTTGGAGCACCGCGTAACGACCACGTCGAGCCCGAAGGTGTGACCAAAGGCCAACGTGAGGAGGTCCGCGGCTGCCTTCGAAGCTGAGTAGGGACTGGAGGGCTGAAGTGGCGACGTCTCGGTGAAGGCCCCTGTTGGACCGAGCGAGCCATACACCTCGTCGGTGGAGACCATGACGAAGCGGCGGACCTTGGCCGCAAAACAAGCCTCGAGGAGGACTTGTGTCCCGAGGACGTTGGTGGTGACGAAAACTTCGGGGCCCAGAATTGAGCGGTCGACGTGGCTCTCAGCCGCGAGGTGGAGGACTGCGTCGATGCGGTGTAATCCGAGCAGGTGGTCGAGCAATTCGCGATTGCAGATGTCGCCCTTGACGAAGACGTGCCGTGCATCGCCTTCCAAGGAAGCGAGATTCTCGAGGTTCCCAGCGTAGGTTAGTTTGTCGAGGGTGACGACGGTCCAGTCCGGATGACTTGCCCGCACGTGGTGGACCAGGTTGGACCCGATGAAACCGCACCCACCCGTGACGAGGACGTTCATAGTTCGCAGCGACACGGACCATCTTCTCGAGCGGCAGTCAACTTGCAAGTCCTGGCTTACTGAGGTGTGGCCCTTGGCCTGAGGTCCGCCCTGGTGCAAGCCAGCCCCGTGCGGTAGTTCGACGGGAGGTGGTCATCGACAATAGGCGCATAGCACTCTGGATGTGCGTGGGGGCCTTGCTGGCGACCGGACTCCAGTTGTTGCTCCTCGCTCGCGAGCACGCCGTGAACGTCTTGTTCTCGGACCAATGGGACTTCGGTGTCGCCCTCTTAGAGCCTCACTCGCTCTGGGAGAGATTTAACTGGCAGCACGGGCCAATTCGTCAGGGGCTTGGCAACCTGGTGCTTTCGGTGGTGTGGGGACTCTCTCGCTGGAACGTCCGCGCCGAGGCATTTTCCGCCGTCGCGACGTTCCTGCTCGCTGCAGCGCTTGCCCTGGTGCTGGTCAGGCGCTTCGCCGGAAGCCTCTCGCCTTACGACATCGCGGTACCCCTGCTCTATGTGTCTCCTGTTTCATGGGAACTGCTCGCGGTTACCCCCAATCCCGCCCACGGCTCCCTTCCCTTGTTGCTGGTAACCGGATTCGCTCTCGCTCTATTCATCAGGAGTCTGCCGGTTCGTTTGGTTGCGCTCCTCGTCATCGACTTCTTCTCCGTCTTCACTGGGTTTGGGCTTTTCGTCGGACCCCTGTGCCTCCTCGTTTTGCTCGCAGGTGCCTCCGATTCATGGAATCACAAGGGCCGTGCAGCGGCGCACGTCGGCGGCGCAATCATCGCGCTTGCAGTCATCCTGTTCTTTCTCAGGGGCTATCACTTCCAGCCAGCCGTCGACTGCTTCGTATTCCCTTGGCGGCGGCCCTGGGAATATCTGCCTTTTATGGGCTTCATCGAGGGACAGCCGCTTGGGCTACGGCCGGTGTCCAGGGCGGCCATCTTTCTCGCGGCCGCCCTCGGCTCCGCGCTGCTCCTCGGCGCCCTGTACGCGACCTTCGAAGTCTGGCGACACCGCCTTCGTTGGCAGCTCGCAAGCACCCTCTTCGTTCTCGTATCCTTCTCCGCACTCTTCGCGCTCAACGCGGCTATTGGCCGCATCTGCCTCGGCCCCGGAGCGGCGGGTGCCTCCCGGTACGCTCCTTACGCGGTCCCTGCGCTCCTTGCGGCCTATCTGGTCATACGGACGCGGCTACCGCCCAGCTTTGGTCGGACTGCCGGCCTGCTCTTTTTTGTCCTTCTCGTATCTCTCCCGCACTTTCTGACGCGCCCCTACATCCGTCAGGCCCATTACTTCGCTGCCGGAAAGCGCCGCTGGGTTGAATGCTATCTCGACCGGCACGAGGTGGAGTCGTGCGACAGGCTAGCAGGCTTTCACGTATACCCTTGGCCAACCGCCACGCATCTTCAAGAGAAGCTGGATTGGCTAGAACACAACAAGTTGAGCTTCTTTGCGCCCGGTCATTCACTGTGACGAACAAGAGCAGCCCAATCGGGCACGCGGGCCCAACATCTAGAGATGCCTGCCACCACCGCCCGCCGATGGGCGTGCAAAGAAAATGCCCGAGTCCTCCAAGCCGCAGCGAGCACTTACCAGCGCTGCCACTTCGCCACACATCCGAGCGACGACGGGAAGCCTCTTGAACGCGCGAGCGCGAGCGGCGAGCGATTCCGGCTCGAAATCCCGGTCCCGCTCCACGTGCTGCACCTCTAGTCCAGACCTCGCGAAAAGCTCGAGAGCGGAGCCCTCACAAAAATAGCTCTCATGGGGCGGGCTCGTTCCGACCTGGTAGAGTTGCTCAATCGGCCCGCTGAGTCCCACTGCCGCGAGACCAGCCGCCACGCGGTAGAGCAATCCAGTGCTAAGCGGAACCTTCACGACCACCAGTCGAAGCGTCGAGCGCCAAGTTCCAACCAAATCTGTGAACCTCTGAACCAACGAGGAGCCCGGGAAGTGCTCGACGACGTCCAGCATCGTCACGACGTCGGGTTGAAACGAAAGACTATCGGTAGAAAAACGCTCGCCAACCTCTCCATGGGTGGTCAGGCATTCAAAACCATTCGACCGAAGTAAAGATGCCGCGAGCGACGAGCCATCCGCGCCGGCGAGTTGAGAAAAGCCAGCCTTCCGCGCGACTTCAAGAAACCATCCGCGCCCACATCCATAGTCAAACAATGAGTTGGCGGAAGGGTCAATCGTCTTCACAAGCTTCACCATTCGCTCTGCTTGCCGAATTCGTGTCCGTCGAAGAGCGTCGACAAAAGCACCCTGGCTGTACTGCTCGTGATAGTCGACCGTGTTGGACGCTCGCTCGACAAGGTGCTGCGCGACGCAGTGACCACAGTTGCGGCATCGCCGAACGTAGAGCCGTTCCGTTCGTATGGTCTCGCGACCGCGCGTCGAGCCGCAGACCGAACAAACAAAGGGCCTCCTCCCCTCGAGGGCCAAGCTAGGGGAGTTCAGCGACGGCCCCGCTCAGCTTCTGAGTCCAGACCACGGGAACGCAGCTGTTCCAACTCACCACGTAGCAGCGCGCATTCCTGCGTCAGCCGCCTTGTTCGAGCCGCATTCTGCGCTAGCGCGATCGTGAGCGAAAGCAAGTTCAGTAGCACATATATGAAGGCTACAGCGAACAGCGCATTCGCTGGGACCGCCACCCGCAGCGCTCTCGCAACGAATACCAATGTCTGTGGGAATGCGACCAAACAGAGGGCGGTCGTTGTCGAGAGCAGCCAAAGTAGACTGTCGCGCAGATTGAGGCGCTGCTGCCGGACTAACGCGAGGACCCAGCCGAGGAGCAACAGCAGTACGGCGATGGCAATTGCTTGAACGTCTGCCGGGAAAAGTCGACCGTTATCCACGTGGGGTATCCGCCTCATCGGAAGCGCCCATCACTCGATTCTGAAGGGGGGTTCCCATTATGAGAAGAGCCAAAGACACCTTAACGAAATAGTAGACACTCCCAAAGGCACCGATCGAGCTCTCGCCGTGAACACGACTCGACATGCTCACTGGCACTTCCATAACACGCAAACCAGCCCGCATTGCCCACGCAGCAGCCTCTGGCTCCGGATAGTCCGAGGGATAGGAATGCGCAAACAATTCGATCGCTCTCCTCCCGACACCCCGAAACCCTGAAGTGGGATCACTAACTCTGATCCCAAATCGAGCTCTGATGAGGCATGACAAATACCGGATCCCGGCGCGGCGCACCAGAGTGGAACGGAAGCCGCCAAGCGCGAGGAATCTCGACCCAATGACCACCTCGGCCCGGCCCTCCTCAATGGGGGCAATGAGCGCCGGAAGGTCCTGGGGGTCGTGCTGGCCGTCCCCGTCTACCTGCACCGCTATTTCGTAACCGTGGTCTCTCGCCCATAGGTAGCCAGTCTGCACCGCCCCCCCAATGCCCAGGTTAACCGGGCATCGAAGCACCACCGCACCGAACCGCGCTGCAACCGCGGCGGTGGCGTCATTGGACCCATCGTCGACAACGCAGACATCGCAGCTCGGACCGGCCTGCCGAAGGCGAAGCAACACGCTGGGGAGATTTCTCTCCTCATTGAAAGCTGGAACGATAACGAGCACGCGCATCTGAGTTTCGACGGGCCAGAACCGCCCGCTCGACACTATCACGTCGTTCTCTCACTGGGCGGTGACCCTTCGAACCCCCGCTCGAACGCCCACGCCTCAGTGGTCCCCCCCCACATACGTCACCTCGCGCAAGGACACCTCGTCGAAAAGCACTGCGCTGTTCGCCCCCGCACACGCATAGATCGCAGCCTCGCGAGCGTTCGAGGGCGCTACCGTCGTCAATTGATAGACTTGCCATTCGTTGGACATCGGAAACAGTTCCTCATCCAAGGCCACGGTGCCGTACTGGCCACGGTAGTCAATTCGGAACCGAGCCTCCTGATTAACGCTTGAAGCCCGCGCCCGGAACGCGAGGCGGTAAACGGCGCCCGGCCGCACCGGAACGTCCTGAAGAGGGCAACCGAACCCGCCCCTGGCGAGTACTCGCAATACGCCTCGCTCATCTGCCCCAAACGCCGGCTTGCCGTCCCACTGCCAACCTGACAATCGACCACCGGCCATTTCATGAAACGTTCCGTCGCGTATGAGATCATCGCCCACTGTAAACTCGACCGGGTCCTCTAAAACCTCGTAGACAGAGACTCCGTTTCGCCCGAACACAGGCCGGAAATGGCGCTGCCAAAAGTCGTCAGAGGGGAGCGTCACAGGTAGTTTCTTTTGGTTGA
>JBKQJL010000206.1:0-7179 GCA_052147975.1 Myxococcaceae bacterium
CGGCGAGCCCCTTATTCTCCATCGCCGCCACAATTTGCTCGGACTCGGCCACCTTCACCCGCGGGTCATTGGCTCCCTGGCCAATGAGGATGGGGATGCGAATTTTGTCCACCGAGAAGAGCGGCGACACCTCGTGCAGGTAGGCGGCGTCCTTCGCGTCCTCGGGGTTTCCAAGCCGGACGTTGAAGGTGGCCTTGGCCGTCTTCCAGTAGGGCGGGATGGTGGCCAACAGGGTGAGGAGGTTGCTGGGGCCGACAATGTCCACCGCGGCCCGGAAGACGTCCGGGGTAAAGGTGGCGCCGGCCAGCGCCGCGTACCCGCCGTAGCTGCCTCCCATAATGGCCAGCTGCTTTGGGTCTGCCACGCCCTGCTTCACCGCCCAGTCCACGGCGTCAATGAGGTCCGTGTGCATTTTCTTCCCCCACTGCTTGTCGCCGGCGTGGAGGAAGGCTTTGCCGAAGCCGGTGCTGCCCCGGTAGTTGACTTGCAGGACGCTGTAGCCGCGGTTGGCCAGCCATTGGGGGTAGGGGTTGTAGCCCCAGAAGTCCCGCGCCCAGGGGCCCCCGTGGACGAAGAGCACCAGCGGGCCGGGGCCTGAGGCGTTGAGGGGCCGGCTCAGGTAGCCGCGGAGGGTGAGCCCATCGCGCGCCGGAAACTCCACCGCCGTCATCGGGACAAGCGGTGCGCTGTCCAGCTTGGGCTGGGCGGAAAACATGAATTGGGCCGTCTTGGTGGCGCGGTCCCAGTGGTAAAAGCGCACCCCGCCCTGGTCCAGCGTGTAGGCCACCAGCCACGTCTTGTCGGCGCGGTCGCGGGAGACAATTTTGAAGGCGCCGGGCGAGGCCTTGGCCAGCGCGTCGAAGTCCGGCCGTACCGTCTCGTCCACCACCATCCAGAAGGGCATGCCCGGGTCAAAGGCCACCGCCTGCACCACGTGGTTGACGGGGTGAATGGCGACGTCGGTGGCGTCCGAGGCCTTGCTTTGGGCCACCACTTTTTCCGCGCCCGTCTTCACCGAGCGCTGCACCACCCGCGCCGTGTCTTGGCCCAGTGAACTGATGAGGTAGGCCGACGCGCCATCCTTGCTGAAGTCCAAGAGCTCGAGGTTTTCCGTCGCCGGTGCGGACAAAAGCACCCGCCACGGCGACTTGGCCGAGTCGCGCACCCGCACCTCGGTGCTGCCGTCGGGAAGACTGGCCTGGGCCCCTTTGACGAAGAGGTCGTCGGTGGCCACCCAGCCGGCGACGTCTCCCGGGTTGGTGGTGTCCAGCTCCAGGGCACCCGTCTTCAGCTCCACCCGGTACACGTCGAAGAGCTGCCGGTTGCGGAGATTCATGCTCACCAGGATGCGCCCCGGAAGCTTGTGGCTGGTGGCCTCGAGACCGGCGCGAATGCCCTGGAAGGGGGTGAGGTCGCGGACGCTCTTGGCGGTGAGGTCCACCGCGTAGACGTGGTAGTTCTCGTCACCGTCCGAGTCCTGCAGGTACAGGACGGTGTTGGAGTCCTCGGCCCAGAAATATTGGCGGATGCCGCGGCGCTTGTCGGCGGTGACGACGGCGTCGTCGTCCTTGCCCACCGTCTTCACCCACACCTGCAGCACGTCCTTCTTGTCCGGCGCCAGCCAGGCCAGCCGCTTGCCGTCCGGCGAGAGCTCGGGTTTGGCGCGCTCCGGGTTGCCAAAGAGGACGTCCCTGGCAATGAGGGCCGGGGGCGTCGCCGGATGGGCCGCCGTTTTGGGGGCGGCCGGCGGCGTCTGGGCCAGCACCAACAGCGAGGAGCTCAGACTCAGCAAGAGGGCCGCACGGCTGAGGGACGAAGCGCGCATGGAGGGACTCCCAAGGCAAGGGGGCAAGGGGCGGAACGTGCCGGCGCACCCTACACTGCCCAGTTGCGTTGGGCCCAGCGCCTGGTGGTCACCGCTTGGCCGGTGCCCCGCCGAGCTCTGCGTGAAAGAAGGCCAGCGTGCGCTGCCAGGCCAGCTGGGCCGCTTCGGGGGCATACACCCCGGGCCGCTGCTCATTGGCGAAGGCATGGTCCGCCTGGTAGCGGTACAGCGTCGCCTGGACGCCGGCGGCCCGCAGCGTCCGCTCCAGCGCGTCGACGCGCTCCGGGCTGACCGAGCGGTCCCGGGTGGCGTAATGGCCCAGCACCTTGGCCGAAATGCGCGAGACGTCCGCCATGGCGGCGGAGGGAATTCCGTAGAAGGCGACGACGGCCTTCACCTCCGGGTTGTGGGCTGCGGTGGCCAGGGCATAGCTGCCGCCCATGCAGAAGCCGAGGACGCCCACCCTGTCCAACGAGGGCACCCGCAAGGCCTGGACGGCGGCGCGCGCGTCGGCCAGCGCCCGCGTGGCGTCCAACTCCTGCAGCAAGGTGGCCGCCTCGGCTGCGTCCTTCGTCACCTTCCCCCGGTAGAGGTCCACCGCGAAGGCGAGAAAGCCGTCCTGGGCCAAGCGGCGCACCACGCCGCGCACCTGCTCGTTTAACCCCCACCACTCGTGCACGACGAGCACCGCTGGCACGCCGGCGCCGGCCGTCTCGTCGAGGAAGCCAGGCACCACCGTGCCGTCTGCGGCGAGAAGCTGGGACATGGCCGCTGCTCCTTTCCACACGCCCGTTGCCGAAAGGGGCCCTCTCCAGTCCTGTGCTGGCCGGGGGGTGGAGGAGGTTGCAGCACTTTTTGACGCAAATGCATAGGCCGCACGCGGGGCCCTTGCCCTTCGGGAGCCCCCTTGGGGGAGTGGGCGGGGAGTGCCCCCCGTTGCCGAGGCGGGGCCCCCAAGGGGCAACGCACGGGGCCCTCAAGTTCCGAGTGCCAACAGTGCCGTTGAAAGTTAAGCACGGGGCCCGCGTTGGCGCTCGCGCCAAGCGCCAGGAGAGGACAACCGCCCATGAATTTCCCGCTCGTCGCCGCCGTGGTGTTGCTGGGCCAGACGCCGCCCGCACCGCCCGCGTCCTCGGACAACTCCCAGCCGCCGAATTTCTCGTCCCGTGGGCTGCCGGACCCCATGGTGCCGCCCAAGGACGCCGGGCTTCCCCTGTTGACGCTGGAAGCGGCCCTCACCGAGGCGCGCACCCGAAACTTGGACCTCAAAGCGGCGGTGGCCCACTACGAGGCGGCCAAGGAGATTATTTGGAAGACGGCGTCCGGGTACTTGCCTCAGCTGTCGGTGCAAGGCAGCTACACCCGCAACAACATCGGCGCCTCCTTCGCCGCGCCCACCGGGCTCTACATCCGCCAGGGCGTCCCGGAGACGCAGTACTACGCGCCGCCCCCGGCAAACCTGCCCGGCACGGTGCCCACCCCGGCGCTCACCGTCGTGCCCACCTACCAAAGCATTGTGGTGCAAGAGCAAAACCAGTGGAACGGGCAGATTGGGGGCAGCCAAAACATCCTCGCCCTCTCGCTCATCGCCTCCATCCGCGCCTCCACGCTGACGGCCCGCGCCGCCGAGCTCACCCTGGACAACACCCGGAGACAAATTCTGTTTGGGGTGGCCCAGCAGTACTACAGCGCCGCCGGCTTGCGCCGCGCGGCCGAGGTGCAGGCGCAGCTGTTGGACATTGAGACCTACCGCGAGAAGGACGCCCAGACGCGTTTCAACGCCGGCTCGGTGAACAAAATTTTCCTCCTCAGCGCTCAAATTGGAAAGACGCAGGCCGAGCAAAGCCTGCGCGCCTCGCGTTACGCCTACGCCTCGAGCAAGGCGGCCCTGGCCGTGTTGCTCGAGCGCAGCCCGGACTTCGAGGTGGACCTCCCCCCGGACCCGCAGCTGCCGCGGGACCTCGAGCAGCTGGAGGACGTTGCCCCGGCCAACCGCCCGGACGTCCTGTCTCTCAAGACGCAGGCCGAGGCGGCCGGGGCCACCACCACCGCCGTCTGGCTGAGCTACCTGCCCACCATCAAATTCAGCGGCGCCTACCTCCTCACCAATGCCACCGGCTTCACCGGCCTGCAAAACAGCTGGTACTACAGCGTCGCCCTCAACTGGACGCTGCTCGACGGCGGCCTGCGCGAGGCCAGCCTGCGCGAGGCCCAGGCCAACGAGCGCTCGGCCCTGGCCAGCGCCGAGTCCTTGAACTTGCAGTCCAAAGAGCAGGTGCGCACGGCCCAGCTGGCGCTCGAGTCGGCCCGTGCCAACCGTGAGAAAGCCGCGGAGCAGGTGAAGTTGGCCCGGGAGAACCTGGCCCTCATTAAAATCAACACCGAGGCCGGCGCGGCCACCTACCTCGAGCAGGAGGACGCCATCAGCGCGCTGGACCAAGCCGAATTGACGCTCATCCAAGAGACGCTCAACGCCCAGCTGGGGGTGCTGGCGCTGGAGAACGCGGCCGGCATTTATGACCCGCAGTAGCGGGCGGCGCCCGCCAGGCGCCCTTGGCCGCTAGTCCCACCGCCAGTTGGCGTAGCGCTCGCGCAGCGCGGACTTGAGAAATTTCCCCGCCGAGGTCCGGGGAATGGCGTCCACGAAGACGAAGGCGTCGGGTAGCCAGAAGGCAGCGAAGTGCGGGGCGAGGAAGTCCCGCAGCTCGGCCGGGCCGACGTGGGCGCCCTCCTTCAGCACCACCGCCGCCAGCGGGCGCTCCGCCCACTTGGGGTGGGGCACGGCCACCACCGCCGCTTCCCGCACCGCCGGGTGCGCCATGAGGCGGTTCTCGAGCTCCACGCTGGAAATCCACTCCCCGCCGGATTTGACGAGGTCCTTCATCCGGTCGCACACCTTGATGGAGCCGGTGGCGTCGATGGTGACCACGTCGCCGGTGCGGAACCAGCCGTCGTTTGTCCAGCGGTCCAAGGCCTCGTCATTGTGGAAGTAGCCCGAGGCCACCCACGGGCCACGCACGTGCAGCTCGCCCGGCGTCGAGGCGTCCCAGGGCACTTCCCCCGACTCACTCACCGCGCGAATGTCCACCCACGGCACGGGCCGGCCCTGCCGGGCGCGCTGCGCATAGCGCTCGTCCTCGGACAACGAGGAAGCGTCCGGGCCGAGCCGGCTGACCGAGCCCACCGGGGACATCTCCGTCATCCCCCAGGCATGCACCACCTGCAGCCCGTGCCGGTCGAAGGCCCGCAGCATGGCCTCCGGCGCCGCTGAGCCGCCCACCACCATTCGCAGTCCCTTGGCCAGCGTCCACCGGGTGGGCTCCTTCTCGAGGGCCTCGAGAATGGCCATCCACACCGTGGGCACCCCGGCCGCGCAGGTGACGCCTTCGGCCTGCATCAAGTCGAGCAAACTGGCCGCGTCCAGGTGCGGTCCAGGGAAGACGAGCTTACAGCCCACCATGGTGGCCGCATGCGGCAGCCCCCAGGCGTTGGCGTGAAACATCGGCACCACCGGAAGCAGCGTGTCCTGGTGGCTGAGGGCCAGGCTGTCCACCAGCGCCACCCCCAGCGCGTGCAGGGCGTTGCTGCGGTGGGTGTAGACGACGCCTTTGGGCTGGCCGGTGGTGCCCGAGGTGTAACACATGCCGGCCGCGTCGCCTTCGGACAGCACCGGCGGCGTCCAATGGCCGGTGGCCGTCTGGAGAAGGCCCTCGTACTCGCCGCCGCCGGCGCTGGGCACCACCACCACGCGCTCCAGCCGGACGCGGTCGCGAAACTTCTCGAGCAGCGGCAGCAGCACCTCGTCCACCACCAACAGCCGGTCCTCGGCGTGGTTGACGATGTAGGCCAAGTCATCCGGGTGCAGGCGCAGGTTGAGGGTGTGCACCACGCCGCCGGCCAACGGCGCCCCCAGGTACAGCTCGAGGTGTGCCGCATGGTTCCACATGAGGCTGGCCACCATGTCCCCGCGCCCCAACCCCCAGCGGTGCAGGGCCTCGGCCAGCTTCCGGGCGCGCTGGCACACCTGCCCGAAGTTGGTGCGGTGCACGCTTTTGTCCGCCCGCCGGGAGACAACCTCCACCGCGGCGAAGCACTTCTCGGAGCGCTCCACCAGCCGGTCGAGGGTGAGCGCGCCGTCCATCATCGTCGCCAGCCGAGGGGCCATGCCGTCAGCCTTTCTTCCAAAGGCGCCTAGGGGGCCGCCGCCGCGAAGGTGTCGCAGGCCTCCAGCTTGCCCTCTTTCAGCCCACGGCTGAACCAGCTCACCCGCTGCTGGGAGGTGCCATGGGTGAAGCTTTCCGGGACGACGTAGCCCTGGGCGCGCTTCTGCAGCGTGTCGTCTCCAATGGCCGCCGCCGCCCGCAGGCCCGCCTCCATGTCCCCCGGCTGAAGCAGGGGCCCTCGGCGGTTGGCCTGGTTGGCCCACACCCCGGCGAAGCAGTCCGCCTGCAGCTCCTGCAGCACGGACACCTGGTTGGCGAAGGCGCGGTCCCCGCGGTGGCGCAGCGCGTCCGTCTTGTCGAAAATGCCCAGCAGCTTCTGCACGTGGTGCCCCACCTCGTGCGCAACCACGTAGGCTTGGGCGAAGTCGCCCGGGGCGCCGAAGCGCCGCGTCAACTCGTCGAAGAAGGAGAGGTCCAGAAAGACGCGGCCGTCGAGCGGGCAGTAAAAGGGCCCGGCGGCGCTCTCGGCGTAACCGCAGGCCGACTCGACGCTGGAGCGAAAGAGGACGAGCTTCGGTGGAATGTAGCGAATGCCCTTCGCCGCCAGCAGCGGCGTCCAGGTGTCCTCAGTGCTGGCCAGCACCACCGAGACAAAGTCCTTCTGTCGCTCCTCGGCCGGGCTGCCCCGCACCGGGGCGGTGGAGGTGGGGGCGCTGGAGGGAGAGGCACCCGTCTGGCTGAGCAGCGCCAATAGCTGCGAGGGGTCGACGCCGAAGAGCCAGCCCACCAGCAAGGCCACCAGCGTCACTCCGGCGCCAAGCGCCACCGGCCGGCCGACGCCGCGCCGGTCCTCCACGTTGTCGCTGCGGCGCCCCTCTTCCCAGTCCATGTCTCGCGCCTCCCTCTTCGTGGCGGCGGGAAGCCTCTGCCCCCCAAAAGAGCGCTTCCCTCCTAGCACGAGCTTGAGGGGGGCCTTCGCTTGCCAAAGCCCCCTTTTCCTGGAGGCTACAGCTGGGCGGCCAGAAAGCGCACCGCCTGGCGTTCTGCCCAGAAGCACGGCGCCCACAGCTGGCCGGCCAGGAAGCCGACGTGGCCCCCGCGGCGCGTGCGCAGCACCGTCAGCCCAGCGGGGGCCTTGTCCGCTGCGGGCAGCGAGGCGGCCGGAATCATCGGGTCATCCTCGGCATTGAG
>JBKQJL010000207.1:0-31783 GCA_052147975.1 Myxococcaceae bacterium
AAAAGGCCCCACTCCTCGGTAGGTAACCTGACACCCACCGAGTTTGCCAGACAGGTCAGGACCGAACGACGGCCAAAACAGCGCGTTTCCTCTAGTTAGAAACGGTCCAGTTTCGGGGGGCAGGTCACACATTGGAGGACTCGCACGTCAAGTGGTCTAGTTTTCGGGGGGCAGGTCAACTCGAGGGTCAGCACTGTGATGCTCTCTCGTTTGACAGTTGGCGAGGACGGGCACGCTCCAGGAAAGTCTTGGAGGATTGTAGGTTGCCAGAGTCGCCAGCCGTCCATATCTCAGGCCGACGAGTGGGGAATCTTTCCTCGGCGATTCACGAGGCCGGCAGTTTCCTTCCTGAGCCTCCATGACCGCTCCTCTCGTCTCCATCGTCATCAACAATTTCAACTACGCGCGGTATCTCCCTCGGAGCATTGAGAGTGCCCTCCGCCAGACACATCCACGCCTTGAAGTGGTGGTCGTGGATGACGCGTCCAACGACGGTTCCCGCAACGTCCTCGCGCGCTACGCTAGGCGGATGGTCCCCGTGCTCCTCGAGAAGAACGGGGGACAAGGGGCGGCGGTGAATGCTGGCTTCCGGGCCAGCCATGGCGAGATAGTCTTCTTCCTCGACGCCGATGACTACCTTCATCCCCAAGCTGCCGCGTGCGTCGTCTCTCGCTGGGTGACGGGTTTGTCGAAAATTCATTTTCGTCTCGACCTCGTCGATGAGAACGAGCAAAAGATTGACCTTTTCCCCCGTTCGGAAGTGGCGTTCGATACTGGGGATGTAGTGGACCTTCTGTTGGCGACGGGGCGCTACGAGACCACCGTCATGAGTGGCAACGCCTATGCGAGGGCGGCTCTCGAGAAGGTCCTCCCGATGCCGGAGGCCGATTTTCGCATCGCGGCCGATGGGTATTTGGTGACGGTGACGCCCTTCTACGGGCCGGTTGCATCCCTGGACGAGTCACTTGGTGGTTACCGGCAGCATGGAGCGAACGCGTGGAGCGTGAACGGAACTGCATTTACTCCGGCGGTATTGGCCCAACGTCTACGCGGGGAGTTAAAGCACGATGAGGTCAAGTACCGCGCTCTCGACGTCCACGCGCGTCGGCAGGGAAAGACAGTCGCTGGTTCTCCTGGATTGAGAGACCCGCAGCACCTGGCTGCGCGTCTGGGTTCGCTCACGCTCGATCCGACTCACCACAGTATGAGTCAGGACTCTCGACCGCAGCTGGGCATACGCGGCGCCATGGCGAGCCGGTCTCCACGACTCTCCTGGAAGCGACAGGCGACGCTTGCGTCTTGGTTCCTCGCCGTCGGATTTCTCCCGCGACCGGCAGCGTCCATTGCTGCGGCGTGGTTCCTGGCGCCGGGCTGCCGTCCCCCCTTCGTCGCGCACCTCCTCAGATGGGTTCGGCGGGTCCTGCGGCTCGGCGCGCCAAGTGGCGGTGCCTTGATTCGAACTTAGGAGACAGAGGCTTCGACCCCTGGGCCGCGAGGTCCCTTCGACTACACAGCGCACGTGCGAGCCTCCCGTTATTTTTTGGCGTCACTCCCGCGGATGGTGGCTGGTGCATCCCCGGCTTCTCGTCACAGCCGCGCTCTGCATCGAGGTGCAGGCCCCTTGGTTCGTTCACACGGCAGGGGTTCCCAGGTTCGAAATCTGGTGCGCCCATTGAGGAGGAAGCGGACGACGGGGCAAATCCCCGCTGTTGCGGGGCGTCTCGGCAGGTCGGCGACTGCCGGACTGGAGTCAGCAGTCAGATGCGGGTGATGCCCAGTGCGTCCGGGATGAGCTCCTCCCTCATCGCCCGGACACGGGCGGGGCGCAGAACGAGGATGGCCAGTGCCGCCGCGACGAAATTGAGCAGGGCGGCGACAGTGAAGACGCCCGACCATCCGGAGCGCTGACTGATGTAGCTCGACACGGGAACCAGCACCGATGCCGTTCCCTTGGCCGTGTAGAGGATGCCGTAGATGGTGGTGCAATATTTCCGCCCGAAGATGTCCGCGCAGGTCGCAGGAAAGAGGCTGTAGATTTCACCCCACGCAAAAAAGACCAAGCCCGACAGCACAACAAACATTGTCGGGTTGGTCGCGTAACGAAGCAGCAAGAGGATGCCTAGCCCCTCGAGGACGAACGCGACAAACATGGTGTGCTCGCGACCAAAGTGGTCGGACACCCAGCCGAAGAACGGCCGTGTCAAGCCATTCATGATTGCGTTGATGCGCAGCGCGAAGGTGAGAGCCGGCATGCTCACCCAGAGCAGAGTCACCGGGACGCTGGCCACCTTGAAGTCCTTTGCGATGGGCGCCAGCTGGGCGACAGAAATGAGGCCGCCCGCAGCGACCATCACGAACATCGCGTACATTGTCCAAAACATCCGGGTTGTGACCGCTTCGTTCCACCGGTAATCGCGCGCAGTCTGCGACTTCCGGGTCACCTGAGCTGGCGGCACTTCACCGGGCTTGGGTGCACGGAGGAAGAAGCCGAGCACGAGAACCGAGAGCCCCTGCGCAATCCCGAAGGTGAAAAACGCAGCCTGGTAACCGTGTATCTCGATGATTCGAGCGATGGGCGGTACGGTGAGGGCGGTCCCGGCGCCAAACCCAGCCGCGGTGAGCCCTGCTGCGAGCCCTCGACGGTCGGTAAACCACTTGAGCGAATTGCCAACGGCTGTTCCGTAGACCGCCCCGGCGCCCGCTCCACCGAGGCCTGCGCCCAAGTAGAGAACCGGTAGCGAGGTGGCCAGGGAGTTCGTGACCCAGGCGATGCCGACCAGTAGCCCGCCCCCCAGCACCACCAGTCGTGGCCCGAAATGGTCAATCAGGTACCCCTCGAAGGGCACCAGCCAGGTGTCGGTCAGTATGAAGATGGTGAATGCGAACTGGATGGCGGTGCTGCCCCAGTGGAATTTCTGATCGATGGGACCGACGAAGAGCGTCCACCCATACTGGAGGTTCGCGATCATCACCATGCAGAGAATCCCAAAGAGCAATTGGAGCCAGCGGACCGCAGGCGGCTTCACGGACGGAGCGGACGCCTGAGTCAAGACACCTCCTGGAGCTCGCAAGCGTTTCCCAGCTTACACGGTTCGGCCGCAAGCCAAACGGGTCAATGACTACCGCCTGAGTCCCTCCCCGGCGAACAGCCTGCGCCAAAGCATGGCGCGACTTCTCCACGAGCCTCTTGGTGGGTTCGCGGGAGAAAAAACGTCCCGGCGCGACGGGCAAGCCGCGCCGGCGAGGCGCGACTCCCAGCGCGCGCCGCCCCGGTTTGGGGTGGCCATCGTCCGGCGGCGAAAGGCTGTCACCTTTAGCGCGACAACGGCCACTTGTACCATGTGATGGTGGGGACAACTTCTCCGGCCGCTTTACCATTCGACGATGCCAGCCTTGTTGCGCGTAGCTTGGCTGGCAACCGGGATGCTTTCGGCGGCATCGTCTCGCGGTACCAATCCCTTATTTGCTCAGTTGCGTTCAGCGCCACCGGATCGGTCAGCCGCAGCGAGGACCTTGCGCAGGAGACTTTCCTGAGGGCTTGGAAGGATCTGCGCTCCCTGCGCGAACCGGAAATGCTGCGTCCCTGGCTTTGCGGAATTGCACGGAACGTCGTTCATAACGCGCAGCGTCGCGAGGGCCGGGACCCCTCAGCCGCTGCCGAGCCCATCGAAAGTGCCGCCGATGCGCCGGCGGAGCAGCCCCTCCCGACAGAGCAGGCCATCACCAAAGAAGAGGAAGCCATCCTCTGGCGCTCCATGGAGCGGATTCCCCAGGCCTACCGAGAACCGATGGTCCTCTTCTACCGCGAAACACAGTCAGTCGAACGAGTGGCCACAGCGCTTGGATTGAGCGAGGACGTCGTCCGCCAGCGACTTTCTCGAGGACGAAAGTTGCTACACGAGCAGGTGCTCGCTTTCGTCGAGGGGGCGCTGGCGCGCAGTGCACCCGGGGCCGACTTCACGCTCGGAGTGGTGGGAGCGTTGCCCGGCTTTTCAGCCTCCGCCCTGGCGGCGACGGTCGCAACGACCGCAGCGAAGGGGAGCCTGGTGGCCAAGGCCGCCGGCGTCCTCGCCGTATTCACCGCCTTCACCGGACTTGCGACCAGCCTGGTCAGTGGCTACGCCAGCGCACGTGCCAACCTCAACGTCATGCGCACGAGTCACGAGCGCGCAGTTTTCTTCCGACAGCTCAGGGTCATGGCCGTCGGAGCATTTCTTCTCGTTGCGGCGCTGTTAGGCCTGGTCCTGCCTCGGCGTTTCTGGTCCGCGCACCCGTTGACGGTGGTGCTTATCGGCGTGCTGGTTTCCGTCGCCTACGGTGTCTGGCTCGTGGTGATGCTCAGCCGCTACACGCACGAAACGCGGCTGGTACGCGCCGAGGCACAGCGAGGCAAGCCAGAGCTCTTTCTCCGAGGCGCCGGAAGGTCAGGGGCGTTCGAATACCGCAGCCGCGTGAGTCTCCTTGGCCTACCGTTGGTACACGTGCGCTACGCGCCTCCCCAACACAACGCGGGGCCGGCGCTTGGTTGGATTGCCATCGGCGACCGGGCGGTGGGTGTCCTTTTCGCGTTGGGTGCGATGGCTGCAGGCGGCATCAGCGTCGGTAGCGTGTCGGTCGGGGGCATCGCCGTGGGTGGCGTCAGTGTCGGGCTTGTCTCTCTCGGCGGAGTCGCGTTCGGGCTCCTCGCTCTCGGAAGCCTCTCCCTCGGACTGTTGTCATTTGGCGCGTTCTCCCTCGGCTGGAGCAGTGCACTCGGTGCCATCGCCGTTGCCCACGACTCCGCCTTGGGAGCCCTGGCCATCGCTCAACATGCGAATGACGACGTCGCCAAGGCCTTCGCCGCCCAGCACCACCTGGTCGGTCTTTTCTACGTGCTGCTGGCCGTGGTCGTGGTGCTGTCGGTCCTTCCAGCGGCATTCATGGCGGTTTGGACCGGGCGACGCGGTAGTCCTTCATCCAAGAGCGGACGGCCATGAACGACAATGTGAAGTCCCGTTCCGCTCCGGGGCGAGATGTGGTGATGGCGTACCTGCGCGCCTTCGTCACGCTCCTCGTCATCGCCCACCACGCAGTGCTGGCGTACCATCCGTACGCGCCGCCGCCACCTGCGTCGATGGGTGCCCAGCCAATGTTTTGGCCGGCATTCCCGGTGGTGGATGCCCACCGATGGCTCGGCATCGACCTCTTCGTTGGCTTCAATGACACCTTTTTCATGTCGCTGATGTTCCTCATCTCAGGTGTCTTCGTCTGGCCGAGCCTTCAACGAAAGGGCCCCGGACAGTTTCTCGTCGGCCGCGTGCGCCGGCTGGGCCTCCCTTTTCTGGCGGCGGCCGCATTGCTTGCCCCCCTGGCCTATGTGCCCACGTACCTTCAGACCGGGGGAACGCCGAGCATCTCGGCATTCTGGCAGACGTAGCGGCACTTGCCCTATTGGCCCAGCGGGCCAGCCTGGTTTCTCTGGGCACTCCTGGTTCTCGACGCGGTGAGTGCCACTCTGACTTGGGCGCGACTCGGTTGGGGCGATGCGTTGGGGCGCTGGGTAGGCAAACTGACCCGTCCAGCGGCCTTCTTCTGGGTGCTGGTTGCGGTTTCCGCCTGCGCGTACTTGCCCTTGGCGGTCGCCCTGGGCCCTGGATACTGGGCGAGCTTCGGGCCCTTCAGCCTTCAGGCGAGCCGTGCCGGCCTTTACGCCGCTTATTTTTTCGCCGGAGTTGGGCTGGGCGCCTCAGGCGTGGCACGTGAGTTCCTCGCGCCGGCCGCGTTACTCGCTCGCCGTTGGCCAGTGTGGGTGCTCGCTGCGCTCGGTGCCTTTCTCGTGACCGTCGTCGTGTTCCTTGGGACGCTCTCTCGTGGTGCGGCGGCCGGGCAGGGCGCCTGGGCGCTGGTGGACGTGTGCTTCGTCCTTTCTTGCGCGACCGCGAGCTTCGCCTGCCTCGCGCTCTTTGCGCGCTACGTCCGCGCCGGTCCCGTTGGCGATAGCTTGGCAGCGAACGCCTATGGGATGTACCTCACCCACTATCCGTGCGTGAGCTGGCTCCAATACTTCCTGCTCGGTGCTGCGTTCTCAGGGGCGGTGAAAGGGACATTGGTCTTCCTCGGAGCAGCGGCGCTGAGTTGGGGTGCGACCGCGCTGCTTCGGCGGATTCCCGCGGTGGGACGCCTCATTTCCTCTGTGCCGCCATCGTCATCGAATTCGATGACGTCCGCCGCGAAATGACCGGCAGGCGCAGTGGCCCCTGAGGCCCGGGGAAAGCGCGTCGGGGTGCTCCGAGGACTTGCTTCTCGGTCGGTCGCGCACCAGCCTAGCTTTAATGACACGCGCTCGTTCGCATTCATCGCAGGTGACGCTCAAGACAGCCTTTACCGTCTGTTTCGCCGTTACCGCGACTGCAGCCCTGGTCATATTCATTTTGCGAACGCGCACTGCGCTCACCCTGTGCGCCTGCTCCGCAATGGTGGCCATCGCGTTGAACCATTTGGTTCACGTCCTCCAGCGGCGCGGCATCAGGCGAGGCTGGGCGATCGCCATTGTGGTGGGTGGCGCCATCGTGCTTCTCGCGGGCGTGCTCCTGTTGGTCATTCCCGCGGCTGTGAGCCAAGGGCGAGCGCTGGTTCAGCAGGTGCCGAGGCTGGTCGACGAGATTCGGCAATCGCGCGGCTACCAGGTGCTCGACCAGCATTTAGGTCTCGAGCAGGTTCTCCGCAACACGGTATCGAACGTGAGCGGTCTAACCCAGACCGGGGCAAGTCCGGTGTTGGGTGCCATCGGAGGTGTTGTGACGGCAGTCGCCGGAGCAGCCACGCTGGCAGCCTTGGTGGTGTTGATGCTCGTCTTCGGCCCCGGCCTTCTGACGAGTTTCTTCAAGCAGGTCGACGTGGACGCCCGCCGTCAATGGGAGCGCATTACCGCCCGCTCCTACACCTCTATTGGCGGCTACCTTGGCGGTCTTTTGGTCATCTGCAGTGTGAATGCGACCTTGACCACCACCTGCTTGGCCGTACTTCAAATACCCTTCTTTTTGCCACTGGGAATTCTGAGCGGATTTTCCAGCCTGGTGCCCTACGCCGGACCACTCACTGTTGCCGCGCTGGTGACGGTGCTTACCCTGCTGACCAGTGGCGTGGTCAAGGCAAGCATTCTCGTTGGCTATTTCATGTTTTATGGGCAGTTCGAAGGCAACGTACTCGGGCCCTTTGTCTTTCGTCGGACCGTGCATCTCGATCCACTGGTCACTTTGCTGGCCATCCTCTTCCTCGCCGAATTCATGGGAATCGTTGGTGCCATCATCGCGGTCCCAGCCGTGGCCATCGCGCAAATTGTCGTCCGCGAGCTGCTCGTGGAACGCCGGGAGCAATCCTCGGCACGCTCGGAGCGCGGGCAGTCAGACTGACGCCTCAAGCGTCGTCCTCAATCAACGCCTTCAGGAGGTCGCAGCACTCCGCAAAGACTTCCGGACGCTCACCCTCGGCGGCCAGCGTGGCAGTCTGTCGACTCGCATCCAGCAGCCGTGCGGTTCTCCACCAGCCCTCCGGCAGAGTGCCCCCAGCAGCGCGGTGGCCCTCTTCGAAAGCCGCACGGAAGGCTTCATCGTAGCGTCGTCGGTAGCGGAAGAGGCTTCCCACGTCCCACAGCGACCAGCCAGCGAAGGCCTCCTCCCAGTCGAGTAAGGCTGCGATGCGCCAGGCGCCGGACGGCTGGGCAGCCAGGATGACGTTCCGGCCTCCAAAGTCTCCGTGGACGAGACTTCGGTCGAGCCTGCACCTAAGAAGCGCGCTGGCGCCTGTCGATAGGTAGGCCCACAGCGCGTCGGCCAACGGCCCACCGAGCCGGGTTCGCGCGCGCCCACGAAGTAGACGCTCCTCGTTCGTGGAAAGAAAGGACTCGACCGATGAAGCCGGTGCCTTCGCATCTCGGCCCAGGCCTAAGCTCGCGGGGACCGAGACGGCGGAGACCTGCGCGACGAGAACCCCCAGAGGAGCGGCAAGCTGCAGGACTTCGGAGGTCGGGACAAGCCGCCGCAAGGCGTTGAGCGTGACGCCCTCCACCCATCGAAGCACCAAACAGGGGTACGGAATGCGGCCGGTTCCGTCATCGGCCAGCAGGACCTCGGGGACAGGCACTCTGCCCTGAAGATGCCCGAGGATGGCTCGCTCTTTCTCCCACTTGGCGCGCCCGCTCGAGAAAATTCGCACCAGCAGAGCCCCGTCGCCATCGGTCAGCCGCACTCGAAAGATGGTGTTGGTGAGCCCGCCCTGCACGCGCTCGACGGAGCGCAGTGAGTGGCCGCTGCCAAGCCGCGAAACCAACCACTCAATCTGCTCGAGAGTGACCTCAACGAGCGGAAACCGGCGAATGCCTCCTTCCACCGCAACCAAGCGGCCTCAGGAGAGCGGTTCCACCCGCAGCCGCCCACGGGCTTCGCGGAGCACCTTCGCCAGGAGGCTCGCGCAGGCGTGGATGGCTGAGAGGCTGGGGGTGGGTACAGCGGTCAGTGCTCCCAGCTCGAGAACCGAACCGACGAGCGCCTCCAACTCGAGCGGGCGCCCGGTTTCGACGTCTTGGAGCATCGACGTTTTGTGCTTCCCAACCGCTTCGGCTCCGGCGATGCGTTTTTCGAGCGAAACACCGAAGCGAACGCCGAGTTTCTCGCCAATGGCTTGGGCTTCGCGCATCGCGGACTCTGCGAGCGAACGGGTGGGTGGGTACTGGCAGATGTCGACCAACGTGGCATGGGTGAGTGCGCTGATGGGGTTGAAGGTGCAATTCCCCCAAAGCTTGACCCAAATTTCCGAGCGGAGGTCCCTGGCCACCCGCACCTTGAATCCAGCCGTCCGCAGCAGTTGCGTCACGGAACGAAGTCGTTCGGTCTCCTCTCCATCGAGCTCGCCGAGGGAGATTCGGTCGCCTTCGATGTGGCGAATGGTTCCCGGCGCGACCATGTCTGCAGCCGGATAAATGATTGAGCCGAGGACGTGCGCGACATCGATGTTCGCCGCGATGGTGCCACCGGGGTCAACACTCTGAAGGATGGTGCCTTGGTAGGGGCCGTCGTATTTGAAGAAGTACCACCAGGGGATGCCGTTCTGCGCGGTGACCACGACTGTCTCGGGGCCGCACAGAGACTTGACGTCTGATGCGACGGCGCCCAACTGGTGGGCCTTCAGGGCGAGAAAGACGAGGTCTTGCGGGCCCATGTCGCGGATTTTGTCCGTTGCCGTCAACGGCACGATTGTTTCTTTGCCGTCGGCAAGAAGCTTCATGCCGTTGGCGCGAATGGCTGCGAGATGCGGGCCGCGGGCGATGACGCTGACGCTCTGGCCCTGAGCGGCCAGCTTGACTGCCAGCAAACCCCCAATGGCACCGGCCCCAACGATGCAAATCTTCATCGCTTCGATGCCCTCAAGGCGCGAGTCCCAGCTTGGACGCCAAGCCGATTCGCTGAAGCTTACCAGTGGCGCCTTTGGGGATTTCGGTGACAATCAAAATCTTCCGCGGCACTTTGAAATCTGCCAGCCGCGTCGCGGCGAAATCGCGTAGTTCGCGCTCAGTGGCGGATCGACCTTCGCGTAGCACCACTGCAGCCGCAACGTCCTCGCCAAGCTTGTCGTGGGGCATACCAAAGGTGACGACCTGCGCCACTGCTGGATGGTCCATCAGGACTTCGTCGACTTCGAGGGGCGAAAACTTCTCGCCGCCGCGGTTGATGAGTTCCTTGAGCCGCCCGGTGAGCCGCAAATACCCCTCGGCGTCGAGGAGCCCTTGGTCGCCGGTACGAAACCAGCCATTGATGAAGGCCTTGGCGTTGGCCTCAGGATTGGCCTCATAGCCCAGAGTGACGTTCGGGCCGCGAATGGCCACTTCGCCAACCGTGCCGGGACCGAGTTGCCGGCCGTGCTCGTCGAGAATGGCGACTTCCGGGCCAGCAGCGAGGCCGACCGAGCCGGGCTTTCGAGAGCGGGGCGGGAGTGGATTGGAAGCCATCTGGTGTGCGGCCTCGGTCATTCCGTAGCTCTCGATGACCGGCACACCGAAAACCCGTTCCAACTCCGCCATGACTTGAGGGGGCAAGGACGCAGAAGAAGACCGGATGAAGCGGAGCCGGGACCGAGTCAGAATCTCGGCATTGCGCTCAGCGCGCGCCAGGATGGCTTGATGCATGGTTGGGACGGCTGTGTACCAAGTGGGTCGGACCTCATCGAACCACGAGAAGAACTTGAGCGCGTTGAAGCCGGGAGCGCAGCACACCTCACCGCCTGCACCGAGGGAGGAAAGGGTTGCGGCAATGAGGCCGTGGATGTGAAACAACGGCATGATGTTCAGGCACACGTCGTCGGCCGTAAGCGAGAGCGTGGCGGCGATATGCCCAGCGCTGGCGAGAACATTGCGTTGCAGGAGCGGGACCATCTTCGGCCGCGATGTTGTCCCAGAGGTGTGCAGCACCAGAGCGGTGTCGTCGGGCCCCCCGAACCCGGTGTGGCGAGCAGCGCCGCGGACGCCTTCGGCTGGCGTGAGCGAAAAATAGCCAGCCCCTGCCGAACGTTCTGCCTTGAGCTCGAGAATAGGGAGCGACAGCTTGCGTGCAACGGCTCGGGCGGCTGAGTCAGAATCCGCGCCGAGCACCAGCACCTTCGCCCGGAGGTCGGCCAGGTAAAATTCGAACTCCTCTGCTCGATAGCCAGGGTTCAGCGGCGCGGTGGTCGCACTGGCTGCGATGGCAACGAAGGCCGCAGCCATTTCGGGACCGTTGGGCAGCACGATGGCGACCCGGTCCTCACGGCCGATGCCGAGCCCGTTCAACGCCCGCATGGTTTCGGCGGTCAAAACCTTGAGCTTCCCGTAGCTCAGCGGAGGGACGCCCTCCGGAGCACTCAGTGCCCGGGCCGCTGGGGCCCCTTGTTCGACGAGCTCCGCAATGGAACTTACCTGGGCCATGGACGACCTCCGGTCGAACAGCGTGAGGCAGGCACCAGCATGTCAACCATCCTCGTCGCTCGGTCCGTGCTTTCCGGCTCAGCCACGGACATTCGTGCCTGGGTGCCTCGGTGGTGTCCTCGCCGCCCTCGTTATATGCGATACAGCCAAGGGTGAGTCTCGTCCATCTTCACGACGACGCTCTGCCCTTGGCGCTCTTCCGACGACTGCGCTCGGGAGTCCACGCTTTGGGCGGTGAACGGCTGCGCAGCACCTACCAGACCACCTTTTGGTTCGACTTTGGTCCGGCCACCTCGGTGGTTGAGCAGGCGGTGTTGTCGCTCAGGCAGCTGTTGCCGACGGCACGCCTCGCTGGGGTGGAATGGTGGCTGTCACGGATGAGGACCAGTCGCGTGGGTGTTGATTTTCACCAGGACCGAGACGAGCAGCTGGCATTGCGCGGCGGAGTCCTTCGGCACCCACGATTTTCCTCGGTTCTTTTTCTCAATCGAGTCCAGGGGGGCTGTCTCGCAGTCACCGCCCAGTCGCCAGCCCCCGAGAATCCGGGCTGTGCTCCGGCGCCTCTCGATGCCGACCTCGTCGCCCCGCAGCCCAACCGTCTGGTGTATTTTAATGGGAAACTGACACACGGCGTCCTCAATGCCCGTAACCAGCTGCCCCCGGGCCGGACGCGAGGCGCCGGAGAGATGCGCCTAGCCGTTGTGATGAATTGGTGGGGCAGCCGTCCAACCGACATCCCCCGCTTTCCCGAAGCTCGCGTCTATGCCGCGCTGGTGGTGGGGCGTCAGATGGCTGCGCGAAAGCCCCGGCGCCCCGGGTAGAATGGGGTCGTCCGTGAAGCTGAGTCGCTGCTGACCAAGCTGAGCAGTCGGAGGCACAGGTCCTTCATATGGCGACACCACTGATGCCTGCCCTCTTCATCGGGCATGGCAATCCCATGAACGCGCTTCAACGAAATTCCTGGACGACAGCATGGGAAGCCATCGGCCGGGCTCTTCCGAGGGCGCGAGCAGTTCTCTCGGTTTCGGCGCATTGGTACTTGCGCGGCACTCGAGTCACAGCGGAGGAGCGCCCCAAAACCATCCACGACTTTGGTGGCTTCCCCCCGGAGTTGTATGCGGTGCAATACCCGGCCCCTGGGGACCCAGCTCTCGCTGAGAGAATCCGGCACATACTGGAGCCGACGCAAGTGGTGGCGGCCACTGACTGGGGCCTCGACCATGGCACCTGGTCCGTCTTGGCTCGCGTCTTCCCGAAGGCTGATGTGCCGGTCGTGCAGCTCAGCATCGACCGGACACAGCCCCCCGCCTTTCATCACGCCCTTGGAGGGCGACTGCGGGCACTTCGTGAAGAAGGGGTGCTTGTCCTGGGCAGTGGCAACCTCGTCCACAACCTCGAGGCCTACGCTTGGGGCGACCATTCCGTAGGCGCTTATGACTGGGCCGTCAGCTTCGAGGAGCGCGTGAAGGGGTTGGTGGTGGCGCGTCAGCATCAGCCATTGGTTGACTACGCGGCGCTTGGTGCCGACGCCCTCCTTTCGGTGCCGACGCCTGACCATTACTTGCCTCTTTTGTACGTCCTTGGCATGCAACGTGATGGGGACCCGGTCAGCTTTCCGGTCTCAGGCGTGGATGGAGGTTCAATCTCGATGCTGAGCATTCAGATTGGCTGAAGCTGCACGCGGCAGACGCTTTGGATTGCGGGCCTGATTTGACTTGCCTCCCGCTCGGCAAGTTTCCAGCAAACGGCCTCCGGCACCAACCGTGTCAACGGACAATTCCGGAAGGAACTCGTTGGGCCGGAGCTCAGGCCGACGCGGCGGCCTTAAGCCGTGTACACCTTGAGCATGGCGGCCAGCACGAAGTCCAGGGGAGCTCCAGACCACCTCGTTTTTCGCCCGCTGAGTCTTCCCGGCGATGGCCCGCTCGCCGTGCAGTTCAGCGAAGACGCCTTCGTCTGTTCGTTCGGAACGGCCGAGCGCTTCTGGGCGGAGGCCGGTCGCGACGGCGGCAGGTGGGTCGAAAGACTCGCCGAGAAGCTCCAGCAAGACCCCCGGAACGCCGTCAACGCCTGGTTGGGGAACACGATTGTTGGGCAGGTGGTGCTGGGGTCGTCGGACACTCGGCCGAGCGCCGGGCACGTCAACCTCTACTACCTCGTCCCAGGCTGTCGCGGGCGAGGCCTAGCGGCGCAACTCGACGCGTACGCGGTCAGTGTGCTGCGAGATCAGGGCTATCATTTTGCGACGCTCCACGTGAGTCCGACCAACCTCTCAGCATTGCGCTTCTACCTGCGCTGCGGATGGCGCGAGCTGGGGCCCAGTCCGGACGCCCCATTCGTTCATGGTATGGCGCGCACCCTTTAGGACAGTCCTTCTTCATTGAGAGAGACTTTCACCGCGGGCCGTGCAGCGATTCGGGCTAGGTATTCCTGAAGCGCGGGCCACTTTCCGAGGTCAATCTTGAAGAGGTCGGCCCAGCGTAGGATGGTGTAGAGGTAAGCGTCAGCGACGCTGAACGCGTCACCGAGCAAGAATTTCTTACCGCTGAGCTGCTTGGCAAGGTAGTCGAACTTCTTTTGGAGGCCCGCGACAGTCGACTCTTTGACCTCACTTGCCAGCTTGGGGTTGAAGAGCGCGCCAAGACTCTTGTGCAGCTCTGTCCCAATGTAGTTCAGCCATTCCTGAAGCTGTGCGCGCTCGAAGGTTCCAGCAGCGGGTGCCAATCCGCTCTCGGGCTTGCGGTCGGCCAGGTACTGAACAATGGCAGGGCCTTCCGTGAGAACGCGCCCGTCGTCGAGTTGCAGCGTCGGGACGTAGCCCTTGGAGTTGACGCTGTAGAAGTCGGCTCCCCCCGCCGTGGTGTGAGTCTTCAAGTCGACCTTTTCGAGTTGGTAGGGGATGCCCGCCTCGCGAAGGACAATGTGTGGGGACAGGGAACAGGCTCCGGGCGAGTAGAAGAGCTTCACGGGTGCGGCCTCCTTGGGTGACGTTGAGGTCTTTAACATGCGGATAGAGAGCTAAGAATGCACGTGTCCGACTCCGAAGGAGCGGCAGTGCGTGAGGGTCCCCAAAAGGTGGCGCAGATCCCGGGAGAGTCGCGGGTCGTTGTGTTTGGTAATGCCGGGTCGGGCAAGAGCACCTATGCCGCCTACCTCGCCCGGCTGGAGGGGCTCATTCACTTGGACCTGGACACCCTGGTCTGGGAGCAGGGGCAGGTCGCTGTGCCGCGCCCCGCAAACCTCGTGTTGCTCGACTTGCACCACTTTCTCGAGACGAATTCGCGTTGGGTCATCGAGGGTTGCTACAGCGAGTGGGTCGAAGTGGCGTCCGCGCGGTGCACGGAGCTGGTGTTCCTAAACCCCGGAGAGATGGCGTGTCTCGCTCACTGTCGCTCCCGGCCTTGGGAGCCGCACAAATTCGCCAGCCCGGGAGAGCAAGACAAGATGCTCGATTTTCTCCTCGATTGGGTCCGGGCCTACTACACGCGCGACGAGAGTTGCTCGCTCTCGCGCCATCAGCAGGTGTTCCGGGCCTTCGAGGGACCGAAGCGGGAGCTGAGGTCGCCCCCAGCGCTTCCCATGGCGCCGGCGAAGGGTTAACGCCAGCGCGCCGCTCGCCAGCGACGTGAGGCCGCGGCCGCTTGCCGGGGTCGGATGTTTCCCCGGGCGTCACCAAACGAGCCGGCGAAGTCGCTGGACATTCACCGCCGAGACGCACCCCCCGAGCGCTCAGCTGCGTCTGGCCCGACCGAAGAAAAGCGAGGAGTCGGGGTGGCCTTCAACGGCGCAACGGCAACGGTCGACGGGATGGGCTTCGGCAGACTGGAGCCCCGCTGCAACGGACCCCCGTATGCTCACGAAAGAGTCTCCAGGGCCCGCTACCCGTTGCTCGAAGAGGCGGGAAACGCACAGAGGCCACTAACGGACTACATCGAGCTTCCGTCCCATTTCCGATTTGCTCCAACCGTGGTCAAGGGAATTGCGCAAAGCGAGTTGGTGTCGAGGCAGCCGGCGCGCCTGAGCCTCGGTCCCCAGGCGCACAGCCCAGCAATGAAAGCCGTGGTCCGTCCGGCGGTATGGGCACTGGCGCTCTTTGCGGTGGGATGCACTGGGTTCCTCGGTCCGCCAATCTCCGACAGCACCGGCAACGTGGATGCTGGCGCCTATGACGGCGGGACACCTCTTCCCGACGGAGGGGCGAACGACGCCGGTGGCGATGCTGGAACCATCGGGGATGCGGGGCAGGGGAGCCCCAACAATTCGTTTCCCCCGACTGCCATCTTTTTCGAGGACGTCTCCAACGCTGCCCTCGACCCCAATTCTGCCGCCGTCATCAACCAGCTGGCCGAAGCTGGCTGGGGCTCCGGCAACATGCAAATCGATTTTAGTCTCACCATTTTGCACGCGGATGCCTCGGTTCAGCCCCGGGCCTTCACGCCCGCAAACGGGTACTACACACCAGACTGCGACATGACAGCCGTGCCCATTCCACTCGGCGGAAATGCCGAGGGCTCGAGCAACTATGCCTGTGACACCTCGTACAACACGCCGGGCCAGGGGGACTGCCACGTGCTTGTGTACCAAGGCACGCGACTGTACGAGCTCTACAACACCAACATTGTCGGAGGGACGGCGACAGGCAGTCCGTTCACAACGCTGTGCGAAGTGGTTTGGGACATGAGCCACGACTACTGGCAAGCTGGAACGCCCTACAGCCGCGGGGACCAATGTACCAGTGCAGATGCGGCCGGCATGCCCATCGCGCCGCTGCTCGTGACCGGCGCCGAGTTGCAGGCCGGTGTCGTCCCGCATGCCCTGCGATTCATCCTACCCAACGCATCGATGGCAGCGGGCGTCTACGTTCATCCCGGGACGCATGCCGGCGCCCCAGCCGGCACCGCGCTGTATCCACCCTATGCCGCCCGCTTTCGTCTCAAAGCAAGCTTTGACGTGTCAGTCCTTCCCAACGCCGCGGCGAAGGCCGTCGCGGTAGCGCTGCAGACGTACGGCATGTTCCTCGACGACGGCGGGAACATCCCTCTGACCATGGACGCCAGTGCTGCGCCGTACATTGGGTCTCATGACCTGGCAGCGCTTCAGGTTTCGGACTTTGAGATGGTGGCCGCCCCAAGCGCACAGATTCAGCTCACGAACAACTGCATGCGCACTCCTCTGACGGAGTAGCTCCTCGCCCGGGTCCTGGCGTGCCCTGAAGTCGCGTCAATCGCGCCACGGGGCCAGCTCTCAGTGGAGGCACGGGCACTTGAGTGGCACCGCAGTCGTGGGCGTCCTGGCCCTTTTCTGCGACACAGAGTCTGAAACTGAACAATGCCCTAGGGGGCGGCTTCCACAGCCCCAGAGCGTATGCGAGGGTGCCGTCCTCATGGAAAAACGACACTCCCACGGGAACGGTCAACAACTTCTCGTTGTGGATGACCAGCCCTTCTTTAGCTCGTTCCTCCAGGAGAAATTCGAGGAATTGGGCTACTCGGTGGCCACGGCCGAGGACGCCTTTGAGGCGCTCAGCGCCGTCGACCGGTCGAAGGCCCCGCTCGTCGTGCTGCTCGACCTGATGCTCCCCGAAGTCAGTGGTCAGCAATTGTTGCGCGAGCTCGCACGGGGCCCGCACGCCTCGAGAATTCGTGTCGTGTTGGTGTCCTCGCATCACTCCGTCGAGCGCGTCGCTTTGAACCACCCCATGGTGCTCGGTCGGGCGCAGAAACCCATCGATTTGGGGGAGTTGACGCGGGTGGTGGACAGCGCTTCGAGAGTTCTGTCAGAGGCGCGCCCCTCCTGAGGCGCAGACAGGTCGCCTCTTGGGGTTTGCACGGCCGAGGGCAACGCCAGCGAGGCCCCGCCGTCCCCAGTCGCCTTACGGACTGATTTGGTACAGATGGGACGTCGTAGGGCGCGAAACTGTCGCTGAACGTTCCCGCCGCCACGGCAATCGACCGAGACTCCCCCGAGGATGGTGGCGGTCGCTGCCTCACACCCCGCATCGTGAACGTCGCCGTGGTGGCAGCGGGGCGCATCGCCAGCGCGCAGACGTACACATTTCCGGCATAGCTCTTCGCCGTCATGTCCACCGTCATGGCCGCATTTGAGGAGACGACCGACGCGCCATTGGCAATCGAAGGGGTGTTCAACACCAGGCGAGCTCATTTCCTGATTGATGGCCCCGACGCTTGCCGTGTTGGCGGGAGACGACGGTTGCTGGAGTAAGGCATGGGCCGTAGCCGTTGCCACCATCCGTGACGGGCTGAGCATTGTCGGGGCCGTCCTGCGGAATGCGCAAACCGTCGATGGTGGTGGTGCGCGTCCAACCGCTGTCTCAGCCAGTAACTGCGAGCACTTCGTTGAACGGGCAAACGAGTAGAGTGAAGGCGTTGGAACCACCGCTCCGGGTGCGATTGGCTGCCGAGAAAAGCGCTCCCCACCCGAGACTTAGGACGACATTCGTCGAGCCAAGGCGGTTAGGCTTGCAGTGTGGAGGTAGCGAGTCCCAGCTCTAATTGAGGAATCTCGAACCAAGAAGCGTCTTGTGGCGCGGAGGCGAGTTCGATGTCTGAAAATCTCGACAAGAAAGCCCATGTTCGCGAGGTGGTGGTACACGAGACGCGCGAGCTAATCGCGATCTCAGCATTTCTCGCCGCCTTTCTCGTCTCGTTGACGACCTACCGCAGGCTCCTCCTGGAGGAATACAACATTGACTACTACGAGTACGGCTACGCGGTCGTGGAAGCGCTCGTGCTCGCCAAGGTCATTCTCATTGGTGAAGCCTTCCACCTGGGTGAGCACTTCCATGAGCAAAGCCTCGCTGTTTCGACTGCGTGGAAGACGGTCGTTTTCGGGTTGTTGGTAGCCGTCTTCACAGTGCTCGAGCACTTTGTTGGAGCCCTCGTGCACGGGAGGAGTTTAGCGAGTGCCCTGCCGCAGCTCACCGGCAGCCACCTGTACGAACTCCTCGCGCGTGTTGTCGTGACGCTGGTGGCCTTCGTTCCGCTTTTTTCCTATCGGGAGCTAGGGCGAGTCTTGGGGCCCGGAAAGCTCTCCGAGCTTTTCTTTCATCGGAAGCGTGCGGCTCCTGCGGCCTAGAAGAACCACGAGGCCTTCTCGTCTCCGAGGTGTCACCTCAGGCTCGGCGTCGATTGTTTCCGGGCCCACCGGCTGTCGAGCTTGCGGTTCTTGTGCTCCGCGATTGGCACCGGTTAGCCCAGCGCGGGGACACCATTGGTGCGGGCCTCGCCGGGGCAGCTTCATCGGTTTGATTGGCTGGTGCCGCAAGCTGCCTCTGGAGCGACATGGGCTGGACCATCGTCGTCGCCAATCGCTATCGGCTGTCGCGGCGGTGTCAGTGTTGCGGTTTCGATGGCCTTCGTCGGTGTCGTTGGAGCAGCGCAGCGCGGGACATCGGCCCCGACCGGCGGACGGCGTGCCCACCATCAACCGAAGCGAAGGCACCGCGCGCTAAACCATTCGGCTTCTGCGGAACCCGGCCAAGCGGGGACTGCCGCGCATGACTCGGCGCGTCCCCGCGGCCTAGGACGGCCCCCTCCTTGGACGGCGATGCTTAGGTCGTCGACTGCAATTCAGCGCATGTCCGTCAGACGAATTTCTCGATGCCAAGACGAGTCTGCGACGCCAGCCGGAGTTGGCCTCTCGACGAACCATCGTCAGCGACACCCGTCAGCTGGAAAACGGCGAGGAACGGGGCTAGAAGCCAGGTTGCTGCTGGTGGCGGACCGCGAGCAACGATGTCGATTGGCAGGTTCAGTGGCGCCCGCCAGTTCCGATGCGGCTTCTGGCAAAAACAAAGGAGGGACGAGACGATGGCTAAGCGCTACAAGAAGGGCCTCGATGGTCGCCAGCGCGACCGGAAGGGGGCCAAAGCGGGCCAAATCCGCGAGAAGCGCGGCGATACTTTGGTAGCCACGTTGCGCAAAGAATATGGGCCAGGGTTTGCTCCGGGAGTGTCCGGTCGGACCAAGCTGGGTGCATTGCGAAAGCGCACCGGGAAGAGCCTCCACCAACTTCTCAAGAAGCGGTAAGCCCGCGGCGGGCGACCCCTAAGCTGGGCGAGCACGCGCTGCACGGCGAGGGCGGGGCACGTTGGCGAATTTCGGAAGTCTGGAGGTTGCCCCAGACAATGTGGCGGATTGCCGCCCGGCGACCTGACTTCTGACGAGCGAGAGGTCACTCCACCGCTTTCCCGTCTTCAAAGAAGCCCCCGGTCGGCCCATCAGCTGGAAGCCGACAGCCCCACAGCACAGAAGAGGCACCCTGCTCGATGGAGCGCGGTGCGTTCGAGCCCCCCATTTCGGTCCGAACCCACCCCGGACTAATGGCGTTAACGAGTATGTGTCGTGTCTTGATTTCGGCGGCGAAGAGCTGCGCTAGGCGATTCAGAGCGGCTTTGCTCGCGCCGTAGCCACCTGGTTGTTCGTTGCAAAGCGCCTCCACGTCCTGAAGGCTCTGGACGTCGCTCTGAAGCTTTGCGAGCAGACGAGGGTCCTGAGCGGAACTGCGGCCAAGCCCGCTCGACACCATCACCACCCGTGCACCATCGACGAGCAATGGAGCAAGGGCGCATGTCAAAAGCAGAGGGCCCCGGACGTTGACGTTCCAGAGGGTCCTCTCGTCAACGCCTCGATAGACCCCGGCGTTATTGACCAAAACATCGAGCTTCTCGCCGCGACTGACGAGACGTTTCGCTAGCGCTTCGATCGAAATCGGAGAACCAACATCCAACACTTCAGTGACTGAGCCGGCAAGCTGTGGAGCGTCAGCGGCCACCCGAACACCGGCGAGGACGCGGAAACCTTCCAGCGCCAACTGAGTCGCGACTTCGCGGCCAATGCCACGAGATGCGCCGGTCACCAAGGCTGTCCCCGCCATGACAACGGCAGCCTACCAAGTTGGGGGTTGCTGAACAGCGGAGACTTCAGAGGTAGAACGTCGTCATCGGCGCTGGCCCCGAACATTGGACCGGACGCATCGCTGGCGTTTCTCGTTGGCGCAACTTGCAATTGGGGCCGTTGCCATCCGCTTGCCGAAGGCGGCTGTCGGCTTCCGACGATTGGTGGCGCCCTACGGCTTCGAGGTCGCCGCGTTCCGGCCGTTCGCCGGTCGAGGAAGGCGCTCACGCGTCCGGGAGGAGCCCAGATGAGGCTGGCAACCTCTCACGGCCACAAGCGCAACCTGGGTGTCTCCGGTGGGAACCCAGTTGGGGGCAGGGCTTGGGGTTTGCGA
The DNA here is from genome assembly GCA_052147975.1 of Myxococcaceae bacterium. Taxonomy (GTDB): domain Bacteria; phylum Myxococcota; class Myxococcia; order Myxococcales; family Myxococcaceae; genus JADGRA01. The sequence continues at coordinate 20,183 of JBKQJL010000207.1, forward strand.
GGACAGCTGCAGGCATGAAAAGGCCGGGCGGCCACCTGCAGGACCGCCCGGCCAGAGTTTCAAACGCGCACGCCTTAGCGGGCGACGACCTAGTCGTCACCCCGGTGCTTCTCCATTTCCTTCAGCATGCCGTTCAGGTTGTAGGTCTCTGCGGCCTGCAGCCGGGGAAACTCCGCTCGCGGCGGTGCGAATCAACTCTGGACTGTGCAACCCCTACTCGTGAGGCACCTAACAGTGCACCCCGAGTACCGGCGGCGCGCACCACCAATCGGCGCTGCATCGACCGACCCGGTTTGAAGTGCGGGAAGTCCTTCCGCTAAGACGTCTCATCCGTGAGAGGCTCGCCTCGCTGCTCGTGGGCGAAGCGAGGAGGCCAGGGCCAGGCGGCGTCGTGGTTCGACATGAGATGGATGCCTCCGGGTAGGCCGTCCATCATGAGAGGGATGGAGCCACAGTGCTGATTCACCCCTACCTCCCGTGGTGGCTCTTCTGGCCTTTCGCGGCCTACTTCGTGGTGGTCATGGTGACCCTGGTGATGGAGAACCGCGAAACGGGCGACACCCTCGCGTGGGGTTTCGCTCTGCTCGCCTTTCCATTCGTCGGTTTGGTCTTCTACTTTCTCTTCGGTCGAGACTGGGCCGCCATCACTGCCAAGCAGCCATGGGTGGCCGAGCACCTGCGGGCCGAGCAGAGGGCCTTGACACCTTTCTTCGAACGGAACGCAGCGGCAGCTCGACGGGTTGAGGAGCGTTTCGCCGGCACCTATGTGGACCGGCTCCGCAAGGCCATCCGGCGCGAGAGTGGCTTCCGAGTGGTGACCGCCGACGATGCCGAGATCTTCCGTACCGGCGCGGAGAAATTCGACCACCTCAAGGCTGACTTGGCGGAGGCGAAGCGGTTCATTCACATCCAGTACTTCATCTGGGAGGACGACGAGCTGACGGATGCGCTCATCGCAATTCTTCGCGAGCGCCTTGCAGCCGGAGTTAAAGTTCGCTTTCTGTACGACTACGTCGGCTGCATCGCCTGGAGCAAGAAGAAGCTCAATGCGCTTGTTCCGCTCGGTGCGCAGGTTGCCGGTGATGTCACCGACCTCCAGAAGCTGAACTACCGCGACCATCGAAAAATTGTCGTGATCGACGGTGAGATTGGCTACACGGGTGGTTTCAACGTCGGGCAGGAGTACGTCGACGGTGGTAAGCGTTTCGCCCGCTGGCGTGACACGCACCTTCGGCTGACAGGCCAGGTTGTCGGAGAGCTCGAAGCACTTTTTGCCCGGCGCTGGTTTGAAAAGCGCAAAGAAAACGTTTTGATGCCCGAATACCTTCCGGCACCGTCGAACGATGGGGGGGAAACGGGCATCCTGTGCCAGGTCGTCGCGCAAAACGTAGAAGACCCATGGCAGTCATCTCGGCGCGCCCACATGATTGCCATTGGGAACGCCCAGCGGCGCGTGTGGATTCAGTCTCCGTATTTTGTGCCCGAGGTGGGCCTCGATGACACCCTCATGAACGCTGCGCTCAGCGGAGTCGACGTGCGTTTCATGATGACGGGGGTCCCCGACAAGAAGGTTCCCTATTGGACAGCGTGGACGTATTTCGAGCCGCTGCTCAAAGCGGGTGCGCGCATCTACCTTTACCAGGCGGGCTTCCTCCACGCGAAGACCATCGCCGTCGACTCGCAAATCTGCGCGGTCGGCACGATGAACATGGACAGCCGCAGTCTGCGCCTCCACAAGGAACTCATGGTCTGGCTATTCGATGAGCGCCTCACTCGGCAGCAGGAGCGGCTCTTCGAGGAAGACTTGGCAAACTGCCGAGAGGTTACCTTGGAGGACCTAAAGGCCCAGAGCTTCGGCGAGCGTTTCAGGAACTCCTTCATGAGGTTGTTCTCATACTTCATCTGACGGATTCGACTGGGCCTTCCAGGCCAGGAGAGTCGCTTCTTAGACTGGGAACTTGAGACGCGAAATCGCCGGCGCGCTGAAGCCCATGGCGCGACATGACAATAAAGCAGACGAGCTCAGGCTCGTAGCCCAGCTGTCATGGCGAAGGACGGGCGCTGGTGCTGCGGCCAGCAGGGCCATGGCGTCCATGCCGCGTGTATGCCGCACCACACCGGTGGGTCACCGGTGCCGGGAAATAAAGCTTCGGACCGTAAGGATGTTCAATGACTGGATCTGCCATTGAAGCTGCACTTCACTTTCGCCGGCTACACGACTCCGGCTTGCTCCTCCTGCCGAACGCCTGGGATGCGGGCAGCGCCCGTCTACTCGAGAGCCTCGGGGCGCCGGCCATTGCCACCAGCAGCGCCGCGGTGGCCTGGTCTCATGGGTATCCGGATGGGGACCGCTTACCCGGCGCCCTTCTAGCGGCGACCGCGTCGGCCATCGCCCGCATCGTGCGAGTGCCGCTGTCGGTGGACATCGAGGGCGGTTACTCGGACGATCCGACGGAAGTGGGAGAAGCCGTCGCTCTGGTGGTCGACGCGGGCGCGGTCGGCATCAATCTCGAGGACGGGACAGCGTCACCGGACCTCCTTTGCGCCAAGATCGAAGCGGCCAAGCGCAGCGCCGCCCGGCGTGGCGTCGACCTGTTCGTGAATGCGCGCGCCGACGTCTACCTGCGCGCCCTGGTGCCCGCCGACCGCCGGGTCTCGGAGACACTGGCCCGAGCCGAGCGGTACCGGTCGGCTGGTGCCGACGGCCTCTTTGCCCCGGGGGTCAGCCATGCTGCCGAGATTCGCGCCATCGCCAGTGGCCAGAAGCTCCCGCTCAACGTGCTGGTCTGGGCGGGGCTGCCGCCCGCCGAGGAACTGGCCAGTCTCGGCGTCCGGCGGCTCAGCGCCGGGTCTTCTATCTGCCAGGTGGTGTACGGCCGAATCGCCTCGCTTGCCACCGGCTTCCTGGCCACCGGGGCTTCCGCACCGCTGCTGGAGCGCTCCCTTAACTACTCCGACCTGAATGCGCTCTTCGCGGCGCACTAGAGCGAATCCTTCGGTCGCATAGCAGGCAGTACTTCACGTCTGTCGTGGGAGCGCGGCGTGTCGTTAAGCCGGAGTTCGTGAATGCCGCGACTTCGCTGATGGCCCTCTGGGCGCGGCGGCCTTGGCCGCGGAATAGATTGGTGGCGCTCGACTCGTGGGGCGTGCTCGAGTGCGTTGCCTGTGGCCCCCACCCCCGTCGAAAACGGAGTATAGCTGCCCACCATAGCTTGCCGGTGTTGGCGAGTGTCTGAAGGACCAATTGTTGTCGGAGGCCTGAACATGCGCTGTCGTCCGCCGTTTGCAGGATGGCTCGTCGCAGGATTCTTCGTTTGGGCCTTCGGCTGTGCCGAGAAGGTGCCGCCGCCGCCGCCGCCACCGACCGTCCTTTTCGCACCGGTGGTGAAGGAGGACGTGCCTGTCTACGCTGAATTCGTCGGGACTGTGAACGGATACCTCAACGTTGAGATTCGCGCGCGCGTCGCGGGCTTCCTCCAATCGCAGGACTACAGGGACGGCGCCTACGTGAAGACAGGCACGCTGCTCTTCACCATCGACCCGTCGCAGTACCAGGCCCAGGTGCTGCAGTCCCAAGGCAACCTCGCCCAGGCGCAGGCCCTGCTCAGCCGAGCCAACATTACGGTACAGCGCTACCGCCCCCTGGCCGCGAAGCAGGCTATCAGCCAGCAGGACCTCGACAACGCCATCGCCGGCCAGGAGGCATCTACGGGGCAGGTGGAGGCGGCCAAGGCAGCCCTCGAGCAGGCAAAGCTCAATCTCTCGTACACCAGAATCTACTCGCCCGTGGATGGCATTGTCGGAACGGCCCAGGTCAACATCGGTAGCCTGGTGGGGCAGGGGACGCCGACGGTGCTCACCACCGTCTCCCAGGTGGAGCCTGTCAAGGTAACTTTCAACATCTCCGAGGCCGATTACCTCCGCTACGCCAACATCTTTCGCAAGCTCGAGGACCAGGACGCAGCCGTGGTGGCTAAACGCCTCGCGGAGATGCGGGACGGGGGCACTGGGGGACTTGAGCTGATCCTCGCCGACAACAGCACCTACCCGTACCGAGGCTTCGTCAACGCCCTGCAACGGCAGGTGCAAACCACCACTGGGACCCTTCAGGTGGAAGCCGTCTTCCCCAATCCCAACACGCTATTGCGGCCCGGACAGTACGCGCGCGTCCGGGGCACGCTGCCGGGGCAAGGAGGCAATACGTTGCTCGTCCCGCAGGCAGCGGTGAGCGAAGTCCAGGGTGCCTTCTCGGTCGCCGTCATCGCACCCGACGACAAGGTGCAAATCCGCAACGTGGAGGTCGGGCCGCGCGTCGGGACGCGGTGGATTGTGATGTCCGGCCTCAACCCTGGCGAGCGGGTAATTGTCGAAGGGCTACAAAAGGTTACCGACGGCATGCTGGTCAAGCCGCAGCCTGCTCAGACCTCGTCCGCGGAGGCGCCTCGCTAGCTTAGGCCTGCGAGGGAGACTCCCTATGTCTGCATTCTTCATCCGGCGGCCCATTGTGGCGATTGTCATCGCCATCATCACCGTCATTGCCGGCGTCGTGGCGCTGACCAAGCTGCCCATCGCCCTCTTTCCAAACATCGTCCCGCCACAGATTCAGCTGACGACGACGTACACCGGCGCCGACGCCATCACGGTCGAGCAGTCGGTAGCGACGCCCATCGAGCAGCAAATGAACGGCGTGCAGAACATGCTGTACCTGCAGTCGACCAACGGCAGTGACGGCACCGAGACGATGGTGGTGACCTTCGCGGTGGGGTCGGACATCGACATAGACAACGTCCTAGCCCAGAACCGCTACTCGCAAGCGCAGTCCAGCCTGCCCCAGCCGGTCCTCAACTACGGCGTCACCATCCAACCGTCCTACTCCTTTCCTCTCATCATCGTCTCGCTGTTCTCGCCGGATAACCGCTACGACCAGACGTTCCTCGGCAACTACGCCACCATCAACATCGTCGACGCCCTCAAACGCATCAAGGGCGTGGGGAACGTCGTCCTCTACGGCTCGGCCAACTACGCGATGCGCATCTGGGTGAACCCGGACTTGCTGACCCGGCTCAACCTCACCGTCAATGACCTCGCGGACGCCGTGAAGCGGCAGAACGTGGTCAACCCATCCGGACAAGTGGGCGCTGAGCCAGCACCCCCGGGACAGCAATTCACCTACACCGTGCGCGCCCCGGGACGCCTGGTGACGGCCGAGGAGTTCGGCAACGTCATCGTCCGCCTGAATCCGGACGGGTCGACGGTACGACTGAAAGACGTGTCCCGCATCGAGTTGGGGGCCCTCATCTACTCGCAGGAGGGCCGCTACAACGGCCAGCCAGCAGGCGTCATTGCGGTTCAGCAAGCGCCAGGCTCCAACGCCCTCGAGGTCGTCGCCGGCGTGAAGAAGACGTTTGACGAACTTCAGAAGAAGTTCCCGCCGGGCATGACCTACGACGTCTCGCTGGATACGACGCTCCAAATCTCGGAGGGCATGCACGACATCATCAAGACCCTCTATGAAGCGATGATTCTCGTCATCATCGTCGTCTTCATCTTCCTGCAGTCCTGGCGGGCCACCCTAATCCCGATGATTGCGGTGCCGGTGTCGCTGGTGGGCACCTTCGCCGTCTTCCCCCTCCTCGGCTTCACAGTGAATACCCTGTCGCTGCTGGGCCTGGTACTGGCCATCGGCCTGGTGGTGGACGACGCGATTGTGGTGGTGGAGGCGGTGGAGCATCACATCGAGAAGGGGATGACTCCCAAGGACGCGACCTTCAAAGCAATGGAAGAGGTGCAGGCGCCCGTCATCGGCATTGCCCTCATCCTCGCAGCCGTCTTCATTCCGACCGTCTTCCTTGCCGGCATCACTGGCCGGTTGTACCAGCAATTTGCCGTCACCATCGCCGTGTCCGTCCTCATTTCTGCTTTCAATGCCCTCACGCTCAGCCCAGCCCTGAGTGCGATGTTGCTCCGTCCGAAGAAGGCCCAGAAGGGTTTCTTGGGGAGGCTGGGAGACCGCTTCAACCGGTGGTTCGACCGCGTCACGGACGGCTACGGAAAACTTTCCGGCGGTCTCATCCGGAAGATGGTGCTCCCGCTTGCCTTTCTGGTCGGCGTCGGCGTCGTCGACGGCCTGGTGGGCGGACGGTTGCCGGGGGGCTTCGTTCCCCAGGAAGACCAGGGTTACGCCGTGGTGTCCTTCCAACTTCCCAACGCCGCGTCGCTCCAGCGGACGCGGGAAGTGGGAAAAAAGATTGAGGAGATTCTCAAGAACACGCCCGGCGTCCGCAGCTACAACGTCATCAACGGTCTCAATATGCTCGCCGCCAACTCGGCAAGCTACGTCGGCACGGCCTTCGTCTCCTTCACAAATTGGGAGGAACGCAAGAAGCCAGAGGAGCGTGCCGACGGCATCCTGCGCCACCTGAATGCCGCGTTTGCCGCCATTCCGGAGGCTCGCATTGTTGCGTTCCCGCCGCCCGCCATTCCGGGCATCGGTACTGCCGGCGGCTTCGACGTCATGGTGCAGGACCGCTCGGGCGGCAGCGAGCAGTTTCTAACCGAGAATGTCGCGAAACTGATTCAAGCGCTAAACAAGCGACCGGAGGTTGGCAGCGTTCTCCCCAATTTCGCCCCGGCCGTACCGCAAATCTTCGTGAACGTGGACAAGGACAAGGTCCTCAAACAGGGCATCCCGCTGAGCAGCGTCTACGACACACTGCAGACGTTTCTTGGCGGCATGTACATCAACCAGTTTAACCGCTTCGGCCGCACGTGGAACGTGTACATGCAGGCGGAATCGCAGTACCGGCTCGAGCCGAAGGACCTCGAGAGCTTCTACGTCCGGAACAACACAGATGAGATGGTGCCCCTGTCCACCCTCGTCAACGTGGAGAGCATCAGCGGACCGCAATTCACTGTGCGCTTCAACCTTTTCCGGTCGGCAGAATTGCTTGGCAGCGCTAAGCCCGGTTTCAGCAGCGGTCAGGTGATGAAGGCCGTCGAGGAGACAGCGAAGGAAGTGCTCCCGGCGGGGATGGGCATCGCCTGGACGAACATGTCGTACCAGGAGAAGGCAGCCGAGGGCGGAGCGACGCAAGTGTTCGTCCTCAGTCTGATTTTCGTATTCCTCATTCTCGCCGCACTCTACGAGAGCTGGTCCCTTCCCTTCAGCGTGCTTCTGTCCACACCAGTCGCCATCCTCGGTGCCTTCGCAGGCCTTGTCATGCGACGGTTCGACTTCGACGTCTATGGGCAGATTGGCCTCATCATGCTCATTGGCCTGGCCGCGAAGAATGCAATTCTCATCGTGGAGTTCGCCAAAGCCGAGGTCGAAAAGGGTCGTCCAATCGTCGATGCCGCCCTCACCGGCGCCAAGCTTCGTCTCCGGCCCATTCTCATGACGTCCTTCGCCTTCATCCTCGGCTGCGTTCCTCTGTGGCTCGCTGCCGGAGCCGGAGGCAATTCGCGGAAGATTCTCGGGACTGTCGTCATCATGGGGATGGTGGCGGCAACCGGCATCGCCATTTTTCTGGTGCCAGCCCTCTTTGTTTTCGTCGAGAAGCTCAGTGGCCACAAGGACAGCGTCCAGAAGCCGGCCGTCGCCTCCGCGGTGGCCCCGCCGGAGGGTGCAGGAGGGCACCCGTGAGCCGGAGCACTTGCCGGGCCGCCCTGCCACTGCTCGCCCTTCTGGTGGGCTGTACCGTCGGGCCGAATTACCAGCGGCCGGCCGTGCCAATGACGGAGGCCTTCCGCGACCAAGTGAAGCCGGCCGAGGCCAATTCCATCGCCGACCTGCCGTGGTGGGAGCTCTTCCAGGACGAGGCCTTGCGGGCTCTCATTGTCGAGGCGCTTCAGAACAACTACGACCTGCGCATCGCAGCGGCGCGCGTAGAACAGGCGCGCGCGCAGGCGGGCATTACCGCTGCCCAGGCTTACCCGGCCGTCGGCATGGGACTGGGGGCTAACTACAGTCGAGGCAGCTTCATCCCCGGGCAAACCACCCCCACCGTTGGCACCACGACGCCGCAGCCGATTGGCGCGCAATTCAACGTTAGTGCGTCCTTCAGCTGGGAAATCGACTTCTGGGGGAAGTTTCGGCGGGGCACTGAGGCGGCCGTCGCGCAATTTCTCGCCACGGAGGACGGGCGGCGGGGCGTCATCATCAGCCTCATCGCCGACGTCGCGTCTTCCTACATCGTGCTGCGCCAGCTGGACGAGCAGCTGGAGATTGCCAACGCTACCGTGAAGAATTTTGACAAGACGCTCGAGCTCTACACCGCCCGGCTGGAGGGAGGGACTGGCTCCAAGCTCGAGGTCGCCACGGGCCAGGCCCAGGTGAACGATGCCAAGGCGACGGCGCTCGACTTGCAGAGGCTGATTACCGACCAAGAGAACCTCATTTCCTTCCTACTGGGGCGGCCGCCAGGCCCCATCCCCCGCGGCCGGACGCTCATGCAGTTTGTCGTCCCGCCGAGCATCCCCCCGGGGCTTCCCTCCTCGCTGCTCGAACGGCGTCCGGACGTGCACCAGGCTGAGGAGCAACTCATCGCCGCCAACGCCCTCGTTGGTGTGGCCCAGGCTAACTTCTTCCCCTCCATCAGCCTCACCGGGATTCTGGGGCTGGCCACGCCTGACCTCACGAAGCTCTTCACCGGCCCTTCCTTCGTCTGGTCCGCCGGAGGTACCGCAAGCTGGCTCGCGCCCATTTTTCAGGGAGCGCAGCTGAAAGGCCAGTATGATGCAGCCTGGGCGAGTTGGCTGCAGTCCGAGGCGTTTTATGAGAGAAGCGTCGTCAACGCCTTTCAAGAAGTGGCGAGCTCTCTCAACGACACGGCTGCACTGGCCCCGGTCCTTCAGCAGCGCGAGTCCCAAGTGAGCAGCCTTGCCGAGGCGGTCGACCTGGCCATCGACCGTTTCGAGGGCGGCGTTTCCAGCTACTTGGAAGTCACCACCAACCAGAACAACCTCTTCCCCGCGCAGCTCAACCTTGCGGCAGTGCGAGCCCAGCGGTACCTTGCCTTCATCAGCCTCTACAGGGCACTGGGTGGAGGCTGGCAAATTCCGAAGACTGAGCCCTCGGCGAGCGCGACGGGAAGCGGCCCCGTGATGGCTCCGGCGAAGTGAGGTTGCCGGCTTTTTCGGCCCCTTGTAAACGCCGGTAACTTCGCGACGAGCCGAGTTCCGGGTCAATCATGAAGTACATATAGGGGTTCCGGAACTGGACCGTTCTTAGCCAGAAAAAAGCACTGTTTTGCCGGCTTAAAGGAGATCTCCGTGACGAAGTCTCCAAGTCTCCCCGAGGAAGCTCTCTCCCAGGTTGCCGGCGAATTTTCTCTATTCTTGGGAGGGCCCCTCTTCCAGCTGCTGCGGAGGGCGCACCTTGCCGGTGACGCGCTGACGCTCGCGCGGCGTCGAGTGGTCGTCATTGCTCTCTTGGTATGGCTGCCGCTTCTGGTCCTCACGGCAATACAGGGACGTTTGCTGCCGGGAAGGGTGCCGCTCCCATTCCTGTACGACGTGGAGGCACATGTCCGCTTCCTCGTCGTCATCCCTTTATTAATTGTTGCTGAACTAGTCGTACACCAACGTATGCGGCCGGTTGTAAATCAGTTCCTCAACGAACGGCTTATTCCGGAGAATGCTAGTTTCCGCTTCGAGGAGGCCGTCGCGTCAGCGTTTAGGCTGCGGAACTCGGTACCCGCAGAGCTGCTGATGATTCTCTTTGTGTACGGCTTCGGATTCGTGTGGCGTCGTTACTTGGCGCTCGACACCTCGACTTGGTACGCGACGCCATCCGCTGAGGGCCTGTCGCTTACGCTCGCGGGCGATTGGTATTTATTCGTCAGCCTTCCGGTAGCTCAATTCCTCTTGGTTCGTTGGTATTTCAGGATGTACATCTGGGCGCGCTTTCTCTGGAAGGTCTCGCGCATCGACTTGCGCTTGATCCCGACCCATCCAGATCGAACGGGCGGCTTGGGCTTCCTGTCGAACATCGCATATGCCTTCATGCCTCTCGCGGCGGCGCATGGCGCATTGCTGTCGGGATGGCTCGCCAACCGTATCCTCTATCTCGGAGTCCCTTTGCCGCAGTTCAAGGCCGAAATTGGCATTGTTGTCATCCTGGTGCTTCTACTCGTCTTCGTTCCGCTCCTTCCATTCGGTCCTCAGCTCTCCCGGACGAAGCGCCGGGGGGCTCTCGAGTACGGAGCCCTGGGCCAGCGCTACGTACGCGAGTTCGACCGCAAGTGGCTGCGGGGTGGCGCTCCCGACAATGAGCCATTGCTAGGAAGCGCTGACATCCAATCGCTCGCTGATTTGGCGAACAGCGTGGAGGTCGTGCGGAGCATGCTCGTCATACCCGTCACAAAAGGCACCATCGTTCGGCTTGTGGTCGCAACTCTGGTGCCAGTTGCGCCTCTGCTCCTCACGATGATGCCAGCGGAGGAACTGCTGAAGCGGCTTCTTGGCGTCCTGTTCTAGGAAAGGCTATTGGTGTGGGACGAGGACAGCGACGCCCATCGCCGTCCGGGAGACGGACTCGCGCCTTCTTAGTCAAGCGAAGGCTGGCGTGGTCTTCGCTCCCTACGCCGGTCACCTGAGCGGTTTTGTGCTCGGGCTAGTAGGCTTCTGGGACGAAATGCCGGCCCCGCAGTGACCGCTGGTCATCGTAGGCGCCCTTTTTCGATCGGTCAGGAATCTTGAGCCTTTCCTTCGGCAGACGCTTATAGCTGACCTGGTCGAGCAAGTGCCTGATGCAATTCAGTCGCGCGCGCTTCTTGTCGTCCGAGCGGATGATGTACCAGGGAGCGGGCTTGGAATCCGTCGCCTTGAACATCTCATCGCGCGCTCGCGAATACTCGTACCAGCGCTCGCGCGATGGAAGGTCCACTGGACTGAGCTTCCACTGGCGAAGCGGGTCATGAATGCGAGCTTCGAATCGCCTGGCCTGCTCATCGTTGCTTACCTCGAGCCAGTATTTGATGAGCTTCACGCCGCTTTGGACCACCTCCCGCTCAAAAAGGGGAACGAGGTCGAGGAAGCGGCGGTGCTCCTGCTTTGAGCAGAATCCGAGCACATGCTCGACGCCTGCCCGATTGTACCAGCTGCGGTCGAAGATGATGACCTCACCGGCGGCAGGGAAGTGCTGGAGATAGCGCTGAATGTACATCTGGCTTTTCTCGCGGTCAGAGGGCGCTGGCAGTGCGACAACACGAAAGACGCGTGGGCTAACACGCTCGGTGATTGCCCGGATGGTCCCGCCTTTTCCCGCTCCATCCCTCCCTTCAAAGACGATGACGACCTTCAGACCCTTGTGCTTGACCCATGCCTGCAATTGACAGAGTTCCCTTTGCAGACGGCGCAGCTCTTTGACGTACTCTTTGCCGCTGAGCGTGGACATGGGGCGGTTCCTTGGGAGTCAAATGGGATGAAGTCGACTGCCCCAGCTGGCTGGAAGCTCCGACAGCATACGTTGTCAAGTCACGCGGGTTGAACATTCTTCTCGGCTGATGGGTGAGGAGCCAGCCCACGGCACCTCCAACGGCCGAAAGAGCGTCGAAACTACTATTGTCCAAAGAACGGTCAGCCGACGGCTGCGCCCATGAC